>NZ_VFTK01000028.1:0-90312 GCF_006439495.1 Mesorhizobium sp. B3-1-8
CTCCGATCCCACTACAGGATCGGCAACCTCACAGATCGCGATCACTCCCGAAAGGTGGCCCCAAAACACCGCTTACCGACAACCTCTACTACATGGGCTTCCTTTTTACTCTCTCCAGCTTGGGGGCCTCGCTCTACCAGTTCGGCACAAGCGCATCGACGGACGAGATTGTCAGGAATTTCGGCATTGCCGTAACCTCGACCATTACGGGTATCGCCCTGCGCATTTTCTACAACCAGGTTCGGCGCGACCCTGCCGACGTCGAGCGCGCGGCTCGGCACGAGCTTGCGGATATGACACGTCGCGTACGCACTGAAATGGAGAGCGTTGCGCGAGAATTCGCCGACTTCCGCCGGGTTTGCAACCAAATGCTGGAAGAGGGTTTCGATGAAATCGCCCGCCAAGCAGAAAAGAACGGTGAGCAAGTCCGACAAGCCTTCGATTCGATGGCCAGCAAAGCAATAAAGCCGGTCCAGGAGACGTCGGAAAAAATCGCCAAAACCCTGGAGGAGACTTTCGGCCGTATCGAGGGCATGTTTTCAGGGGTTGCCGAAAAGGTCGAGACTGTTGCCGCATCCCTGGACAAGGCGAACGGCTCAATGGCCGGAACGGTCTCGAAATTCGAGGCTCAGGCTGACGCTGTAGCCGATAAGCTTTCGAAAGTGGTAATCCCCGACGAGGTCCTCAAGACCGATGTCGTTACGGTCCTCAAGGTTCTTGCTGCATCTGTTGGGAAGTTCACGGAGCGAGCGGAAGCACTTTCGAAAGAGCAGGGAGAAAGGACTGACAAGCTTTCTGATGCCGTCCTCAGGATGGCAGCGCATCAGAAGATTCTCTTGGAAAAGCTCGATAAGCAGTCGGAACAAAACGCTGGCACGACTGCATTGTTGTCGCGCCTTCTCGATCACGATCGGGCCGCTCCCGTCCCTAACGAAATCCCACCGGTAGCCCCGGTTGCTGTCACCGAACCAGTTGTCCAGCCATCTATCTTTGTCCCGCTGTCAGAGGCAACTGCGCAGGATGGGCAGCCCGATACAAGTGGGGCCTCTCACAATGGCGCAAACGAAGTGCCGCCACAGCCGGAGGTCGCGGAGCCGATCGTTGAGAGGGCACAATCGAGGTTGAGATGGTGGCGCTGAGCGAACCGAGCGGGGCTTCTGTCGGTTACGAGCGTAAGGGGTACGCCCGAGGGTTGATTTCGGGCCTAACAATGGCTGAGACGATGCTCTTGCTCGTTTTCTGTCTGCTGTTGGTCGCTGGAGCCATTGTTGAGAAGACGCGGGAGCAGCTTCGCATTGCCCAGGAGACGGTTTCGCGCAGCGAGGCGGCGGTCCAGCAACTGAGACAAGAGAACAAGGATTTGCTGGCTCAAATTGCCGAGCTCATGGCCCAGACCACGGGACACAAGGTGCCCGACGAGGAATGGCGAAAGCTGATCCTTGCGAGGAAGGCAATCGAGCAAATTGAGCAAAAAGGGCTAACGGCCGAAGAAGCCGTCAACTTGGCAGAAGCCACAGCGGTTCTCCGTGACAATAAGTTAAATGCCGACGACGTTCGCAAACTCGTGTCGGCGGACAAGCGTGCGTCCGAAGCGGAGCGGAAGCTGGCAGACGCCGAGAAGCAACTCGCTGAGACGACGCGGCAGCCCAAGGATCTGCCGCCGATCATCCATTTGAGTGAAGCCAACGGCTATTCGTTTGAAGTCAGCAGTGCCGAATTGAAACCGGACTTCAGGGCGAAGCTTGAAGGCGATATCGCTTCTCAGATCGCCGACATCGTTGCGAGATATGATGTCGACGTCGTTGAGGTCATTGGACACACCGACGAACAGCGGCTTTCACGTCAGTCCAATATGGACTTCGTTCTTAAGCGGGTGCTTTCCGGCGATGAAGGTGTGAGCAAAATGGAGCCGGGCGACAATGCTGGGCTAGGCCTCGCGCGTGCGATATCAGTCGCATCGCTCCTGAAAAAGCTTCCAGGGCTCGATCACCTCAACATTCTTCCTATGTCAGGAGGCCAGCTGATCCTTCCTGACGATCGCCTAACAGATGGGGCGCAGTCTGGTGATGCTCCGGCGAGACGCCGTATCGAGATCAGGGTACGCAAGAGCAAAAAGAAGCTGGCCATGGAAAGCGAACAGCATGCCAACTGACCCGCGAGTTAGTAGCCGCATATAAGCTAATTGTGAAAACAGCAGGATAGGAAGGCTCCTCTGTCACCAGCACGGTGGTTCACCCCCCCCGGTGACAGACGAGCCGCTCTGCGCGAGCGGCTGTGTGACGGGTGCATTCCCGGCTATTGTGATGTCGCTGTGTTCGTCCGGAAAAGCGAACCGTGCCGACCCTTTCCCGGCACCGGCCTCGTGACGGTGCTCAGGGCGAAATAGCCATTTCGCACTGAGGATGTGTATCCGATTAAAGCGATGTTGCGAGTTCCAAATAGCGGCAAAGTGCGTTTGCAAGCTGCATCTGGCGCGGCGTTCGGCACTCGGCCTGGAACAGCATTGGAGACGATACCAGGACGCATACGCATTTCGCCCGGGAGGTCGCCACGTTCAAGCGGTTGAGACTGTAAAGGAACTCCATGCCGCGCGGTGCGTCGGAGGGGCTTGAAGTCGCCGTGGAATAGATCGCGATCGGCGCTTCCTGCCCCTGGAATTTGTCAACGGTCCCGACCCTCGCCCCGGGCAGGCGCTTCTGGATTTCGAAAACCTGCGCGTTGAACGGCGCAATGACGAGAATGTCGTCCAGCGTCAAAGGACGGAGATTTCCGTCGCGATCCGTCCAGGTGACGCGCGCCGCGATGGCTTCGTTCACCAGACCCGCGATGGCCTCGGCCTCTTCCGGCGAATTGCTCTGGTTGCCGTCGTGCTCGACTGGGAACCACCGGAGGCCGGCGCCTGACACACGCGTGTCGCCGCCGATGAACTGGCGCTCCAGTCCTTGGCGAGGATGGAGTTCCCCCGCGTAGAAGAGCTCGGAGGTGAACCTGCAGATGTCGGGGTGTAGCCGCCACGTTTCGTCGAGGAACAGGCCGCGATCCGCCGGAATGGTTTGGGCGCCGCCTAGGATGTGGTCGAGGGCTGACACGTCACAGCCGTCAGGGTGGCTGCCCTGAATCGGCTGGTCGAGCTGTTGCGGGTCGCCCACGAGGACAATCGTCTTCGCTGCCTGCGAGACGGCGAGCACGTTCGGGAGAGCCATCTGGGCTGCCTCGTCGACGAAAAGCACGTCGACCGCCTCAAAGGCGTCAGGGAGAGACCAGAGCCATGCCGTTCCCCCTCCGACGTGTACGCCATGGCCAATCGCCGCGATGAGGTCTTCGCTGCGCCGGGCGATGGTCAGGCGATGGTGTTCTTCTTCTTCCTCGTCGGCCTTGTGACAGCACTGGAGATCGACGCCGAGCCCATCCGCTTCCTCGATGACCTTGTCGATGAGGTTCCGGATGACCTTGTGGCTGTTTGCGGTTATCCCGACCGTCTTGCCTTGCCGAACGAGGTCGCAGATCATCCGCGCCGCCGTGAACGTCTTTCCGGCACCCGGCGGTCCCTGGACGGGCAGGGCGCCTTCAGCGAGATGCCCCGCCAGCCGCGACGCGGCATCCAGCGTGCTCTCGCCTGCCTCCCTGATGGGATGCTCGCCGACTGGAGGCGGCCGCCTCAACAGAAGATCCCGGGCGGCCTTGTACGGGCCGGGGCCTTCGATCCCGTTGGCCACGACGTGCTCGCCAATGCGTAGGAGCGCTTTCGCAATGACCTCGGCGCCAACTACCTTGTGGGCGAAAACGGCTTCAGGGTGCAGGGTCGCGCTGTCCTGACGCTTCTTGATGTCGACCGTCCGCTCCTCAAGCGAAATCGCTGCGACTGATCCGAGCTTCTCGCCGCCGCAATTGCGAAGGTCTTCACCGCCGCGCAGGGAGCTCTCCTGCCGAGCGTAGCTGTAGCGGTGAATGGGAGCACGAGCCGTCCCGCCGACTTCCCCGACGAACACAAGCCCTGACAGCCCCGCCCGTTCGTCGAGCAGCTCTTCGGCTGACACCGCTGCAAGGCGAAAGAGCTCCCACCAGGTCGCCTTGGCTTCCCGCCGGTGCCAATCCAGCAGGTTGGCAAGCAGCCAACGCGCCTGCTGCTCTTCCGAGCGATCACCAGGATCGTCAGGGATGCCTTGCAGAAGCTGCTCGATAACGGGAGCGATGCGCGCAAGCCAGGCAGTGACGTTCTCGTTCGGGGCACCGTCATCCCCGCCTCCAGGCCGTGGGACATCCGAGCCGGCGGCGATGAATTCTGCCCGCCGATCCTCGAGCCATGAGAGGAGGGCGGCCGTCGAGAGGCAGTCGTCTTCATTGTAGCCGCGCACTGTCGCGCGGGTTTCCTCGCTGATGGACGCGACGTCGCCGAGCTCGAGATTGGCCTGAAAGTTTGTGAGCGCGCTATTCGCCTCCGGGAGCGGCACCTGCCTTATGAAGCCGTAGAAAGGTTCGAGGCGTTTGATGGAGTAGCTCTCGACGCTGGCGCGAACGGCATGGCGAACCACCGAATAGAGGTCGACGAAGAGTTTCGCGCGTAGCATGCGGTCGATTTCGTCCTCGCGCGTGCCGTACCTTCCCATCAAACGCTTGAGGGCTGCTGGCTCGTAGGGCGCGTAGTGGTAGATGTGGAGGTCCGGATACGCCTCCCAGCGCGCCATGACGAAATCGACGAACCGCTCGAAAGCCTGCCGTTCCTCGGATCGGCTTAAAGCCCATTCGCCGCGATAGACGTTTTGGCGCTGACCGTCGCTGGACAGGTAGCCGAAGAGATATTCGAGGCCGTGCTCTCCCACGAACGGATCACCTTCGAGATCCAGGAAGATATCGCCGTCGGATGGTTCAGGAAGGCGCGCCAGTCCGAACCCTGGCTCGATCTCAAGCATCTCGAATTTGCGCTCTCCGGTTTCCCGCGCCTCCACCTGGACGCGCGCCTGTTCCCGAACGCGGCGGTACGAGCCAAGCGACCCACGTTCGGGACGCCAGGAAAGGGGAAGGGGGAGCGATGCGATGCCGGCCATCGTCGCGGCGCCGTGTTGCGCGAACTCGTTGATCTGCACTTTCGTGACACTGGCGATCAGGGAGGGGTGATCGTCCTCTCGCCTCTTGCCATCGCAAGTGTCGCGCCAGCGGCAAATGTCGCAGTGAGGAGTCGGGTCGGGATACGTGGCTGAAGCATCCTCCTGCTCAAGCGACTGCTCGAACCGACGCTTTGCTTGCCGATAGTAGGCCGCGTAGTCGGCGAAGCGGAACGTCTGCGGCACGAAATCGGACCAAGGCGCCACGACATGCAGTTGATCCGGCGCTAGGCCTTGCGCGCGTTCTAACAGATCGGAATAGAGGCAGAGCTGGAGTACCGTTCCGGCTTTCGTTTCCCGTGCGAGTTTGGTGTCGAGCACCTCGTACGACCACGAGCCAAGGTTGCTTGGCTTCTCCACACGCCGCAGGATGTCGGCCCGACCGCCCCAACGGCCGTAGCGCAGCGCTGCCTGGACGATGACCTCGGTGCCCGCTGCCATCGACCGGAGAGTCGCCGCAACGGCCGGGTCAGAGACGTCGACGCCGTCGATCCGTGCTGCTTCCAAGCCGCTGTCGATCAAATGCTGCACGAAGTTCCGTTCGTGGACGGCGCCGCGCTCCCGCAGAATCTCGAGCTGCGGGTCCCAATGGGAGGGCTTTGCGAGCTGTCCCTCCGCAACTGCCCGGTCAAGGACACTCAGATGATGGCAACTTAGATGGCCTACCAAGTCACTCGCGCTAAGCCGAAGTTCGCCCGCAACCAGCTGCATAACCGTGTCCCCCCATTGCTGCTGCGGAGCCTATTTCCATTCCGTGTCGTTAATAAACTCTAGCGGAAGAAACTTTCGCCACGTAGCGGCACCCGGAAGCCGCAAGATAATGGGTGCGTGGTACTCGCATGGTCAACCCACAGCCCTATTGTCCGGCTCTCTTTGGCGGCGATGACCAAGGAGTGTGCTCTTCGTCACCGAAGTTGTTTGCTATCGGCGGCAATCTTTGTTCGAAGATTGTCCGATACCCGCAGACCATGCCATGATGTCAACGGAATATCCTGAGGGTCCGGGGGGACGACTATGGAATGGTTCCTGATCGGCGCGGCGTTGGTTGCGTGGCTGATCTATCTGGGACGCAAGCAGAGTCTCGCAGAGACACCGCAGCGCTCACGCCTACTTGTGCAGGACGGGTCTACGCCGACGAGCGAGCGGACTGTGTCGCCGCAGCAGCCTTGGCAGGATTCGCGATCTCGTCCGGACAGGCGCTTCACCGATGGAAGCAGCCAGTGGGAAAGGCGCCCGGTCACGGCTAGCATGCTCGCACGCGATAGCGGTCGTCAGCCCAAAACTCCGGCAAAATGGATACCTTCTGGAGAAGATGTTCGGGTGGCGGGAGTCTCAATCAACTCGGGCATGTTCTATCTCGGCGCGTCCTTCGCCGGAAAATCCGGGGCGGAGAACTGCCTGGTTGATCCAACTTGCCAGGTCGGATCCGTACGAGGCGATCCCGAAGGCAAAACGTTGCCCTACTGGCCATCATATCAGTCGATCTCCCCGGGGGCGCGGCGGACGTATCTCGAGTGGCTTGCAGGAGGCAGGAACGATCCTTCGATCGGCATAGGCTACGTTTTCATATTCTTCTATGGCCTCGAACGTCGTCTCTTCATCGACGAGGCGAGGAATGAGGCTCCGGCGATGGCAGCGGAGGTCCGACGCCTTCTAACGCTCCATGGCGAGAACTACTCCTTCAAGGGCTACGCTTCGAAGTTCCTTGACGTGGCCGACTTGATGGCGAACCCGGACACTTCTCGACCGACTCTCTCGCCAGACCTGAGGAGCGGCTATGAAATGCCGCTGTCCGTAAGGGTTCATCTCGGGCGGAAGCTAAGTTCCAAGCTTCCTTTCGACAGCACCGACGCGCTCCTGTGGATATTGTCACTTCCAGACACGCAGCTGCGCACGCCCGCATCCAGATGCTTCGAGGAACTCGCCGAACTCTGGCACCTACGGTTTGCGTCGCGCTATCCGGACGGGCTGAAGGTCAATTCGCCGAGGACGAAGATCAAAATCGAATACCGGGCGGCGAGCGGTGGCTTCGGGGGCAGGGTGGACTTGTCGGATAGCGAGCTCGGGCCGCTTCCTGACATAGCTGCCCTTTCCGCGCCAATTGATGGGCTCAGAGACCTTCTCACCGCCTGTACCGACGAGCTTGCCGCCTACAGCCGTCTTCTTGGGAAGAAACCTGAGGCCAAGGGGTCTGTCGAAGCCGCTTTCCTGTTGCCCAAGGAGATCCTGACGTCCGGCTCCGGGACCGGAGCCGCGGCGCTCAAGCGCGTTGACGATCTTTTTGGCGATCACAGGATCGCCGGGTTGAAGGTGGCGCGACTGGCGCAAGCCCTGGGAATGGAAATCCCGACCAAGGGAAAACTCGGCGCCGGCCTGTGCAACCCGATCGGCGCCTTGATGGACAAGCTGGATGTTGGCTTCGAGCCGGACCGCAGGTACGGCTCACGCTGCCTGGAAGCCGACGGCTACATTCTGCTGTTCAAGGCGAAGGATGGCGCTCCCGTTGACGGCGAGGCTTCAGCCTATGCTGCCGCCAGGGCGATGGTAGAAGTGGCGGCGCTGGCGGCCGTTTCCGACGGAAGGGTCGAGCCCAGCGAATTCGAATCGATCAAGGCGGACATCCGTTCGTTTCCAGGCATGGGCGGCGTCGAGCGCGGCAGGCTGATGGCGTATGCCAGTACGCTTCTCAAGGACCCGGCAGCGCAGCAATCCGCCATCAAGAAATTGGGCAGCATCGGTGCAGATGCCCGCGCCAGCGCCGTCAGATCGGCCACGTCGGCCGTCCTGGCGGATGGCTACGCGGCTCCTGACGAGGTGAAGTTCCTCGAGCGGCTGTACAAGGCGCTCGGCTACCCGGTGGAGGATCTGTATTCCACCCTCCATCGCGGGTCGGTCGCGCTCGACGAGCCCGTCGCCGTCGCTCCGGAGACGCGTGCGACCGGCGTTCCGATCCCGGCGCCGCCTCCTCCATCCCCCTCGGGCGGTCTCAGAATCGATCACGGTCGCCTGGAGCGGATCAAATCGGAGACCACGGCCGTATCGGAGCTTCTCGCGGGCATCTTCACTGAACAGGAGCCGTCAGCCTTACCGCCTCAGGTCAGGGAAGCTGTTGCTGCCGAAGGAAAGTTCGCCGGCCTCGACGGCGCCCACGCCAGGTTGCTGAGCCTTCTGGCCGAAAGCGGCGAACTGGATAGGCAAGCGTTCGAAGACGAGGCGCGGAAGCTTAGGCTGTTGCCCGACGGAGCGATGGAAACGATCAACGAATGGGGTTTCGACAGGTTCGATGAACCTATAGTCGAAGGCGACGAACGCGTTTCACTCGTAGCGCATCTCAGGGATAAGCTTCAGCAAGCGAGGGTGGAAGCATGACGGCTGTCACGACTATCAAGACGCGCGATCGCGATGCCATTCTACAGGCGCTCGCCGCCGGCGTTGTCCCGAAGACGGGACTTCGTCATGTACAGGTCGGCCGCGCGGCTGAGGTGGGAGCGTTGGTCCGCGATATCGATCGCATCTGCGACGGTGGAGCAGCCATCCGTTTCGTGATCGGCGAATACGGTGCCGGCAAGACCTTCTTCCTGAATCTGGTGCGTCTGGTCGCGCTTGAGCGCAAATGTGTCACGATCCATGCCGACCTTGCGCCCGACCGCAGGATTCATGCGACGGCAGGCCAGGCGAGGGGACTTTATGCCGAAGCCGTAAGGAATATGGCGACGCGGACCCGGCCCGACGGCGGCGCACTGCCGAGCGTGGTCGAACGCTTCGTGACGGACTGCATCCAGGAGGCAGCACAAGCGGGCGTGCCGGTCGAGCGCATCATCGATCAGCGTCTCGCGCACCTGCAGGAACACGTCGGCGGCTATGACTACGCGACGGTCCTGAAGGCGTACTGGAAAGGAAGTGAGGAGGGCGACGAAGTCCTCAAGGCCTCGGCCCTTCGGTGGCTCCGCGGGGAATATTCCACGAAGACAGAGGCGCGCCAGGCGCTTGGCGTCCGCAACATCATCGATGACGACAACGTCTATGATTCCCTCAAGCTGCTGGCAGCGTTCGTGAGGCTTGCGGGGTACGCCGGGCTCTTCGTTGTCTTCGACGAAATGGTGAACCTGTACAAGCTTCAGAGTGCCCAGGCTCGCAACCAGAACTTCGAGCAAGTCCTTCGCATGCTCAACGACGTGCTGCAGGGCAACTTCGGCGGTTTCGGTTTCGCGCTCGGCGGCACGCCGGAGTTCCTCATGGACACCCGCCGCGGCCTGTACAGCTACTCCGCCCTGCAGTCCCGCCTTTCCGAGAATGCATTCGCGACGAATGGCCTGGTCGATCTTTCCGGTCCGGTGCTGCGCCTCCAAAGCCTCACGCCCGAGGACCTCCTGATCCTTCTTTCAAATATCCGATCAGTGTTTGCCTCCGGCGACCCCGCCAAGAACCTCGTTCCGGATGAAGCCCTTCCCGCGTTCATGGAGCATTGCAACAAGCACGTCGGGGATGCCTACTTCAGGACGCCTCGGAACACGATAAAGGCGTTCGTGCAGTTTCTGGCAATCCTTGAGCAGAATCCTGGAACCGAATGGGCGAGCCTGGTGGGCCGCGTCGATATCGCGCCGGACGCCGAAAGCTCTTCGGCGGACGAGAGCGAGGACGAAACCGCGGGTGGGGATGAGGATCTTGCCACCGTCAGGCTCTGAGACGCCCTCTGGATTCGATAGGCTTCATGAAACGATCCGGCGCTGGATCTGGGAGCGTAAGTGGGAGGAACTCCGCGATGTCCAGGACAAGGCGATCGCCGCGATCCTGGGCGGCCGGAACGACGTCCTGATCGCGGCCGCCACGGCGGCTGGGAAAACGGAAGCCGCCTTCTTGCCAATCCTGACGAGGGTGGCGGCACGGACGGAGCCGGGCGTGTCGGTCCTCTACGTGAGTCCGCTCAAGGCGCTGATCAACGACCAGTTCCGCCGCCTGGACGACCTCTGCGAGCGGATGGAGATCGACGTCGTCCGATGGCATGGCGATGCCCCTCAAGCCGCCAAGCAGCGGACGAGACGCGATCCGCGCGGCGTCGTCCTGATAACTCCGGAATCCATCGAGGCGATGCTCCTGCGTCGTCCGGGCGATGCAAGGAGGATGCTGGGCGCGTTGGACTTCATCGTCATCGACGAGTTGCATGCCTTCCTGAGCGGGCCGCGCGGCCTCCATCTGGCAACCTTGCTGCGGCGGCTGGATGCCTTGTCCGCGGAACCAGCAAGGCGGATCGGGCTGTCCGCCACGATAGGCGACCTGTCCGTTGCCGCCGGCTGGCTGAATCCAGCTTCGCCATCTTCCGTTTCGATCGTGGAGTCCTTGGCCGACTCGCCTGAGCTAAGGCTCCAGGTGCGGGGGTACGCGGATGACGAAGACGCGGAAGACATCGACGGGCTGGAGGCGGAGGAGAAGCCAGTCGCGCTCGACTTCATCGCCGACCATATGTTCGCGACGCTTCGCGGAGCGAACAACCTGGTATTCGCCGGGTCGCGCAGGCGCGTGGAAGCCCTGGCGGACAGGCTGCGGACGCGATCCGAGAAAGCCGGTGTTCCCAACGAGTTCTTTCCCCATCATGGCAGCCTCTCGAAGGAGTTGCGGGAGGAACTCGAAGACAGGCTGAAGCAGTCCAACCTGCCCACGACAGCGGTCGCTACGACAACGCTGGAACTCGGCATCGATATCGGATCGATTAAGTCGGTGGCCCAAGTCGGGGCGCCGCGGTCGCTCGCTTCGCTCCGCCAACGCCTGGGACGCAGCGGCCGGCGGCGCGGCGTTCCGGCAATCCTTCGCATGTATGTGCGAGAACGAAATCTCGGACAAGATTCCGACCCACTCGATCACCTGAGACTGGAGACGGTGCGTGCAGTTGCCGCCGTGCGCTTGCTCGTCGCAAAGTTCGTCGAGCCACCTTCCGTCGTCGACGCCGTTGCGACCGTCGCGCTTCACCAGACGCTCTCCGTGATCGCACAGGAGGGCGGGCAGCGCGCTGATCGCCTTTTCGAGACGATATGCTCGGCGGGTCCGCTTTCTGTTTTGGGAAAAGGCGACTATGTCGAGTTGCTGCGCGGAATGGCCTCGGCGGACAACCGGCTGCTGGAGCAGGCGCCCGATGGTACCGTCATGCTCGGCGAATTCGGGGAGCGGCTTACGGCTGGCCGCGACTTCTACGCCGTGTTCTCGACGGACGAGGAGTGGCGGATCGTCTGCGGCGGTCGTACTCTTGGAACTATCCCGATATCAAATCCGGTAGCCGTCGGAGTGGTGATTGCCTTCGCCGGACAGCGCTGGCGTATCGCATCGGTGGACGACCGCAGCAAGGTGCTCGAGGTCGAGCGGCATCGGTCCGGAAAGATTCCTCAGTTCGACAACGTGATGAGCGAACCTGTCCACGACAGGCTCTCGGCCGAGATGCGAGCGGTCCTAGAAGGCGGCGACATTCCCGCTTATCTCGATGCGACCGCCGCCGACTTCCTGCGCCAGGGGAGGGAGGCATATGCGGAGTTCGGACTGCGGCAGACCAGATTCCTGCCGGCAGTGAAGGATACGCAGGTCCTGACCTGGAGAGGCACCGAAGCCAATGCCGTTCTCGCCTTCACATTGGTTTCGGCGGGCCTTGAATGCGTGATGCACGACGTCGGTGTGACGGTTCTGGAGACTACACCTGAAGAAGCTGAGGCGGTCCTTCGCCAGGTAGCTGAACGTCCACCGGATATTCAGTCCATTTCGGAGTTCGTCGAGAACCTCGAGACAGCGAGGTTCGACGTTATGGTCCCTGAGCCACTTTTGCGAAGGCTGTGGGCCAAAGCGCGCGCGAACATAGGGACAGAGATCGGCGCGGTCGCGACAGAACTACTCAATGCGCGCGCCTAAGCGGTGCTTGAAGAAGAAATTGTTGCCCAGAGAGGCAATCGGGCCGCTGGCAAATGCGGTTCAGCCGCAGCCTAAACAGGAGGAATGACGCATGGCGAGGCAGCATTCAACGCCTCTGGTTATCTCCGACGACGGAGCTTCGGTAGTGACTGCAAGGCTCCTCGAGCTTGGCGGAGGGGGACATGGCATGACCGAGGCGGCGATTCAGGACCTCATTCATCGCTTTCCATCTTGCCTGCCCATCGCCGAGATCGATCCGTTATTCGCTAACCCGGTATCGATTTGCCGAGAGCTTTCGACGCCGGCTGGTCCAATCGACAACTTCATGGTCACGCCCACTGGCCTGCCGGTGCTCGTTGAATGCAAGCTTTGGCGCAATCCAGAAGGCAGGCGGGAGGTAGTTGGGCAGATTCTCGACTATGCGAAGGAACTCGCTCTGTGGACCTCATCCGACCTGCAGCGCGAGGCCAGTCGACGAGTAGGCAGAGAAGGAAATGTCATTCTCGATTTGGTGCGGGCAGCAGGGAACGATGTGGACGAGATAAGCTTCAATGACGCGCTGACGCTGAACCTAAGGCGCGGGCGATTCCTGCTTCTGATTGTTGGTGATGGTATTCGCGTCGGTGTGGAGACAATCGCTGAGTATCTGCAAGGTCATTCCGGACTTCATTTCACATTGGGCCTCGTCGAAATGCCGATTTACCAGTTGGTAGATGGGGCACGGATCGTTGTGCCGCGTGTGCTCGCCAAGACGCAGACAATTGTGAGGACCGTTATCGCGCTTCCGGAAGGCCTCGCTCTGTCTGAGGACGAAGAAGGGGAATCTTCTGCTTCCATCGAGTCACCGGAAAGAAGAGCCGGGCGGGAGCGGCGCAACGCCATCAGGCAGAGCTTCTGGCTAGATTTCCTGTCGGGACTCCATCTCGACGATCCGGATCAGATGCGGCCCCCGCCTGCCCTTGGCGGCCATATCGTCTTCAAGTTCGGAGCTCCCGGTGGCTCAAGTTGGTTGACCGTTTACCGTGATGTGCGCACCAACCGCGTCGGTCTGGACCTTTCCTCAAATCGAAACTCCGTGGGCGAGCGGGCGTCTAAAGCGCTGGCCCCCCAAGCGGAAGAACTGGCTGCGGAATTGGGCCCGGGGGTGACTATCGATTTTGAGGGCGACAGGCCGATTATTGCGCAGGACTTCACCGTGCGGGACCTGGAGAATCCAGAAGACCGCGAACGTGCCCTCAACTGGCTTCAGGAGCGAACCAACGCATTTGTGAATGCACTTCGGCCGCGCATCCGTTCGGCGCTTCGCGATTTGGTGGAAGAATGAACGTCGTCGGAAAAAATGAATGCCGTCGGAAGTTGAGTGGGAAAGACCATTTCACACTGAATTAGTTGTTGGCGGGGTGTCACCAAATGGACGGCTTTGCATCGCCGCTGCTCGCCAACCACGACTATGTTCGATGGTTCTTATGGACTTCATGCCGTTCCGCATCGAATGCCTGCTTTCCCTTCGCGGCCCACAGGTCTCGCGCATGCTCGCCTTCATAATTTTGCAGCTTGGCGGCGATCCAGAGCATCGCTCCGTAGATGATGTCGCGATCGTCATTGGTCAGTTCGATGATCCCTGCCTTGACGACCAGCCCACCGAGTTCAATCAAATGTCGGGTGCGCTTGCGGCGCTCGACCTGCCACGCGCGCATGTCATTGCGAGCCATCGCCGCTTTCCGGCGATTTTGGGCTGCCCGGTTGCGCCGGAGCGCCGCGCAGGTTGCGCCGAGATGCAGGAGCAAATCGCCGGAGCCGGCTCTCGAAAAACATCGCTCCACGCTTAGCCCATGCCTCTCGCTTTGCGGTGTCTTTCGTTTCGGCGAGTGCAATCAACGCCCCGGCCAGTTCGTCGGTGCTGAGTTGATCGGCGCCCGTGGAGATCACCAGTTCGCCAAGTTGCTGCACTTTTCTGGTTTTGAGCTCTCGCGCTTTTTCTTCCAGCGCCTTCAGTTCAGCGTCGAAGTCCCGCGGCTTTCGCATGGCTGTCTCCATCGGTTGTCGATGTGGCAATGATAGGGGAGCGCCTGCCGAAAGGCTTCACAGTTGCCGAGACAGCCCGGGACGGACTGGTCCATCCCGAGATTTTTTCGAGGGAGGGCGCGCTTATACGTCGTGCCGACGTGCGCTTTGGCGTGCAAATGATCTGGTCGCGATGGCGATCTATCATCTTCACGTCAAGGTCATTGGCCGCAAGGCTGGGAGCAGTGCTGTGGCATCGGCCGCGTATCGCTCGGCTTCGCGGCTGCGCGACGAGCGGATCGAACGAACGCATGACTTCTCGGCCAAGCGCGGCGTCGTTCATTCCGAGGTGATGCTGCCGGACAATGCGCCGGATGCGTGGAGCGACCGCGAACGGCTGTGGAACGATGTCGAGGCCTTCGAGGTCAGGAAGGATGCGCAGCTTGCCCGCGAGGTGGAGTTTGCCCTGCCGCGTGAACTCACCCAGGCGCAAGGCATCGAGCTGGCGCGCGACTTCGTACACGCCGAGTTTGTCAGCCGGGGCATGGTCGCCGATCTCAATGTGCATTGGGACAGGGCAGAAGATGGCAGTCCCAAGCCGCACGTTCATGTCATGCTCGCCATGCGGTCCGTGGACGAGAACGGGTTTGGCGCAAAGGTGCGCGACTGGAACAGCACCGAGCTTGTCGAGCGCTGGCGCGAGCGATGGGCCGAGCTTGCCAATGAGCGCCTTGCCGAACTCGACATCGACGCCCGCATCGATCATCGCAGTCTGGAAGCGCAGGGCATTGCCCTGGAGCCGCAAACCCAAATTGGTGCGCCGGCCCAACGCATTGAGGGCGGTGGCCTTGACGCTGCCGGCATTGAAGCAGATCGCGCCGAACTGCATCGCGAGATCGCACGCAACAATGGCGCGCGCATCATTGCCGATCCATCCGTGGCGCTGGACGCAATCACGCATCAGCAATCGACCTTCACGCGAAAAGACATTGCGAAGTTCGCACATCGCCACAGCGATGGAATGGAGCAGTTCAACGAGGTGGTGGCAGCCATCGGCAACGCGCCCGATCTGGTCGAACTCGGCAAGGATGGACGCGGAGAAGATCGCTTCACCACCCGGCAGATGATCGAGACCGAACAGCGCCTGCATCGCGCGGCGGAACGCATGGCCGGACAGGAACGTCATGCGGTGAGTGGCGCACACCGCGAGACAGCTTTGGCGCGGGCAACGCAACGCGGCCTTCTTCTGTCAGGCGAGCAGACCGATGCGCTGGATCACATCACCGATGGCCGCGGTCTTGGTATCGTTGTCGGCTTTGCCGGAACCGGCAAGAGCGCCATGCTGGGTGTTGCACGCCAGGCATGGGCAGCGGCGGGCTATGAGGTCCGGGGTGCGGCACTCTCCGGGATTGCCGCTGAGAATCTGGAAGGCGGATCCGGCATCCCGTCTCGCACGATCGCCAGCATGGAACATAATTGGGGACAGGGGCGCGATCTGCTCACCGGGCGCGATGTCCTGGTGATCGACGAGGCTGGCATGGTCGGCACGCGCCAGTTGGAGCGCGTGCTCTCCCATGCGGCGGACGTCGGCGCAAAGGTCGTGTTGGTTGGCGATCCGCAGCAGTTGCAGGCAATCGAAGCCGGCGCCGCATTCCGTTCGATCCACGAGCGTCATGGCGGTATCGAAATCGGCCAGGTGCGCCGGCAGCGTGAGGACTGGCAGCGCGACGCGACGCGCGACCTGGCAACCGGCAGGATCGGCGCCGCAATCAGCGCCTACGATGCGCAAGGCATGGTGCTTCAGGCTGCAACGCGCGACGAAGCGCGATCTGAACTCGTCGAGCGCTGGGACCGCGACAGGCAGGCGGAGCCCCAGGCAAGCCGGATCATTCTCACCCATACAAACGACGAGGTGCGTGCGCTCAACCAGGCTGCGCGCGAGCGCATGCGCGCCGCCGGCGATCTTGGCGTCGATGTTCAGATCACAGTCGAACGCGGTGCAAGAAACTTTGCGGGCGGCGACCGTGTCATGTTCCTGCGCAACGAGCGGTCGCTCGGCGTCAAGAACGGCACGCTTGGTGTGATCGAAGAGGTCAGCATACAAAGTATGGCCGTGCGCACTGACGATGGCAGGTCGGTGCGCTTTGACCTGAAAGATTATCCCCACCTTGACCACGGCTATGCCGCGACCATTCACAAGGCGCAGGGCATGACCGTTGACCGCGTCCATGTGCTGGCAACGCCAGGCATGGATGCGCATGGCAGCTACGTCGCACTGTCGCGGCATCGAGACAGGATGGACCTGCATTACGGCAGCGACGACTTCACAACCCGCGAACGCCTCGTCCGTACGCTGTCACGCGACCGCGCCAAGGACATGGCGTCGGATTACGAGCAGATCGACTCGGCGCAGAGCTATGCCGAACGGCGCGGTATCACCTTCCGCGAGCGTGTGGTCGAGATCGTGCGCCGGATCGTTCCGGAGAAGCTGCGCGAGAGGATTGGCGGGCTGGTCGACGGGTTGCGTTCGCCTGGAGAAGCGGAGCCCAGTCAGGACCGTGGGCTCCGGCCGGAAAGAGGAGACGGTGGAGGGCAAAGTGGCGATGCCGGCCCCACGCCCGGAAGAGAAGCTTCCGCCAGGGGAGCGCAGCGCGAGGCGGGTGTGCCGGTGGACGCGGAAGCGGCGTTGCGTAGCGCTCGCACCAAGGCGCTTGTGCGTCACGCGCGTGCGCTCGACGCGATCCTCAGCACTGGAAATGCGGATGGGCAGGGCAGTCCCGAACAGATCCGAGAATTGAGAGAGGCCCGCAGCGCTTTTGAGAAGGTTCGCCCGCATGGCTGGCGCGATGCCGAAGCGGCCTATGTCAAGAATCCCGAGCTTGTCCGTGAGGCGGCGACCGGCCGCGTCAATCGCATCGTGCTTGCGCTCCAGCTTGAGACGGAAATCCGCACCGGACTGGACATCGATCCGATCCGCCGCGCAGACCGTTTCGTTGAACGTTGGCAAAAGCTCGATCGGACGGGCCAGCGCCAATACCAGGCCGGCGACATGTCCGGCTACAAGTCAACGCGCACGGCCATGTCCGACATGGCGAAGAGCCTCGAACGCGATCCGCAGCTTGAATCGCTCCTTGCCAACCGCAAGCGCGAGCTTGGCATTCACACTGATTCCGGCCGCCGACTCGGGGCGGAGCTCGCATTCAGCCATGGCATCGGAAGGGGACGCGGCATCGGAATCTGAACCCTCCGGATTGCCGCCGTTTCCACGCCGCGGGCGGCTGAAGCCACAATCCTGATTGCGTCCAGCGCTAGCTCCGTCCTGTCTGTCCCAGCAGATACCAGCAACAACCACTGACAAGCAGGCGAGCTATGTCCGAACCGGATCGCATCATCCGCCTCAGAACTGTCCTTGACCGGACCGGCCTGTCCCGCTCAACCATCTATCGCAAAATTGCCGAAGGCACGTTCCCGGCCCAGATCAAGATCAGCATAAACGGGGCAGGCTGGCGGGAATCCGATGTCAATCGATGGATCGCTGATCCTGTTGCATGGCGAAAAAAGCGTCATTTCTGATTGCGAGACAGACGAACTCCAGGGCCGCCGCCATTCCCTGGAATGAATTCAATGCCGGCGCTTTCGAACGTGCTTCTTATCAGTTCCACAGTCGATTGCTTCAACGCTTCGCCTCTTTCGAAGCGAACAATCGTCTGGGTCGATATTTTGGCTTCTTTTGAGAGGTCTAAAACACCCCATCCTAATGCAGCCCGAGCCATGCGGCACTGCACCGGATTCATAAAATCACCATTTTATGGTGATTTTGGTTGCTTAGATAATGCACTGTGTGTAGTCTCGGTTTCACTTGGCGGCCGGATGGGTGATGCAACACCAATCCGGCCTGGCCACGCCAAAGCTGTTGAGGAGCTCGGATCATGGCTGATTCCGACAATAGCACGACTTTGCCTTGCGTCACGCACGGGCGAGGGCAACGGCTGAGGGCGAACGGGGAAGATCGTTTCGACGATGCGGACCCGGCTCTTGCGCTGCTCCAAGGCTGGTTGCGGGCACAGCATGTCTCGCAGATCCTTTGCCGACTCCAGCAACGTCTAGAGAGGCGCGTTCTCGACGCTGCGGCCCCGGACGCGATGGATAAGAAGGTCGGCTATTCGATCGCCTGCCACGCGGAAGTCGAGGCCACGACTGCTGCCTTGAAGCTTCAAGACAAAGTCCCCCATGTACAGGCGAGGTCGCTTCTTGGCATTGTCGCCAAGCTCGAAATTATTGTTGGCGCAGATCGTGACATCGACGATCCAACAGACTTTCCCTGGCCACATATTGCTTCGGTCCTTGCCGATTTGAAGGAAATCGCTGGCAGCCTGCCGCTTAAACGGCCTGAGCGATCGGTAGTCCAGGCGGACTGTGCGCGTTACAAAGCGGTGGCGACCGACTTGGTCGGCCGAGAGGGCCGGGCTGCTGACCCTCGTTTGACGCGACGGTCGGCGTTTGTCATCGAAGCGGATTAGAGAAAGAAACCAGGCCGTAATGAACGTGGATTTGGTCCTGCGCGATTTCGGAGCCCAGGCCCAAATTGTCGCTCGACCCGCCGACTCTGAACCCTTACAAAAGCGCCCTGTTCGTCCGGCCGGACGCACCAGGGATCAATAACATGGACAAAATGGAATGGGCGGTTTGGAGCCTCGAGTATCTGCAGAAGGCACGGTTGGCTATCCACGAAGATTTTAATGGGGCGATGGAAGAACTGCGCGGGCACCATCGCGCCCCGCGCGATAGCTGGTATACGAGCTGCAAGAGCATCATTACCGCTCTCTATCATCGATCCGCTGAGTTTGCGGCCTCTGCCCAGATTCCCAACGAGTCGTTCCCCTCGCCAGAAGTCTTCGAGGCCGAGTTGGTGAACTACAGGGCTTGGATCCAGACCATGTCCGACGAACTCGACGAAGAGGCGGCCAAGGAACAGGGGAAGGACGGGGTACCCTATCTGGTCGACGTCGCTCGGCGCCAGGTTCGCAATACCCTCGCAGCCGTCGACTACGTGCTGGATAAGAGGCCAGCGGCACCCACCAACATAATCGGCCCGGAAACAGCGGACCTCAACCTCATTGTGGGGTTGGCGCGTCGGTTTCACGAGGCCGTACTGAGCCTTAAGCACCACCCTCACAACGGCGCGACCTTCCAGATCAACGACGAATGGGACAGCCAGTACCTGTTTCGATCGATTCTGGCCGCTTATGTGCCCGACATTCGCGACGAGGAGTGGAGTCCCTCAGTCGCGGGGTCATCTGGGCGGTGCGAATTCTTTCTCAAACCCCTCCGGACGATGATCGAGCTGAAATTCGCTCGCAAAGCCTCGGATGCGAAGAAAATCAAAGGAGAGTTGGCGACTGACTTCCTCGACTACGGTGGCAACAAGGAGGTTGATCGAGTTATCTGCCTCATCTACGACCCCGAATGTGCGCTAAAAAACCCCGCCGCGATACAGTCAGACCTCTCCGGCCCCAAGACGGGTCTTGAGCGGGTCGACGTTGTAATTTCACCGCCACGCTCATAGTTGAAGTTTGAATCTCTTTGAATATTTGCGATCATTTTACTACGTAAATTGATGCAGCTCCGCCACCACGCCCCAAGCGTTCTATGTTTTCATTTAAGAAACGATTCGCTTCTTCATAGCTGTCAAATTCCTTTGCATTCTCAATAAATATGGTTTCCTCATTTTCCGCATAGTAAAGTGTTAGGCCTGACGGGAAGTATATTTCTATAACGAATCGTTCACCATGTCGCACCTTCTGTCGTCTTGGCGGAGAAATCTCTCGAGCTTTATTGCTAGAGCGATGCAACTCAACTTTCATTTCGGTTTTGGTTCCGGATTCCTGATAGGGCTTCAGCAAATTAATAGAGTCTAAGCTCTCAAGGCTGAACTCGCGCCCAAACTCTCGTGAAATTAGATAGGCATAGGCTAGTGGGTTCCCCGTGCTCTTCACTCTTCCCGGGGATATCGACGCTTCCGCGCGCGGAAGAAGGTTCGCTACTGCACTTCCGGCTGCAGCGAGTAGCGCGGTTTTCAAACCAGCAAAGGTTCCAACTGCAAGCCCGGCAGCGACCGGCGCGCGATAGTCGAAGTCCCATATCATACGAGCATCGATGCTGGAAAGAGTCATTGGAAGACGCCGCCGCTCCATACAATGAATCAAATCAGCAATTGCGCCCTTCAAGTCAGAAAATTCAACCGCGAAAGCGAAGTCGCCCTCTTTTGCTCTTTCAATCTTCAAGAATAGTCTATTCAGTTGAGACCGGAGCGCTTTTAATTCATCACGATGACGATCCTTAAACTCCACAATCTGCAACAGTTCTACGCCTGCTGCCGGGACTGGAACCGCATCATAAAGTCTAACTAAAAGAGATCGGCCACTAGTTAGTTTGCGGTGTTGGAAAAATGGATCCGCCAGCGCCCATGATCCTGGACTTCTCTTCTCAAGAGCAAAGAAGGTCTGAACCTGGTTCTCCCACTCAATATCCGACGTATCCAGGATTTCCGATCGCCGAACGGTCGTGCGATTGTTGAAATTGGGACTGTCAAACATGGTTTCGGAGCTAAACGAAAAAGCCTTGTCATTTGTCGGGTGAGAAAGTATCTCATTATGACAATAATCGACCAATTCGAACTCGTCTGGTATTTGCGCGCTCTTGTTAGGCCTTGGGATAGCTGCGCGCTCCCAAAAAAATAGATGTGCAACAACGCCGTGTACATTGTACCGGGTACCCAGTGATATGATCCCCTTTGGGCCCGTCTTTTTGTAGTACGGTGGCAAAACGACTCCGCTCCACCCACCGTTGTCAACGCGGGTGGGTGACAAGGTAGTGAAGTGGTACTTTCTTACCTTCGAGGAGGTGCTATCTTCGATCGACCGTTGGTAGGCGCGCTGACGACTGCGTTCCGTGCTCAATCTAGGGCCTCTCCTAAAAGACAGATCAAATAATCATGTGCGTAAAGAGCAAGGGATGGCTGTCCCGAGCGGCTCAGAGTAAATACCGTTCGGTGTCGCCTTCTTGTCAACCTCGCTGCAGACCAATTATCGGAATATTACCTCGGCGCATAGTTGGACAGCGATTGTCATCGTCACTGAGCAGCGCGATGGCGTCGAATGGCGCACGGCTCGAAATCGTTACCGCAGCACCCGTAGTTCTTGCCCCTGCCGGCGGTCAGTTTGGCCGGGCAATTGGTGCCTGACTGGACGTTGATCGGTCTAAGGGCTAACCAAGGCGCGTTCGACTGCTTCCGTGGTGCTTCCGCGACGTGCTTCGCGGCGACCTCTCGCCGAGAAAAGGTCTCGCTAACCTACCCGTTTTACGATATAAAAATGGCGCACCCGACAGGATCCGAACCTGTGACCTCTGCCTTCGGAGGTCTGTTTCTTTGTGAAGCTCTAAACGTCTGCCAGCGATCACAGATGTGATGCCGTCACGCAGCTTCCTTGAAGGTGGCTTTACGCTTCTTCTTCACCAGGATATCGCGGACAAACTTGTCCCACCGCGCCATGGCGGCACGCTTTTCCGGCATGTAATTCCAGCGATCGTAGCTCTTGGAACTGACGTCCTGCAGAGTGTGGTTCTGTAATCGGTCTCGGATCTCTTTTGAGAGCCCAGCCTTGCCGGCAAGCGTCTTCCAGGTTCGCCGGAGATCGCGGTTTGTCACGACGGGGATGACCTCGCGATCGCGTTGGCGCCACATGAACGAATAGAGCGTGCCATGGCTGACCGGCTTGGACGGGTCGGTCGCGGATGGAAAAAACCAGCCAAATTCATTCGGCTTGATCGACCCGATAAGTTCCGCCGCCATCTTGGGCACGGGGATGGCGTGAGGCTTTCCATTCTTGGTCTTGGACCAATCGATAATGCGCTCGGCCGCATCCCATTGATCGACGTGTAGCCGAGCGATCTCCTCGACGCGCTGGCCGGTCAGCATAAGAATTCTTACGGCACGCGTGTAAGGGGGGTGGACTGGCGCATCGGGAGATTCGAGCCAATGATAGAGACGGATAAATTCCTCCTCATCCAACCAGCGCGTTCCAACTTTTTTCGGTTCGGTTGGAATGCCCGCAGCTGGATTGTAGACGAGACGAAAGCGACGGACCGAGGTTGTGCGGTAGTCATGCTCGGATTTCAGCCCCCAACTGTATGCCGATCGAATATAGCTGCGAACATGATCCGCCATAGACCGTTTGCCTCGCTGATAAATCGGGCGAATGAGGTCCCTGATCTCGTCAGGCTCGATGTCGCGGGCAGGGCGGTTGCGACCGAGCGAATCGGCGATCTTGTTCAAGCCCTTTTCGGCCTCCTTCCAAGACGGTTTTCCATCTGCCTTAAGCGACGCGACGTAAGCCTCAAACAGATCGGCGACGGTGCCGGGTCGCGTGTCGCCGGCTATCTTGATGCTGCGTCCCTTCTGGATCATATCGGCGAAGTCGCGTCTGAAAATCTCGCGAGCCTGGCTGAGGCTCATTGACGGATACGAGCCGAGCTTTTTCTTGAGACGCTTTTGGTCTCGCCACTGCTGGGCCATCCAGTCCGCCGTTATGCGGGTCGGCATTGGCTTTATCACTAGAACGAGGCGGCCTGTTCCATGGCCCTCGCCATCGACAAGGTTCTGCTGCTTACTGGTCTCCTCGACCTGCTTCAAAGCGTGGCGAATCTCTCCATCGGTAAGGCTTGGCACTGGGGTCTCCCGTAGGCTTTCGAGTGGGATCGGCTGACGGGTAGTAGGGGTCTGCGGTTGGGTTCAAAACGGGCCTGGATCCCCCTAAAACCGACCCCAATATGCCACAATGTCCGACTCTGCGACAAGTCGAAAAAGCAATATGTATCAACGTGCTAAAGCGTGATCGTGCGTGATTGAAAAGGGCCGAGTGGGATGATTGTGCACCAGGATGACGGCGCTGGCGGAGAGTTCGAGCGCCCGCTTCACCACCTCGCGCGGATAGACCGGCGTATGGTCGACTGTGCCGGTCTGCTGCACCTCGTCGGCGATCAGCCCGTTCTTCTTGTCGAGGAACAGGATGCGGAACTGTTCGCGGGCCTCGAAGGCCATGGCCGAACGGCAATAGTCGAGCAATTGCGTCCAGTTGGACAGGACTTCGCGGCCGCGCACCTCGCCGCGCGCCATGCGCTGGGCGGTGGCGGCGATGACTTTTAGATCGGTCGCGACGGTCGGCCCGATGCCTTTGACTTCTTCAAGCAAGGGTGCCGGCGCGCCGAGCACTTCGGCCAGCGAGCCGAAGCGGGCGATCAGCGCCTTGGCGATAGGCTTGGTGTCGACGCGCGGGATCAGCCGGAAGAGCAGCAGTTCGAGCAGTTCATAGTCGGGCAGGGCGTCCGGTCCGCCGGCGACGAAGCGTTCGCGCAGACGGTCGCGATGGCCGTGATAATGGGGCTTTTCTGCTGCCGTGGCCTTTTTCGGCGCCGTCTTGGGCGGCTCGATCCAGCCTTCGGAAAAGAACGCCCGCTCGTCCTCGACTTTCCCCATGCTCGCCCGCTCCCCTCAGGCCTCGGCTGAGACTAGGCTGGGAGGCCGGGGCGGTCGAGCTTTTTCGGCGACAGCGTGAAGATCTCGCAGCCGGTGTCGGTGACGCCGATCGTGTGCTCGTATTGCGCCGACAGCGAGCGGTCGCGCGTGACCGCCGTCCAGCCGTCGGACAGCACCTTCACATGCGGGCGGCCGAGATTGATCATCGGCTCGACCGTGAAAATCATGCCCGGCCGCATCTCGACGCCTTCATTGACTGTGCCGTAATGCAGGATGTTCGGGGCGTCGTGGAAAAGCTGGCCGACGCCGTGGCCGCAGAAATCGCGGACCACCGAGCAGCGCTCGGCCTCGGCATAGGTCTGGATCGCGGCGCCGATGGCGCCGGTGCGGGCGCCGGGCTTGATCGCGGTTATGCCGCGCATCAGGCACTCATAGGTCACCTCGAGCAGGCGCTCGGCGGCGCGCTTGATCGTGCCCACTGGATACATGCGCGAGGAATCGCCGTGCCAGCCGTCGAGGATATAGGTGACGTCGATGTTGACGATGTCGCCTTCCTTCAGCGGCTTGTTGTCGGGAATGCCATGGCAGACGACATGGTTAATCGAGGTGCAGGACGACTTGGTGTAGCCGCGATAATTGAGCGTCGCCGGCAGCGCGCCATGGTCCATGCCGAATTCGAAGACGAAGCGGTCGATCGTTTCCGTCGTCACGCCGGGCTTCACCATCGGCACGAGTTCGTCAAGGCAGCGCGCCGTGAGGTCGCAGGCCTTGCGCATGCCGGCAAAACCTTCCTCGCCATAGAGGCGGATCTGGCCGGTATTTCGAAGGGGGGCCGTGGAGGCGTCGAGATAGGTAACCATTTTTGTCCGTTTGCCGGCGTTGGCTCCAAAGGAGCCGAATGCGAAAATCTGCTCCAGATTTGGCACCGGAAGCCGCAAGGTTCAAGGACGAAGTGCGATTGCGGCGTCCATTGCGGCTTTCCTTCGGCCATTCCATGGGTTAGGTCCGTCCTGATGTCCGGAGATTGCCTTGACGGCACCTGAACGCGAAAGACCGATGCTGCTGCCGGTCAGGACCGCTTGCGCGGGCCTGATGGCGCTGCTGATGCTCGCGCTGCTGGGCTTCGCGCAGGCCGAAATCTCCGCGTCGACCGTTTCGCTCCCGGGCAGTTCCAGCGTCAGCGCCGCTCGCCAGGGCGACATGATCGCGCTGCTCAGAACGACCGGCAAGGCGCAGGCGCTTGAAATCCGGGCCGGCCGGCCACTGCCGATCAAGCTCGTCAGTGGCAATCCCGGCGTGCTCGCGCCCGCATCCGATTTCCTGCTTATCGGCCATGTATTGCCGGCCGAAATGGGCGTCGCGCCGGTATCGGCAAGCGCAGCAGCTTCGCGCACCAACCAGCCACGCGGGCCGCCCGCCGCGTAAGGCCTTGGCCGCCGAGCGCGGCATTCAAATCAAAGACATTCCTCCGCGTCGCGATCCGGCGACAGCCGCCGGCCGTCCGCCGGTTGCGTGCGCGTCAGTTCGGATTCCGTTCAATGCAACGCATCAAGACGTTCAAGACGCTTACCCGCGCGGCTGCCGCGGCCTCTTTTCTGGCAGTCCAGGCGGTAATCTGCATCGGCACCGTCTACTGGGCCGTTGCCGCCACCCTTCGCATGGAAGGAACGGCGGCGATCATGCTCGGCGCCATCTTCGCGCTGCCGTCGGCCTATGTGCTGATGGTGGTTACCCGCATGGCCTATGATGCCGAGACTGACCCGGCAAACCAGTAGCACCGATGATACCGAGCAGGGGCAAGGGCAGGGCGATGCGAGTTGCGTTGCCCTGTCACACAATGGTTATCCTGCGGCCTTACTCAGGTTTTCCAGCCCCGGCGCCTGCCGGACTTTGCCCAGCCTTGATCAACAACAGGTATTTCCATGCGCCAGATCGTTTTCGCCGCCATGTTGCTGGCATCCACCGTAGCGGGAGCCGCCGCCGCCGACAGCACGCTGGTGCTCTACACCAGCCAGCCGAACACCGACGCCCAGCAGACCGTCGACGCCTTCATGGCGAAGAACCCGGGGATCAAGGTCGACTGGGTGCGCGACGGGACGCCGAAGATCCTGGCCAAGCTGCACGCCGAGATCGAGGCCGGCCAGCCGCAGGCCGACGTGCTGCTGATCGCCGACGTCGTGACCATGGAAGGCCTGAAGAAGGAAGGCCGGCTGCTCGCCTATCCGGAGGCCAAGGTCGACGGCCTCGACGCGGCGCTCTACGACAAGGACAAGACCTATTTCTCGACCAAGCTGATCACCACCGGCATCGTCTACAACACCAAGGCGCCTTTCGTGCCGACAAGCTGGGAAGACCTGAAGAAGCCGGAAGCCAAGGGCCTGATCGCGATGCCCAGTCCGCTGACCTCGGGCGCGGCGATGATCCACACGGTGACGCTGACCGGCAAGCTGCCGGAGGGCTGGGACTATTATGGCGCGCTCGCCAAGAACGGCGCGCAGGCCAGCGGCGGCAATGGCGACGTGCTGAAGGCCGTCAGCGGCGGCGACAAGCTGTTCGGCATGATCGTCGACTACATGCCGATCCGCGAGAAGGCCAAGGGCGCGCCGGTAGAGTTCGTCTTCCCGAAGGAAGGCGTGTCCGCCGTCACCGAACCGGTCGCTATCCTATCCACCGCCAAGAACAAGGAAGCCGCCAAGGCCTTCGTCGATTTCCTCTTGTCGAAGGACGGGCAGGAAGTGGCGGCCAAGATGGGCTACATCCCGGCCCGTGCCGACGTCGCGCTGCCGGCCGGCTATCCGGACCGCGCCTCGATCAAGGTGCTCGACTATGATGCGGCGGCCGCGCTCGCCAATGATGCCCAGAACAAGGAAAAGTTCAGCGCGGTGATGAGCCAGTAAGCGGCCCGGAAGGGAAACTTTGGCCTCCGCGGAACATCACATCGCCAGGCGGGGCGTGGCGTCGCCGCGGGCCGGCGGCTTCATGGCGTCAGGCCCGATATTCGGCCAGCGTCTGTCGGCGCTGGCCGTCCTGCTGGTCATCGCCGTGCTCTGCCTGTTGCCGATGGCGCGTCTCGTGCTTGCGGCGATCGCGCCGGGCGGCGAGGCCGATTTCGCCGCCTTCACCGGGCGGCTTGCCAGTCCTGCCGCGCTCAAGGCGATGTGGCACACGCTGGACACGGCTTTTTTCGGCGCGCTGCTGGCGCTTTGCCTCGGCATTCCGTTCGCCGTCGCGGTGACGATGACCGATCTGCCGGGACGAAAGATCCTCGGGTTTCTTCTGCTTTTGCCGCTGATGATCGCGCCGCAGGTCACCGCGCTCGCCTGGCTGCATCTCTTCGGCCCGTCGAGCACGCTGCTCGGTATGCTTGGGCTGGCGCCTGCGCCCGGGGCCGGCAATCCCATGCTTGGCCGTGGCGGCATCATCCTTCTCTATGGCGTCCAGCATGCGCCGATCGTCTTCATCACCATGCGGGCAGGGCTGTCGCGCGTGCCGCGCGATCTGGTCGAGGCGGCGCGCTCCTGCGGCGCCAGGCCTGTCGCCGTGTTGCGGACCATCGTGCTGCCTGTGGTGCGCCCTTATGTCGTGGCGGCCGCAGCACTCGCCTTCGTTTCCGGCGTCGGCAATTTCGGCATACCGGCGCTGCTCGGCATGCCCGTCAACTATCTGACCTTGCCGACGCTGATCTACCAGGACCTGTCGAGCTTCGGGCCCGGCGTGCTGCCGCAGATCGCGGCGCTGTCGGTGCTGGTCGGCGCCCTGGCGCTGGCCGGCATGGTTTTCCAGTCGCTGGCGCTGCGCGGCGCCGGGCATCGCATCGTTGCCGGCACGCCGGCGCAATTCGAGCTTGGAGGCTTGCGCATGCCGCTCGCCGGCGCGGGCTGGCTGGTCATCGGCCTGATCCTCATTCTGCCGGCCTGCGCGTTGCTGGCGACGTCGCTGGTGCCGTCCTTCGGCGTGCCGCTCAGTCCGCGGACGGCAACGATCGCCAACTATGTGGAAGTGCTTGTCCGGCAGGCGTCCACGGCGCGGGCCTTCCGCAATTCGCTGCTCTTTGCAGGCGGCGCGGCGCTTATCCTCGCCCTTGGCGTCATTCCGATGGCCGCGCGGCTCGAACGTTTCGACAAGCGCTGGCGGCGTATGCTCGGCGGCATCGTCGACCTGCCTTATACGATCCCCGGCGTGGTGCTGGCGATCGCCTGCATCCTTTTGTTCCTGCGGCCGCTGCCGCTGATCGGCAGCCTCTACGCGACCGCGTCGATCATCCTCGTCGCCTACGCCATGCGCTTCCTGACGCTGGCAATGAAACCGGTGACGACGGCCGTCGGGCAGATTCCGCGCGATCTCGAAGAGGCGGCGGCGGTGTCCGGCGCCGGTCCATTCCGGCGGCTCGCAACGATCACCGCGCCGCTCGCGGCGCCCGCGGCCGTGGCGGGCGGGCTGCTGGTGTTCATGAGTGCTTTCAACGAATTGACGGTCTCGGCGCTGCTGTGGTCGAGCGGCAAGGAAACGCTCGGCGTCGTGCTGTTCAGCCTGGAAGAGGCGGGACTCGGCACGCAGGCAGCGGCAATCGCGGTATCCACGATCGTCGTCGTGATCGCGCTGCTGCTGGCGCTTGATCGGTTCGGGCGCCGCTTGCCGGCCGGCGTGTTGCCCTGGCGCTAAATCAGGCGCTCGGCACCACCCAAGCGTCGGACACGGCGACATGCACGCGCTGTCCCGCCGCCAGTGCCTCCGCGCTGTCGACGAGCAGGTGCTGGCCGGGCTCGGCGAGCGCCAGCCGCACTTCATGCACCGGCCCGCGGTAGACGCTGTCCAGCACCGTCGCGGGCAGTCCCTCGGCCGCGATGCGCAAGGCTTCCGGGCGTAGCAGGACCTTGACCGCACCGGCCGGTTTGTCGTGGCTGCGCGCCGTGAGCCGGTGGCCGGCGATATCGATGATCGAGGCCTTGTCCGAATGGCCGACGGTGTTGCCTGAGACCAAGCTGCCGCGACCGACGAAACCGGCAACAGCGGCGTCGGCGGGAGAGCGATAGATTTCCCGCGGGGGTGCCGCCTGCAGCAGTCGGCCTTTGCTCATCACAGCGACGCGGTCGGCAAGCGCCAGGGCCTCGGCCTGGTCATGCGTGACATAGAGGATGGTCGCGCCGGTGCGGCGATGGATATCGCGGAAGGCATCGACCATGGCCGCGCGCAGATGCATGTCGAGATTGGCGAGCGGCTCGTCGAACAGGATGATGCCGGATTCGGCGACCAGGCAGCGGGCCAGCGCGACGCGCTGCCGCTGACCGCCCGACAACTCGTCGATGCGGCGCTTGGCGAAGCCGCCGAGGCCGACGATATCGAGGACCGAAGCGACGCGGGCAGGGATGGCGGCGGAGGGAACATGCCTGGCCTTCAGCGGATAGGCTACGTTTTCGGCGACATCCATATGCGGCCACAGCGCGTAGGATTGGAAAACGACGCCGACATTGCGCGCCTCCGGCGGCAGCTGCCGCTTCGGGTCGGCGACAAGCGCATCGCCAAGGAAAACGCGGCCTTCGCTCGGCGCCTCGAAGCCGGCGATCAACCGCAGCATCGTCGTCTTGCCGCAGCCGGAAGGGCCGAGCAGCGCCGTGAAAGATCCCTGCGGAAAGGCCAGCGAAACGCCGTCCAGCGCGGTGGTGCCGCCATAGCGCTTGACCAGAGACTCGACCCGGATTTCGCTCATATTTTCGCCCGCGGCAGCTGTGATGGCCGGCAATACGGTGGAAATCCGGCATTGGCAATGCAGCCGGTACCGATCCGGACTGACGCCGATCCGCCGCACCGACTCTTCACCGCACTGAGGTCACATTTGCGAGTCAGAAGGCCGCAAAAGCAACTTTTCACATCGAGCGGCGTTGCTCAGGGCTGCGCCAGTTCGGGAGACAGGGAATGGACAGATTGCAATTCGAGGTGCCGGTGCGCATCACGCCCGCGCCCGGCCTGCCGGTCGAGGAAATCTACAGCGTCGAGCAGGCGCTCGATTTCCTGCAGGATTGGCCGA
This sequence comes from Mesorhizobium sp. B3-1-8, assembly GCF_006439495.1. Taxonomy (NCBI): domain Bacteria; kingdom Pseudomonadati; phylum Pseudomonadota; class Alphaproteobacteria; order Hyphomicrobiales; family Phyllobacteriaceae; genus Mesorhizobium; species Mesorhizobium sp. B3-1-8. The sequence goes on from NZ_VFTK01000028.1 coordinate 29,555, forward strand.
AGCGCCGGCAGGGCAAGGTCTTCGAAGCCGCGTTCAACGCCTGTTTCGGCGCGACGGTCGACGTGGCCAGCGCCGAGGAAGCCTGCCGCGCGTTCGCTGCCTTCTGCCGCGTCAGCGGATTGCTGGCGAGGGACGCGATGTTCCCCGGCAAGCGTGGCAGCGCGACAGGGACGTATCGCGAGGCGCGCGCTTAAAGCGCGGCGCGCTTTGAGCCTTTGCAACTGGTTCAGCCGCCGAACGACACGCCACGATAGCGCATCCCCACCTGCACGCCGCGCACGATCACGCGCGACAGGATTTCCATGTCCAGCGGCATTTGCGGGCGCCACACGTCGAGGAGGAGAGCGACGCGGGGCTGATCCGAGTTGTTCATAACCTCGTGCTCGAACGTGTCGTCCCATAGCATGCACTCGCCGTCGGCGATGCGCCGTTCCTCGTGATCGATCATCATGATCGTTGCCGGACGGCCGTCCGGCTGTTTCGGGATGACCAGGCCAAGATGGAACCGCATGATGCCGCGAAAAGGTCCGCGGTGCGCCGGGATGTGCTTGCACGGGGCCAGGAATGAGACAGCTGCCGATTTGACCTCTGGGCACTCCGCAAGCAGCCGGCTCAGGACCGGCATGCGCGCGAGGTTTTCCGGGACCGTCATGTCATAGGCCTTGAGCACGAACATGCGCCAGTCGAGACCGTCATTGGCCGAGATATCGGCCTGCTCCGGCATGATGTCGTGGAAGCGCGGCGCGTTGCTCAACTTCGCCGCCAGCGCCTCGTCGCGGATATCCCGCCAGGCGGCGGTGAACTTCGCGGCATTGGGAAAATGCGTGCCGGCATCAAGAATGGCCGGTGCATCTATGCGCTTCTCATAGATACGGCGGACCAGATTGGTTCCCAGATCGTAGGCGCCTGACATCTCATTACCTCAACGACGCTATTATGTAGTGGGTATATAGTGGGATATTGCTTGTGGGCATGGCTCACGGGAATTTGTTCGGGCCGTTCGTGACGGATAGGCAGCACGGCTCACCGGTCATTGCGTCTTCGATGCCAGCCGCGGACCGGTGCGGACATCGATGATTTCGGGCCTGGCGGTGTCGATCGCGCCGTTCCAGCCACCGCCGAGCGCCTTGTTGAGGGCTATATAATCGGTGGCGATCGAGACGCGGCTTTGCAGGACGGAGTCGTCGGCGGAATAGGCCGACCGCTGGGCATCGAGCACATCGAGAAGGCTGGTCTCTCCAGCCTTGTAGAGCGTTCCTTCAAGCCGCGCGGCATCGCCATAAGACTTCGCGGAGGAGGCGAGCTTGCCGTTTCTGATGCGCTCTTGCGACAGCGAAACCGTGGCGTTTTCCACGTCTTCCAGAGCCGTCAGCACGGCGGACTTGTAGGCCACGAAATACTGATCGCGTTGGGCTTTGGCGACGTCCACGGCCGCCTGCAGCTGGCCGGCGTTGAACAATGGCACGCTGAGCGTGGGGCCAAAGGACCAGCCGATGGTGGAGTTCTTGCCGAGATCGCCGAGCTTGAGGGCCGTGGTGCTGATGTCGCCGGTCAGGCTGACGCTCGGATAACGCGCCGCCTCGGCCTGGCCGATCTTTGCGGTGGACTGCGCATATTGCCGCTCGGCCATGCGCACGTCCGGACGGGTGAGCAGGATGTCGGCCGGGATGCCGGTCGGGATCGGCAGGCGCGGCGCCGGGATCGGTCCGGCGCGCTTCAAGCGCTCGGTGAGCGCCGCCGGCGGCCGCCCGGTCAGCACGGAAAGGCGATGCACAGCCTCGGCATAGCTCGCTTCCAGGCTCGGAACGCCGGCTTCCGTGCCGCTGGCCTGTCCATCCGCCTTGGCGACGTCCGCCGCGGTCGCCGAGCCGGCCAGAGCCATCGTGCGGGTGAGCTGGGCGGTTTGCCGCTGCGACGCCGCAGAGCGCCGGGCAAGCGCTATGCGGGCCTGATAGCCGCGTGCCTGGACGTAGTTCGAGGTCACGTCGCCAACCAGCGTGAGAAGGGTTGAACGCAGTTCTTCTTCGGAGGCGTCCAGTCCGTAACTCGCCGCCTCGACGCCCCTGTGGTTGGCGCCGAAGAGGTCGAGTTCCCAGCTGGAATCGAAGCCTGCCTGGTACTGGCTGTAGGTCTCGCTGGCCGTCGTTCCGGCAGTGGTGGCCGAGACCCTGTTGCGGGTGGCCGAGGCCGAACCGTCGGCGGATGGAAGCAATGTGCCTACCGACTGGCGGTAGCTCGCCCGCGCCTCGCGGATCTTGGCCTTGGCGGTGGCGACATCGAGATTGCCGGCAACCGCTTCGTCGACAAGCACGTTCAGCTCGGGGTCGCGCAGGCGCTGCCACCATTTCGACAATCGCGCCGGCTTGGCCGGGTTCGCCGCTTTCTGCCCGCTCCAGCTCGCCGGCATTGCCAGCAGAGGCTTCCGGTAATCCGGACCGACGACGCATCCCGAGAGCACGGCAGCGGCAAGCGCAGGCAAAAAGAGCCCCTTCGCGGTCGCGAAACCGCGTTCAAAATCAAACATTTGAGAGAAACCTCTATTCCGGAGTGGCTGTGGCTTGTGTCCCGCCCATATCCTGCTTGGCCGCCTTGCCCCTGAAGATGCGGCGCACCGTGACAAACAACAGCGGCACGAGGAAGACGCCGATCGCGGTCGCCGCGATCATGCCGCCCATGACGCCGATGCCGACCGAGTTCTGCGCGCCGGAGCCGGCGCCGCTGGCGATCGCGAGCGGCGTGACACCGAGGATGAAGGCCAGCGACGTCATCAGGATCGGCCGCAGGCGTTGTCGCGCCGCCTCGAGCGTCGCCTCGACCAATCCCATTCCGGCCGACTGCCGCTCAATGGCGAACTCGACGATGAGGATGGCGTTCTTGGCGGCAAGACCGATCGTGGTCAGCAGCCCGACCTTGAAATAGACGTCGTTGGTCTGCCCGAACAGGCTTGCCGCCGCCAGCGCGCCGAAGATGCCGATCGGCACCGACAGCATGACGGCGAACGGGATCGACCAGCTCTCGTAAAGCGCGGCAAGGCAGAGGAAGACGACCAGCGCCGAAATCGCGTAGAGCGACATCGCCTGGTTGCCGGAAAGCCTCTCCTGGTGCGACAGCCCCGTCCATTCATGCGAATATCCGGCGGGCAGTTGCGCGACCAGCCTGTCGATCTCGTCCATCGCCGCGCCGGAGCTTTGGCCCGCCGCCGCCGCGCCCTGGATCTCCACCGCGGCCGAGCCGTTGTAGCGTTCGAGGCGGGGCGATCCGTAGGTCCAGTGGCTGGAGGCGAAGGCCGAGAACGGCACCATGGCGCCGCCGGAGTTGCGGACCTGCCATTTGTCGAGGTCTTCCGGCTGCATGCGGAAGTCCGGGTCCGATTGCAGATAAACCGGCTTCACCCGGCCGCGATCGATGAAGTCGTTGACGTAGTCGCTGCCCCAGGCGGTCGACAGCGTGTTGTTGATGTCGGCAAGGCTGATGCCCAGCGCGCTCGCTTTTTCCTGGTCGATATCGACCGAGAATTGCGGCTGATCCTCCTGGCCGTTGGGGCGGGTGTTGGCGAGCAGCGTGCTCTTCGCGGCCAGGCCCAGCAGCTGGTTGCGTGTCTGGATCAGCGCTTCATGGCCGGCGCCATTGACGTCCTGCAGGTAGAAATCGAAGCCGTTGGTGTTGCCGAAACCCTGGATGGCGGGCGGGGCGAGCGCGAAAACCTGCGCGTCCCTGATCTTGGAGAAGGCGCCCATGGCGCGGCCGGCGACCGCCGATGCGGCGAGAGCCGGCGTCTTGCGCTGGTCGAAGTCCTTCAGCCGCACGAAGGCGATGCCGACATTTTGTCCGGCGCCGCCGAAGCCGAAGCCGGAAGCGGTGAACACGCCTTCGACCGCGTCCTTCTCCTCGTTCAGATAATGGTTCGTCACCTCAGCCAACACGCGTTCGGTGCGATCCTGCGTCGCACCGACCGGCAGCGATGCGCTGGTGATCAGGATGCCCTGATCCTCGTCCGGCAGGAACGAGCTCGGCAGCCGGGCGAACATCCAGCCCATGGCGATGACGATGGCCAGGAACACGGCAAGGAAGCGCCACGACCGGTTGATGATGCCGTGCGAGCCGTCGCGATAGGCGATCGTGCCGCGATCGAAGACGCGGTTGAACCAGCCGAACGGACCTTTCTGCGTCGCGTGGTTCTTGGCCGGCCGCAGGATCGTGGCGCATAGCGCCGGCGTCAGCACCAGCGCGACCAGCACCGAGAGCACCATCGCCGAGACGATGGTGACGGAGAATTGCCGGTAGATGATGCCGGTGGAGCCGCCGAAGAAGGCCATCGGCACGAACACGGCCGACAGCACGGTGGCGATGCCGATCAGCGCGCCGGTGATCTCGTGCATCGATTTGCGCGTCGCCTCTTTCGGCGGCAGGCCTTCCTCCTGCATCACGCGCTCGACATTCTCGACCACGACGATGGCGTCGTCGACGAGCAGGCCGATGGCCAAAACCATGGCGAACATGGTGAGCGTGTTGATCGAATAGCCGAAGAAGGAGAGCACGCCGAATGTGCCGAGCAGCACCACCGGCACCGCGATCGTCGGGATGATGGTGGCGCGCAGGTTCTGCAGGAAAAGCAGCATCACCAGGAAAACCAGCACGATCGCTTCGGCGAGCGTCTTCACCACTTCCTCGATCGACAGGCGCACGAAGGGCGAGGTGTCGTATGGGTAGACGACCTCGACGCCTTGCGGGAAGGTCGAGCTCAGGCGATTGATCGTCGCGCGTACCGCCTCCGCGGTGCTGATGGCGTTGGCGCCGGTCGCCAGGTTGATGGCGACGCCGGCGGCAGGCTTGCCGTTGTAATGGGCCTGCGTGGTGTAGCTTTCGGCGCCGATCTCGACCTTGGCGACGTCGTTCAGCCGAACCAGCGAGCCGTCGGTATTGCTCTTGAGGATGATGTTGCGGAACTGTTCGGCGGTTTGCAGCCGGCTCTTGGCCGTCACCGTGGCATTGAGCTGCTGGCCCTTGCGCGCCGGCAAGCCGCCGAGCTGGCCCGCCGAAACCTGCGTGTTCTGCGCCTCGATGGCGGTGGCGACATCGCTCGGCATCAGCGCATATTGCGCCAATTTGTCGGGGTCGAGCCAGATGCGCATGGCATAGCCGGAGCCGAAGAGCTGCGTCGAGCCGACGCCTTCGACGCGCTTCAGGGTGTCGTTGACGGTGCTGTCGACATAATCGGCAAGATCGGTCGAGTTCATCTTGCCGTCGCTGGAGACGAAGCCGATGACCATCAGGAAGCCGGTCGAGGATTTTGAGACGGTGATGCCGTTGCTCTGGACGACCTGGGGCAGCTGCGACTGCACCAGCTGCAGCTTGTTCTGCGTCTGAACCTGGGCCGTGTCCGCGTTGGCGGCGCTGGTGAAGGTCAGCGTGATCGAAGCCTGACCGGTCGAGGTCGACGTCGCCGTCATGTAATCGAGATTATCGATGCCGGTCATGCCCTGCTCGATGACCTTGGTCACCGAGTTCTCGACGGTCTGGGCATCGGCGCCGGGATAGGTGGCGCTGATGTTGACGGTGGTCGGCGCGATCTGCGGATATTGCGAGATCGGCAGCGATTGCAGCGCGAGCAGGCCGCCCAGCATGATCACGATGGCGATCACCCAGGCGAAGATCGGCCGGTTGATGAAGAAACCCGACATCGCTTTAGTTCCCGGTTGCGCCGGAGGCCGGCTGCTTTGCGGCACCGGCGGCATTGCCGCCGGCGGGGGCGGCTGAGGCGGAGTTCTGCTCGCGGTCCTTGATCTCGCCGGTCGTTTCGTCGATCGTCACTTCGACCGCCGTCGCGTCGCCGCCGGCGCGCACCAGCTGCAGGCCCTCGACGATGACGCGGTCGCCGTCGCCGACGCCGGAATCCACCAGCCAGTTGTTGCCGACGCTGTTGCGCACGCTCAGCGTACGCTGCTCGACCTTGCCCTGGGCATTGACCACCATGGCCGTCGCCTGGCCCTTGGGATCGCGGGTGACGCCGCGCTGCGGCACCAGGAAGCTGTTTTGGGCTACGCCTTCCTCGACGATGGCGCGCACATACATGCCGGGTAAGAGCAGGCGGTCGGGATTGGGGAACTGGGCTCTGAGCGCGAAGGTGCCGGTGGACTGGTCGACATTGGCGCCGGCAAATTCCATCTTGCCGTCCTCTGCGTAGATGGTGCCGTTGTCGAGCTTCAGCTTGACGCTGACATTGGCCCCGCTGAACTTCAGCCGGCCTTCGTTGATCGCCTGGCGCAGATTGAGCAGGTTGGTGCTCGATTGCGTGACGTCGACATTGATCGGGTCGAGCGAGCGAATGGTGGTCAGCACCGTCTCCTGGTTGGCCGTGACCAGCGCGCCCGGCGTCAATGACGATTTGTCGATCCGGCCGGCGATCGGCGCGGTGATCGAGGTGCGGTTGAGGCTGATCTTCGCGGTCTCGACGCTGGCCTTGGCCGACGCGACATCGGCCTGGGCCTGCGCCAGCGTCGCGGCGGCATCGTCGTAATCCTGCTTCGAGACCACGTTCTGCTTCAGCAGCCCGGAATAACGATCGAATTTGGCCTGCGCGGTGGGCACCGCGGCTTCCGCCTTCTGCTGGGTGGCGACGGCGCTGTCATAGGCCGCCTGATAGCTCGCCGGGTCAATAAGGTAGAGCGGCTGTCCCGCCACCACCTCGGCGCCTTCCTGGAACAGGCGCTGCTGGATGATGCCGTCGACCTGCGGGCGCACCTCGGCAATGAGAGAGGCCGCCGTGCGGCCCGGCAATTCGGCGGTGATCGCAACCGATTGCGGATGCAGCGTGACGACGCCGACCTCGGGCCTGCCGACACCACCCATGCCGGCCGGCACCTGGCTCTTTTCCTGCGAGCAGGCCGCCAGGAGAAGCGCGGCGCACAGAATTCCCGCCCAGGAAGACAGGCGGCGCGGCCTCGCCAGCAACTGAGAGCGATCAGGCTTGATATGCATTGGCTGGATCTTTCGCTGGAGTTGCGGTTCCCGCTTGGCCGATCGCGCCGGGCGCTTCGACCAACAGCTTGCTGAGGTGGCGGACGAGGAAGCCCTGGATGTCGTCCATGAAGGTGTAGACCACCGGCACGTAGACGAGGCTGAGCACGGTCGAGGAGATGAGCCCGCCGATCACGGCGATCGCCATCGGCGCCCGGGTCTCGGCGTCGGCGCCGATGCCAAGCGCGATCGGCAACATGCCGGCGCCCATGGCGATCGATGTCATGACGATTGGCCGGGCTCGCTTGCGGGCGGCGTCGAGCAGTGCCTCGAAGCGGCTCATGCCATGCTCCTTCTCGGCGACCAGGGCATATTCGACGAGCAGGATCGAGTTCTTGGCCGCGATGCCCATCAGCATCAGTATGCCGATCAACGGCGAGATGCCAAGTGCCTTGCCGGTGACGAGCAGGAAGCCAAGCGCGCCGCCGACCGACAGCGGCAGCGCCACTATCGACCAGGAGGAGATGGCATTCATCGCGTCTGCTCCGCCGCGCTTGCGGCATCGGCAGCCGTCGCTTGGCCGGCGGCGACACGCACGAGATTGCCGTCATTGAGGAAGCCGGTGCCGGTGCCGGCGACGGTGCCGGTGGCGCTGATCGACGATGTGACCGCCTTGGGATGGACCCGCTCCACCGAAACGGTGAGCGTGGCAGCCTGAGCAGGCGCGGCTTTCCCGACGTCCGGCTCCGGCGCGCCGCGGCCATAGGCCTTCAGCATCGCGGCGACAGCGGCCGCGGCCAGTATGGCGACGAGGAGAAGATGGCTTTTACGCAATTTTCTGATCATGATTTTCGGTGTTCGAAGGCGAGATCGGAAGCGACAGGCGGTAAGCGGCGAAGCTCAGCCGGATCGCCCCCTGCAGTGCCTGCTTCGACACGATCCGCTGCCTGGCGCCGGCGCCGGGGCGGGTCGTCAAGGGCGAGCCCAGGGAGGCAAGCAGCCGCAGCATCATCAGGGCTTCCCACATCATAATGCGCTCCATGCGAGTTGGCGGTCGCGCGGACGCGTCCGCCAACTCGCAGAAAGTACCGGCCGGCCCTTGAACGGGTGGGTCAGGGGGCCGGCCGGCGCAGCCGGTCAGAGTTGCTCGCCATTCCGGGGTAGGGGTGGAGGGAGCTGTCCGCCGTGATCGGGCAGACCTCCGGGGCCGGCTGCATCCGGCGGATCATCCCACGGGCCGGGGGGCGGGCCATGCGGCCGATCCGCCGAAGCGAGGATTTCAAGCTGTTCGGGTGTCAGCTTGGAGCGGAGCGCAGTGATCGCGTCCTTCAGCTTGGCCGCCGAAGCGGCGCGCGTCGTGACTTCGTCGGCCAGCTTTTCCTGGAACGCGAAGGGATCGCGGGCAGCACTTGGCGCAGGTCTGTCGGGATCCGGACCGCCGGTGCCGCCCAGGCCGAAGTCCGGTCGTGCCGGCGGCGCCAGCACCGCCTGCAGCGCGCTGGTGTAATCGCGCCAGGCGTCAAGCTGTTCGGAGCGGATGCCGATGCGGGTCTCGAGCAACGAAAGGTGCGCCGCGAGCATTTCGGGCGGCGGTCCCATGCGACGAGGGCCGAAATCCTCCGGTCCATGCCGCATCGCCCAGTGCTGTCCGTGCCAGCGCATCGGGCCTGGGCCAGCATCGTCCTGCCGGTCGAAGGCCGGCGGCTGGTCGCCCGGTGCGCCGGGCTCGGGCTGGGCGGCCAGCACCGGGTGGATCGCCGCAACCGAGAACAGGCCGAGCGCCAAAAGTCTGCTTCGCATGACGTTATCCTTTCCTGCATGCTTCGGATGCGGGGAGGATAGGAAGCGACTTTTGCCGCTTCGCGTCGGCGTGTTGCCGAAGGTTTCCGCAAAAAGGAGATTTGTTTCCGAACGTTTCCGGCGCCTTGCGGGAAACGTTCGGTTGCAATTTTTCGTGCCGTTGGCGCGCGGCACTTCCTATAATCAGGGACAAGCAGTGATAGACGGGCAACGATAACGGGCAAGGTGAAACGGGCCGGATATGCAGGCACAACCCCACATCCTCGTCGTCGACGACGACCGCGAGATCCGCACGCTGCTCGGGCGCTATCTGGACGGCCAGGGCTTTCGCGTCTCGGTGGCGGCGGACAGGCGCGAGTGCGAGCAGAAGCTGGGCGCCGGCCAGTTCGATCTTGTCGTGCTCGACGTCATGCTGCCCGATGGCTCGGGTCTCGACATCTGCAGGAGCCTGCGTGACCGCAAGCCGCACATCCCGGTCATCCTGCTGACGGCGCTGAAAGAGGATGTCGACCGCATCATCGGGCTGGAGTTCGGCGCCGACGACTATCTCGGCAAGCCGTTCAACCCGCGCGAGCTGTCGGCCCGCATCCGCGCCGTGCTCAGGCGCTCGGCGCCCGAGGAGGCCGCTCCGCCCAAGGTGCGCGTCTACCAGTTCGCCGGCTACCGGCTGGAGCCGGACACGCGCAAGGTAATGGATGCCGATGGCGCCTTGATCGATCTTACCGGCGCCGAGTTCGACCTGCTGCAGGTTTTCCTCGACCGTCCCGGCCGGCTTTTGTCGCGCGACCAGTTGCTCGACCTGACGCAGGGCCGCGAGCGCGATCCGCTGGAGCGTTCCGTCGACGTGCTGGTGAGCCGGCTGCGCAAGAAGTTTGCCGAAGCGGGCGAGGCGGCGCTGTTCAAGACGGTGCGCAATGGCGGCTATCAGCTGACCGCGCGCGTCGAGACGATGGAGTACCGCGCCCCGACGACGGAGGCGGGCACATGACCTCGCTGCGCCGGCGGCTGATCATCCTTCTCGTCGTTTCGATCCTCGGTGTCGTGGGCCTCGCGACATTCGTTGCCGTCAAGGTGCTCGGCGGTCCGTCGCCCGAACTGATCATGGGGCCACTGGCCCACCAGATCCAGTATATGGTGCAACTGGCTCCCGGCCACGCGCAGACCGCGCGCGACGCGCCGATCACCGTCAGCGGCAGTCCGGCCCCCGGTATCGAGGACCGCAAGCACACGCGCGTGCTGAACGATATCCTGCAGCATGACGGCGTCGATGTTTCGGCTGTCGTCACCCGTAACGTCGGCGGGCCGGGCATGGTCGCCTCGGTCGCTCTGCCTGGCAATCGCTGGATGATCGTCGACGTTCCCGATTTCGGTCCGCCGCGCGATGTCTGGTACGGGCTGGCGGGCTGGATGGCGCTGATCGTGCTCGGCGCCACGCCGGTCTCGATCTACTTTACCGGTGTGCTGGTGCGGCCGCTGGAGATGCTGGAAGCCGCCGTCAGCAAGATCGGATCGGATGGGGTGCTGGCGGCTGTGCCGGAGAAAGGACCCGCCGAAGTCAGGGCGACGGCGCGTGCGCTCAACGAGCTGTCGGAAAGGCTCAAGACCGCGATGGAAAGCCGCATGCGCCTTGTCGCGGCCGCGGGTCATGACCTGCGCACGCCGATGACCAGGATGCGGCTCAGGGCCGAGTTCCTCGACGAAGACCGCGAAAAATGGCTGAGCGATCTCGACGAGCTCGATCGCATCGCCGACAGCGCCATCCGCCTGGTGCGCGAGGAGGTGAACCAGGACGCGGTCGAGCCGGTGGAACTGGACAGGCTGGTCCGCGATATCGAGGTCGAGATGGTCTCGCTTGGCCACGCGGTGACGATCGACCACCTTGATCACGTATCGGTCAAAGCCGGCGCGCTTGGCTTGCGCCGCGCGCTGCGCAACCTGATCGTCAACGCCGCCACGCACGGCAAGAGCTGCTCCCTCGCGCTTGCGGGGCGGGGCGGCCAAGCGGCTCTCACCATCGCCGACCGCGGCCCCGGCATTCCGCCGGACCTGTTGAACAAGGCCTTCGAGCCGTTCTTCCGGGTCGATCCGGCGCGCACGCAATTCATTCCGGGCGCTGGGCTGGGGCTCGCGATCGCGAAGGAGATCATCGAGCGCTACGGCGGCACGATCACGCTGGAGAACAGGCAGGGGGGAGGGTTGCTGCAGACGGTGGTGTTTGCAACAACCTGACGTCGTTCGTCCTCGGGCAATTCCAGACCCTTGGCGCGGGCTTTCAAACGCCTTTTCAAGGCTTTGCTCGCTGCATCGTGACCGCACCGCTGTTGCGGAGCGGCGTCGCAAGATGCGAATTTGCGATACGATGTTTTGCGAGGATGCCACCATGCCCATACGCAAGATTGCGTTTTGCGCGGCAGCGATGATCGTTGCCGCCACAAATTTCGCCGATGCGAGGCCCGACACGCGCAAGATGACCTGCGCGCAGACCCAGGCGCTGATCCAGAGCCAGCATGCGGCGGTGCTGAGCACCGGAGCGAACACCTATGATCGCTACGTCCGCCAGTTCGGCAACGAGTGCGATGCTCCCTACGTGCCGATGGTCGACTATGTCCCGGCCAGTGACGGTCGGTGCATGGTTTATCGGTGCGAAGAGCCGGCGCCCATGGTTCCGGATTGATCGGCGACCAGCGCCGCTTTCCCGGCTTGCACGTAATCCCAGACGCCGGCTGATGCCATTTACTTGACCTTTTGGATCTCCGGGGCAGGCGTCTGGTCAGTCGCCGGAGCCGGCGTGCAATCCGGGCCCTTGCAGTCGAGGACCGGATCCTCGGCCGGGGGCAGGCAATTTTGCCCCTCGCAATGAATTGCCGGCGACGGTTCCGTCGCTGGCTGGCTATTCGGCTGGACAGGTTGATCGTCGGCGCGAACAGGCGAAGCGCCTGCCAGGCCAATCATCGCCGCGCACGGCAGCGCTATCCGAAGCAAGTTCATTCTTGCCTCCACGGTTGGGAGCGAGGAGAAGCTACACCTTCGGTTGGGAGCCTACACCCTGTCAGCCGTGAATGGCGTTAACGGCGGGTTTCTGCCCCCGAGAGCCCATTGTCGCACCGACTGCCGCAATGAACCAGACCTGGCCGCGCTCCATGACGCCTCCCGTCGGTTGCCAATCCGAAGCGAACAAGACGTCCGAGGCCTGTTCCGTCGAGAGGGAGTACAATGGGCATCTCTCGGCCATCTGTACGTGCAATTTCACTCCGCAAGCGGAACGAGAGTGCGGGTTAACCAGTTACGTCGATATGCCTACCAAGGTCAAAGAACCGCAGCCGAAGTCCGACCAGAAAAAGGGCCCTGTTCCCGATCAGGAAGGATCGCCAGAGCCTGAACATGTCGATAAGCCACCGCGAGACGTACGAGAGGCACCGGCACCAAATCCCGACGGCAACAAGAAGTCCTGATGAATTGCGCAAGTGAAACGATGGCCCCCTACTATGTGGCCAGGCCTTTGCCAACCCAACCTCGGATGTAACCCAGGAGGGTTTCTCGCTGCTTCATCAATTGCATGAAGGTCCGATCCGGAGTGAAATTTCCAGCCGCGCCGCCTCCGGTGAGGCTATCCAAAGGCTCATCGAAGCGGTCGCACACAGAAATGAAACTGTCGATTTGGCTGTTGAGCGGATCGGTCGGTAGGTTCTGCCTCAGATAATCCTCAGGCGTTAGGCCCCTGATCGCCGCTCGACGGTCCTCAAATGTCTTTGAAAAGACTGGTACGCCCAAGGGGAATCGAACCCCTGTTACCGCCGTGAAAGGGCGGTGTCCTAACCGCTAGACGATGGGCGCGCTCAGACGAAGCGGCTTATAATTGCGTTGTTGCCAACCGGCAACCCATCCGCAGCCACATGCGACAACTTTTTTCACGGCGCCGTGAAACGCGTGGCTTTAGACGAAAAAAGCGCCGGACGTGCACGAACGGCGGGCAGGCTCAGCCGTCCTCGCCACCGCCGCTGCGGCGGCGGCAGCGCCAGTTCCAGTCGCGCTCGGGGCCGACGTCGACATGGACGGATTCGGTGTGGCAGTAGGTGCCGACGCCGCCGCGGCCCGGCATCGTGCGGACGTAGTTCGCCAACTCCCACTTCGAGACGCCCGGCACCTGGATGTCGGCGGCGGCGCAGTACATGTGCAGCGAGTTCTTGGCGCCGTTGGCGCGGCGGTTGCGCGAGGGATCGCGATAGCCGGAGGTGACGATCATCTTGCGGCCGAAATGGCCCTCGATCGTCTTCAGCACCCGCACCAGCGAAGGCTTGAGGCAGGCGACGTCGACGCTTTCATTCTGCTTCAAAAGACCATTTGGCGCGAGTCTCGCCATGCCGGCGGCCGACGCCACCTGGTAGGAACCGCCGCCCTCGTCCTCATTGAGGTCGACGTCGCTCTCGTCGTCGATGCCGGACTTGCGCTTGATCTCGAACAGCGCCGTCTGGCGCACGCCGGGGAGAGCGTCGGCGCCGGTGATGTGATTGGCCGGGTCGTCGAGCGAGGCCAGTTGCACCGGCTTCTCGGCCGGGGTCGCCGAGGCCAGCGTCACGATCGGCTTGGCCGGCGGCGGCGTGGTCTTGGCCTGCGCCGCCGGCTGGTCGCCGGAGCGCGCGTTGTTGATCAGGGGGGCGGGCGCGGCCGCAGCCGGCGTGGTGCTGAAAAGCGAGGCGAACAGGCTCTTCTTCGGCGCGGCGATCTGCGGCTGCGCAGGCTCGCCGGCGGTCACATAGACGCCGTTGCTCATGGCTTGCGTGGTCGCCTGCGCCTTCGACGCGACGGCGGCGGCATCCCCGGCGGCGACCTGCTGGGCGACGGCTTGCGTCTGTTGCGCCGTTTGCGCCTGCTGAACCAGCGGTTGCGGCGTGCTTCCGGCAATGGCCTGGGCGCCGGCAGGGATGGCGATGGGGAAGGTGCCGTCCGGCCGCGTCTCCGGCACATAGGCGACCTTCTCAGGCAGGGGCGTATCGCTCTCGCTCATCACGGTCGCTGCCGGGTCAGTGGGCGCCGATGCCTGCAACGACGAATCGGCCGAAGCCGCGGTCTTGGCGCTGGATGACGCGCTCATTTCGGTCGCGGTCGAATTGTAGGCGGGCGAAACGACCGACATCGTCGGGTCGCCGGTCGATGTGCAGGAGGCCAGAAGCACGGAGAAAAGCGCCGCCGCAATGCTGCGGCTTTCCCCTCGTGCAAGACGCCAACCTACTGATTTCAAAATAAATTCCCCCTCGGTATCCGGTCGGTTCGTTATCGCCGCGCCACTCCAGAACGGCGCCGCGATAACCCTCCTGTTCCCAACCGGAACGGGACGTGTGTCGAATCTGCAAGCCTCGGAATTATTCTGCGTCGAACGCCGATTTGAGGCCGCCGAACGATTGACGCCACCATTTCGCCCTGTTTGGGCGGGGCGTCAACTCACCAGACATTACAGTCTGTTACACGCGCACCTTGACATAGGTGCCCGGCGCATCCCCCAAGGTTTTCATACGCTTGCCCGGTTTTCGGGCGGGTACGCGGATGTCGTCCTGGTTCTCAATCCAGTGTTGCCAGTGCGTCCACCAGGAGCCGGGATGCTCGTGCGCCGCGGCGAGCCACGCGTTGAAGTCACCCACCGGCTTGCCGCCGGTCCAGTACTGATATTTCCTGGCGGCGGGCGGGTTGACGACGCCGGCGATGTGGCCGGAACCCGCCATCACATATTCGACGTCGCCGCCAAAAAACTGCGATCCCAGAAACACCGAAAGCGCCGGCGCGATGTGGTCTTCCTTCGTGGCCAGGTTGTAGACCGGAATCGTGATGTCGGCCAGCGAGACCATGCGCCCGGCAAGCTCCATCACGCCGCGCGAGAGATTGTTCTCGAGATAGCAATTGCGCAGATAAAACGAGTGGTTGGCCGCCGCCATGCGCGTGGAATCGGAATTCCAGTAGAGCAGGTCGAAGGGCAGGGGCTCCTTGCCGCGCATGTAGTTGTTGACGACGTAGGGCCAGATCAGGTCGCCCGAGCGCAGCATGTTGAAGGCGGTCGCCATCTTGGTGCCTTCCAGATAGCCCTTTTCGCTCATCGAGCGCTCGACGGCTGCGACCTGGTCCTCGTCGACGAACACCTTGAGGTCGCCGGCATGGGTGAAGTCGACCTGCGTGGTGAAGAAGGTGGCCGATTTGATGCGGTGGTCACCCTCCTGCGCCAACAGGGCAAGCGCGGCGCCAAGCAGCGTGCCGCCGACGCAGTAGCCGATGGCGTTGACCTCTTTTTCGCCGGTCGCCTTCTCCACCATGTCGAGGCCGAATTGCAGGCCTTCGCGGATATAGGCCTCCCAGCCCTTGGTCCCGTGGCGTTCGTCGGGATTGATCCAGGAGATGACGAAGACGGTGTGGCCCTGCTCGATCGCCCAGCGGATGAAGGATTTCTGCGGGTTGAGGTCGAGGATATAGAATTTGTTGATCCATGGCGGGCAGATCAGCAGCGGCCGTTTCAGCACGGTCTCCGTCACCGGGTCGTATTGGATGATCTCGGCCACGTCGCTGCGGCCGATGACCTTGCCGGGCGTCGTGGCGATGTTCTTGCCGATTTCGAAGGGCGTGTAATCCGCCTGGCGCAGCCTCAGGTCGCCCCGGCCGGCGGCGATGTCCTCGGCCAGCATCTTCATGCCGCGCACGAGGTTCTCGCCGTTCGAGGCGACGGTCTCGCGGAACAGCTCCGGATTGGTCAAGATGAAGTTCGACGGCGCGATCGCGTTCGACACCTGCTTGACGTAGAAGCTCGCCTTGTGGCGGGTGTGCTCGTCCAGGCCCTCGGCATGCTCGACAAGCTCGTTCGCCCAGTGCGAGGTGACGAGATAGGCCTGCTTGAGGAAATCGAAGAAGGCGTTGCGGCCCCATTCCGGGTCCTGGAAGCGCTTGTCGCCGCGTTCGGGCTGAACCGCGTCCCGCGGCGCCTCGGCGTTGGGGTTGACTTTCTGGATGGCGTTCGCCCAGACGGTCATATAGCCGGCGAAGAGTCGCGTCTGCGCTTCGAGCGCGCGTTGCGGATCGCCCAGCCAGTATTCCGAGAGCTTGGAGAAGGTCTTGACCATGTCGACGACCGGTTCGGCGACATGGTCGCGCACTTCACCCTTCTCGCGCGGTTCGGCCCAGGCGGAAGCCGCCTTGCCGGCCTGCTCGATCATGCGCGCCATGTTCAGGGCGAAGCGCTCGGGATCCTTCACCAGATATTGCTCGATGGCCGAAGGTCCGCCATTTTCCGCTTTGTCCGAATCGTCAGGTTTGGACATGGTTCGCGGGGTTCCTCCCGGAGCGTTTTCTTGACATATTACCATGGGACATCTGACCGGGTCCAATTTGCTGTAACCCGGCTGCCAGGAAAACAATATGACGATTAATGTTGGCCGGACTTTTTTTCTCGACGCGGGTTCGATTTGCCGCATGGCGGCCGTGGCGGGGCTGGTCGGCGTGCTGCTGCCCGCCGGCGGCTGCACGAGCACTAGCACGACCAATGCGCCGACGGCCTTGACCGAAGGCCCGAAGGATACCGGCTCCTATCCGAACCTCAATGTCCCGCCGCCGGTCGCCGCCAAGCAACTCACCAAGGAAGAGACGGCCGCGAACCTCGCCCAGCTCAAGGCCAAGGAGCAGGCACAGATCGCCAAGGGCAGCGGCGTCAAGGCACCGGCGAATGCGGCGGCACTCAGCACCTTGGCCAAGACGCATGGCGACGACACGCTGAAGCAGATCGAGGGCAAATGCGACCCTGCTCTCGACCCTAGTTGCAATTAGGTTTATATCGCGCGCCGAAAGCGCCCCTTTTGATCGTCTGGAACTGAAATGGAAGAATTTCACAAGGTACGCCGGCTTCCGCCCTACGTGTTCGAGCAGGTCAATCGGCTGAAGGCCAGCGCCCGTTCGCGCGGCGCCGACATCATCGACCTTGGCATGGGCAATCCGGATCTGCCGACGCCGAAAGCCATCGTCGACAAATTGTGCGAAGTGGTGCGCGACCCGCGCACGCATCGCTATTCGTCGTCGCGCGGCATTCCCGGCCTGCGCCGCGCCCAGGCGAGTTATTATCAGCGCCGCTTCGGCGTGAAGCTCAACCCCGACACGCAAGTGGTGGCGACGCTCGGCTCGAAAGAGGGCTTCGCCAACATGGCACAGGCGATCACCGCGCCCGGCGACGTCATCCTGTGCCCCAATCCGACCTATCCGATCCATGCCTTCGGCTTCATCATGTCGGGCGGGGTGATCCGCTCGCTGCAGGTCGAGCCCGATGACGGCTTCATCCCGGCGGTCGAGCGCGGCATCCGCCATTCGATCCCGAAGCCGCTGGCGCTGATCCTCAACTATCCGTCGAACCCGACGGCGCTTGTCGCCTCGCTCGACTTCTACAAGGACGTGGTCGCCTTCGCGAAGAAGAACGACATCATCATCTTGTCGGATCTCGCCTACTCGGAAATCTATTTCGACGGCAATCCGCCGCCGTCGGTGCTGCAGGTGCCGGGCGCGATGGATGTCTGCGTCGAGTTCACCTCGATGTCGAAGACCTTTTCCATGCCCGGGTGGCGCATGGGTTTCGCGGTCGGCAACGAGCGGCTGATTTCGGCGCTGACGCGGGTGAAGTCCTATCTCGACTATGGCGCGTTCACACCGATCCAGGTTGCGGCGGCGCATGCGCTGAACGGCGACGGCGCCGACATCGAGGAGGTGCGCGAGGTCTACCACAAGCGGCGCGACGTGATGGTCGATTCCTTCGGCCGCGCCGGCTGGACCATTCCCGCGCCCGCGGCCTCGATGTTCGCCTGGGCGCCGATCCCGGAGCCGTTCCGCCATCTCGGCTCGCTCGAATTCTCCAAGCTGCTCATCGAGCATGCGGATGTCGCGGTGGCGCCGGGCGTCGGCTTCGGCGAGCATGGCGACGACTACGTGCGCGTGGCGCTGGTCGAGAACGAGCACCGGATCCGCCAGGCCGCTCGCAACATCAAGAAGTTCCTCGCGACCACCGCCAAGCAGCCCAACAATGTGGTGCCTTTAGCCGCTCGTCGTTGAGTTGCCTGACATTTTTTGCACCTGACATTTTTTGCAAGTTTGAGGGGCGTCGCCGGACATGGCTGAAGCGTTGCGCGTTGGAATTGCCGGCCTCGGCACGGTAGGCGCCTCGGTGGCACGCGTGCTGCGCGACAAGGCGGCCGAGCTTGCCCGGCAGTGCGGTCGCGACATCGTCGTGACCGCCGTTTCGGCCCGCGATCCGAAACGCGACCGCGGCATCGATCTGAGCGCCGCGAAATGGTTCGACGATCCGGTCAAGATGGCCGAGCGGGCCGATATCGACGTCTTCGTCGAACTGATCGGCGGCGACGAGGGGCCGGCGCGGCTGTCGGTGAAGGCGGGGCTCGAGGCCGGGCGCCATGTCGTGACCGCCAACAAGGCGCTGCTTGCCAAGCATGGCGTGGCGCTTGCCGAGGTCGCCGAGAAGAAGGGCGTGCTGCTCAACTACGAGGCGGCGGTGGCCGGCGGCATCCCGGTCATCAAGACGATGCGAGAGGCGATGGCGGGCAACGCGGTGACCCGTGTCTTCGGCATCCTCAACGGCACCTGCAACTACATCCTGACCCGCATGGAAGCCGAAGGCATCGCCTTCGACGCCTGCCTGAAGGACGCGCAGCGGCTCGGCTATGCCGAAGCCGATCCGACCTTCGATATCGAAGGCCATGACACAGCGCACAAATTGTCGATCCTGACCAGCCTTGCCTTCGGCACCAGGATCGCCGCCGGCGACATCTATATGGAAGGCATCTCCAACATCACCCAGGCCGACATCCGCGCGGCGGGCGATCTCGGCTACCGCATCAAGCTGCTCGGCGTCGCGCAGCGCACCGACAGCGGCATCGAACAGCGCGTGCACCCGACCATGGTGCCGACGGCTTCGGTCATCGCGCAGGTGCATGGCGTCACCAACGCGGTGGCGATCGAGACCGACATCCTGGGCGAGCTCCTGCTCTCGGGTCCGGGCGCGGGCGGCAATGCCACCGCTTCGGCGGTCGTCGGCGACATCGCCGACATCGCCAAGAGCCGGCCGGGCTTCCAGCACGGCCCGGTCTTCGGCTGGCCGGCGAAGGAACTGAAGCCCTACAAGAAGGCGCGGATGCGCAGCCATGCCGGCGGCTATTTCATCCGGCTGACCGTGCATGACCGCACCGGCGTCTTCGCGGCCATCGCCAAACGCATGGCCGACAACGACATCTCGCTGGAATCGATCGTCCAGCAGGCAGCCGGCCCGGAAACGCAGGCGCAGAAGACCGTCATCCTCGTTACCCACGAGACGACGGAAGCGGCCGTGCGCAAGGCCGTCGAAGGCATCACCAAAGACGGTCATTTGACCGACAAGCCGCAGGTGATCCGCATCGAGCGGGCGGAATAGCCGAGTCCGATTCCGTCTTCAATCGATTGATTTTGCTGTCATTTCAAAAATTGACGGGGCAAGTCTTGCCGTTGTCATGGAGCTTTGCCAGAAGAAGCGCGCCTCTGGCGGGAGGCTGAGTTTCACGAGGAATGCCTGTTCATGAATATAGCCCAGAACATCGCCGCCGGCCTCGACCGGATCCTTACCATGGAAGTCGTGCGCGTCACCGAGCGGGCGGCGGTCGCGGCGGCAAGGCTGCGCGGGCGCGGTGACGAGAAGGCCGCCGACCAGGTGGCGGTCGACGCCATGCGCCAGGAGCTCAACCGGCTGGCCATCAAGGGCACCGTGGTGATCGGCGAAGGCGAGCGCGACGAGGCGCCGATGCTCTATATCGGCGAGGAGGTCGGCAGCGGCAAAGGCCCGGCCGTCGACATCGCGCTCGATCCGCTCGAGGGCACGACGATCTGCGCCAAGAACCTGCCCAACGCGCTGGCCGTCATCGCCATTGCCGAGAAGGGCAGCCTGCTGTTCGCGCCGGACGTCTACATGGACAAGATCGCCATCGGTCCCGGCTATCCCGAAGGCCTGATCGACATCGACGCCTCGCCAGCTGAGAACCTCGCCAATCTGGCCAAAGCCAAGGGCGTGGCCGTTTCCGACGTCACCGCCTGCATCCTTGACCGGCCGCGTCACGCCAAGCTGATCGACGCCGTGCGCGCCACGGGTGCGGCGATCCGGCTGATCGGCGACGGCGATGTCGCCGGCGTCATCCACACCACCGATCCGGACGAGACCGGCATCGACATCTATCTCGGCACCGGGGGCGCGCCGGAAGGCGTGCTGGCGGCGGCCGCACTTCGCTGCACGGGCGGACAGATGCAGGGCCGGCTGATCCTCGACACGCCGCAGAAGGTGGCGCGGGCGCAGAAGATGGGCATTTCCGACCCGAAGCGGATCTACCGCGCCCAGGACATGGCGCGCGGCGACGTGCTGTTCGCGGCGACCGGCGTCACCGACGGCAATTTGCTCGACGGGGTGAAGTTCGGCCGCACCTTCATCACCACCCACACCATCGTGCTGCGCTCGTCCTCGCGCACGGTGCGCGAGATCAAGGCCAGGCACCAGGATCTGGATAAGTTCTGATCTCGCTTAGCCCGAGCGTTTTTGCCGCAATTCGGGGAAAACGTTCCACACCTTTCCCTGGGTTGCTCGCTTCCCCGCAATTGCTCTGGACGTCGCATGTTGATATCTGCGCAGCAATGATGTGCAGACGGCGCGTCGCATGACCGGCGAGAAACGGTTCTTCCTCGATGTCAGGCAGTCGGCGACCGGTGTTTCCTGGGAACACCGGCTGACCGAGCGGCAGGACATGGCCGCGCTCGCGATCGCGCAAGGCCGTGGCGTGCCCGACATCGTGGCGCGGGTGCTTGCCGGGCGCGGCGTCAGCGTGGAGCAGACCGAGCGTTTCCTCGATCCGACCATTCGCGAGCTTCTGCCGAACCCGGCATCGCTGACCGATATGGAGAAAGCGGCGGCGCGGCTGGCCGATGCGATCGTCGCCCGCGAGAAAGTGGCGATCTTCGGCGACTATGACGTCGACGGCGCGGCATCGTCGGCGCTCATCAAGCGCTTTCTCACGCATTTTTCGGTGCCGTCGGAAATCTACATCCCGGACCGCATCTTCGAGGGCTACGGACCCAATCCGGAAGCGATGCGGGAGCTGATCTCGCGCGGCGCGAAGCTGATCGTCACCGTCGACTGCGGCACCAACAGCGCGACCTCGATCGACGCGGCCAGAGAGGCCGGCGCCGATGTCGTGGTGCTCGACCATCACCAGGTCGGCGGCCCGCTGCCGGCCGCGGACGCCGTGGTCAACCCCAATCGCGAGGACGACCTGTCGGGGCAGGGGCATCTGTGCGCCGCAGGCGTCGTCTTCCTGTGTCTTGTCCAGACGGCGAAGGTGCTGCGCGCGAGGCTGCCGGACGCCGCGCCGGTCGACCTGCTTTCAATGCTCGACCTGGTGGCGCTGGCGACGGTCTGCGACGTGGTGCCGCTCACCGGGGTCAACCGGGCCTTCGTGGTCAAGGGGCTGCAGGTGGCGCGCCAGCAGAAGAACGAGGGGTTGGCGGCGCTGGCGCGGGTTTCACGCATCGGCGAGCCGATCAACACTTTCCATCTGTCCTTCCTGATCGGCCCGCGCATCAATGCCGGCGGCCGCATCGGCGATGCCGCGCTCGGCAGCCGGCTTTTGGCGACCGACGATCCCGTCGAGGCGACAGGGATTGCCGAGACGCTGGACCGGCTGAACCAGGAACGGCAGCAGATGGAGCAGGAGATGCTGGCGCAGGCGCGCGCCGAGGCCGATGCGGAGCTTGCCGGCGGCAACGGCCCGGCGGTCATCGTCACCGCCAGCAACACCTGGCATCCGGGCATCGTCGGGCTGATTGCTTCTCGGCTCAAGGATTATGCGCGCCGGCCTGCCTTTGCCATCGCGTTCAATTCGACCGGCATCGGCACGGGCTCGGGCCGTTCGGTGACCGGCTTCGATCTCGGTCGGCTGGTCCGCGAGGCGGCCGAGGCCGGGCTGATCGTCAAGGGCGGCGGGCACGCAATGGCGGCGGGCATCACCGTCGAGCGCGCCAAGCTGGGCGAACTGCGCGCCTTCTTCGAGGAGCGCGCCGCGGCCGACGTGTTCCGGCTGCAGAACGAGGAGAGCCTGGCGATCGACGGCGCCTTGGCCGCCGAGGGCGCCACCATCGCGCTGCTCGACGCGCTGGAGAAAGCCGGGCCGTTCGGCGCCGGACACATCGCACCGGTGTTCGTGCTGCCGCGCCATCGGCTGGCCGACGCGCGCGCGATCGGCACCAACCACATCCGCGTGGACCTGCAGTCGCAAAGCGGCGGCAAAATCCAGGCCATGGCGTTCCGTGCCGTCGACACCGCGCTCGGTGAATTCCTGTTCAAAAACAGGGGCAGGACCGTGCATATCGCCGGTTCGCTCTCGGGCAATTACTGGAACGGCAACCGCACGGTGCAGTTTCGCATCAGCGATGCGGCGCTAGCTTAACGACGCAATAGGGGTAGATTCAGACCAGAACGGTCTGCAGCCGGGTCAGTTCGTTGATCTGGGACTTCGTCGCCTGGTAGCCGAGGCTGATCGCCTCGTCGGCGCGATGGAATTCCGTCAAGCCGATATGGCTGAGCTTGGGCTGCAGCGACATATCCGGCGGATCGCCGGCAAGCCTGGCGCGCGAAATCCGGTCCTGGATGATGTTGAAGGCCTCGACCATGACGCCGGTGATACCAAGGCGGGTCTGGTGTGATTGGGGATTGACCTGGCCGGGGCGCGGCGCGTCGTTCTCGACAAGCAGTTCGCCGGCGCTGTGCTTGATGACGGCGGCGCGGCCGAACAGGTCGTAATGCAGGTTGACCGCCACGACGAGCGGCTGCTCATAGGCGCGGCAGACCGAGACCGGCACCGGATTGACCAGCGCGCCGTCGACCAGCATACGGCCGTTGCAGGCCACCGGCTCGAAGACGCCCGGCAGCGCATAGGAGGCG
Organism: Mesorhizobium sp. B3-1-8; assembly: GCF_006439495.1. Lineage (NCBI taxonomy): Bacteria > Pseudomonadati > Pseudomonadota > Alphaproteobacteria > Hyphomicrobiales > Phyllobacteriaceae > Mesorhizobium > Mesorhizobium sp. B3-1-8. Next base: position 52,290 of record NZ_VFTK01000028.1, read on the forward strand.
CGCATGGCGGTGACGAGCGAGCCGCTCGACAGCCATATCTCATGGCCGGTGCGGATTTCAGACGCGACGGCGACGAAAGGTTTCGACAAGTCCTCGAAACGGGCGCCGTCGAGGTGCTCGCGCAGGCGCTGATCGAGCCTCATGCCGCCGAACAGGCCGCTGCCGCGAAGATTGAGATCGAGAAGGCCGAAAATGCGCCGCTTGGTCAGGCTTCTGGCGAATTCTTCCAGTTCGTCGAGCTTGCCGGCAAGGTAGCAGCCGCCTACCAGCGCGCCGATCGAGGTGCCGGCGATCATCGATACTTCGATGCCGGCCTCGTCAAGCGCGCGCAGCACGCCGATATGGGCCCAGCCGCGGGCGCATCCGCCGCCGAGCGCCAGCGAGATACCGGCTTTCCTGTCTGGCTTCGGGTCAGACGCGCCGCCGGACGATGCGGGGCCGTTGGCCTCCCGAACGTCAGATCTGCTGCGCAATGACGCCCATTCGAGCATCACGATCTCCCTTGTCCCATATCCCTTCTACCGCAAGGATATTTGAGAATAGTGAATATGAGTGGTTTGTGAATATTGAATGGTTCACACCGGCTTCCGATACCTATGGTCCGCATCGAACAGCGGTCTGCTGCCGTCGTCGACAAGCGTCGTCTTGCCGTCGTTCAGCCCCACCGTCCGATAAAAGCAGGAACGTCTGCCGGTGTGACAGGTTGCGTCGTGGCCCAACACTTTGACACGCAACCATATCGCGTCCTGGTCACAATCCGTGCGCATCTCGACGACGTGCTGGAAATTGCCCGAGGTCTCGCCCTTCTTCCACAGCGCGTTGCGTGAGCGCGACCAGTAGTGGGCGACCCCGGTCTCGAGCGTCAGCGCCAGCGCTTCGGCGTTCATATGCGCGACCATCAAGAGCATGCCGTCGCCGGCATCGGTGACGACGACGGTGACGAGGCCCGCGGCATCGAAGCGCGGAGAAAGAACGGTGCCTTCCTCCAGCGCTTTCTTGTCTGATGGAGCTTTTGGGAATTCGACTGCCGACATCGCCGGTCCTTGTATGTTCGGGCAGGCGACGGCCGGCAAATCAGCCGGCGCGCACCATGGTGACGAAGCGGACCTGCTCCTCGGGCGTATCCTTGAAGACGCCGGTGAAGGTCGAGGTCAACGTGGTCGAGCCCTGCTTGCGGATGCCGCGCATGGCCATGCACATATGCTCGGCTTCGAGCATGACGGCGACGCCACGCGGGTTGAGAACATCCTGGATGACGCCGGCGATCTGCGCCGTCATCGCTTCCTGGGTCTGCAGGCGATGCGCGAAGATGTCGACGACGCGCGCGATCTTCGACAGGCCTACGACCTTGCCGTCCGGCAGATAGCCGACATGCGCCTTGCCGATGATCGGCACCATGTGGTGCTCGCAATGCGAATGGAACTTTATGTCCCTGACAATGACGAGATCGTCATAGCCGGCGACTTCCTCGAAGGTGCGGCCAAGCTCGTCGGCCGGGCACATGTCATAGCCGTTGAACATTTCGCGGAAGGCTTTGGTGACACGCTTTGGCGTGTCGATCAGGCCTTCGCGGTCCGGATTGTCGCCGGTCCAACGCAAAAGCGTACGCACGGCGGCTTCGACCTCAGCCTCGCTCGGACGATCGGTGACAGGCTTGTCCAGATATTCGGACGGGGGCATGATTTTCTTGATGACGGCATCCATAAAGGCGTCTCCCGTAGTCCCACTCAAAGGTGGGACGAGTTGAACGGACCACGACCTTTTGGGTGAAAATCGCCCATTTCCATCCCGCAAGCGGCGTGAACATATGGGCAGGGACAACGGCTTGTCGTCGCCTTGTCGATGCCCGACTGCGGTTATTATATATGGTTCTGGCGGCGCGAAAGGAAGACGCGAGAGCGGCAAAGCCTGTTCGCTCGGCGGCGACGGATTGGAAAAATATGATCGACGACGTCTACAATGCGAAAATTCTCAGTTTCGCCGGGAACATAGGGCGGATCGGCCGGCTCGACGATGCCGACGCGACGGCCAGGGCGCATTCGAAATTGTGCGGCTCGACGGTCACCGTCGACCTCAAGATGGATGGCGACGTGGTGACCGATTTCGCCCATGACGTGAAGGCCTGCGCGCTCGGCCAGGCCTCGTCGTCTATCATGGCCCAGCATGTGGTCGGCGCCCGCGCCGACGAATTGCGCGCCGTGCGCGAAACCATGCTGAAGATGCTCAAGGAGAACGGCGCACCGCCCGATGGCCGTTTCGCCGACCTCAAATATCTGGAGCCGGTGCGCGACTACAAGGCGCGCCATGCCTCGACCATGCTGACCTTCGACGCGGTGGTCGATGCGATCGGCCAGATCGAGAAGAAGCGCGCCGGACAGGCGGCCTAAGGATAGGACTTAGGCAGTTCTTCGGTTCACAGCGAACTCGTTTCGGATCCAGTCGGCAAAAGCCTTGGCGGGCTCCGGCAGATTCCGCAGGTTCCTGGCCACCAGCCAGTAGGCGCCGGAAGCGACATCGATACCGAACGGCTTGATCAAAGTGCCTGACGCGAGTTCTTCCCCGACCTGGAGGAGATCGCCAAGCGCCACGCCATGGCCGAGCAGCGCAGCCTGTTTCGACAGCGAGATGTCGGCCAGCATGGGGCCACGCGCGGGTACCGCATCGGCGGGCACGCCGGCTGCCTGGAACCAGCGCGCCCAACCCTGGCGGTTTTCCTCATGCAGCAGCGTGTAATGGCGAAGGTCGATCGGTTTCTCCAAGGGAGGGCCGGATGCCAACAACCCCGGCGACAGAACCGGTGAATCGACGGTCGAGACCAGGCGCTCGGCCTCGCTGCGCGGCCATGACGTGGCGTGCGCGCTGAAACGCAAGGCGAGTTCGGGCTGATCGCTGCGGAACTCGATCGGCCGTGGATCGACTTCGAGGGACACATCGATATCGGGCCGTAATTGGCGGAAGCGATTGAGCCGCGGCACCAGCCATACGGCGGCAAGCGACGGTTCGACGCTTACACGGACGACGGCTTGCGCCGGTGAGGCCGTAAGCTCCGAAAGCACCCGGTCGATGTCGTCGAAGCTCCTGACCAATCGGTCGAGCAGCCTTTGTCCCGCATCGGTCAGTTCGACGCGGCGATGGAGGCGCAGAAACAGCGGTCTCCCAAGGAAGGTCTCGAGCTCGCGGATCTGACGGCTGATCGCGGCCTGCGAGACATAAAGCTCCTCGGCCGCCCGGCTGAAGCTCAAATGCCGGCCGGCCGTCTCAAAACTCCTGAGCGCCGTCAGCGGCAGCCGTCCTCGCTTCATTCGCATAACCTCAAGTTATTCAAAGCGGAAATTATACTCGTTTGAGCAGGAAGACCAGCAGCAGTCTAATCCGTTTCGAAGGAGATCTGCCATGAACGAGTTCCTGGCCATTTTCAGCGACGTGATACGGATAGCGACCTTCCAATGGCACGGCGAAGTCGTGCGCGGCGGCCACCATAACTGTCGCGATCTTCCCTCTCACCATCGCCCATGGACCGGCAGCCATCCCGTCCGGCGCTCCAGGCCATGAGGGCATTGCGTTTCAGCGCCGGAGCCCACATCTATCGCGCAGTGAAACAGGCTGCGGAGAAATGGGCGACCATTCCGGGCATACGCATGGCGTCCGGCCGGTGCAGAGCGGGCGCAACTGGCCGGGGCCATGGCGCAAGACGCCTGGGCGCATCCTGGGCACGTCGCTCGTGCGCCTCTATCAACTGACGCTCTCGGGCTTCGTCGGCAACAGCTGCCGGCACCTGCCGACCTGCTCCGAATATGCGCATGAGGCGATAGCTCGCCATGGCCTTTGGGCCGGTGGCTGGATGGGCCTGTTCCGGGTCCTGCGCTGCGGTCCGTTCGGAACGCACGGCATCGACCGCGTACCGGAGACGCTTGCCCAGCGCTATGTCTGGTTCATGCCCTGGCGCTACTGGCGGATCGGTAAGAAACGCGGCGAAGCCAATAGCTGAGGCTTGTCCCGAAACGGGTGGCGGCACCCGCTGGCCGAAGCGACACTGGAGCCCTCCAAGATGCGAGGTTTCCCCATGATGTCGCTGTTCCTGGCCATTCACGCCCATGCCGCCAAGCGGGGTGATGGGCTGCGGCCTGAACTCCTCGGGCTGATGCCGCAGCCACGCGATATGCCGAAAGCTGTGAATGAAAATCCGGCCGGCCCTGCCGCTGAGCCAAATGGCGCTTTGAAGGCCGACCCGCAGCCGGGCAAGACAGTTCGCAGGCCTGTCATCGTCTAAGTTTTGTTTACCGTCCGGTAGGGTTAACGCGAAGCTGCACAAACACTGCGAATTTGAGACAAAATCGAGACAAGTCGCCTCGCTAAGCCGCTCCCGCAATCTCATTCCGGAGTGACTTCGCCATGCGCCAGATGGACCGCTATCCCTTCATTTTCGCTATCGTCCTCTTCCTTCTGGCATGGATGCTGGGTTTACCGGTGCGGGCGCAATCGGCGCCGCTCGACGATATCCACTGCACGCTGATCCAGGATTCACAGAGCGGCGAAACGCTTTACCAGGACGGCGCCTGCGACAAGCGCGTCAGCCCGGCCTCGACGTTCAAGGTGCCGCTCGCGCTGATCGGCTACGATGCCGGCATATTGAGCGATCGGCACACGCCGAGCTGGGACTACAAGCCGGAATTCAAGGCGGCGAAGCGTGACCAGAAGACCGTCGATCCGACGATCTGGGAGCGCGACTCCATCGTCTGGTACTCGCGCGAGATCACGCGGCGTCTCGGCGCCGAGAAGTTCGCCTTCTATCTGTCGAAATTCGGTTATGGCAACAAGGACGTCTCGGGCGATGCGGGCAAGGACAACGGGCTGACGCAATCCTGGATAAATTCCTCGCTCGAGATATCGCCGGTCGAGCAGACGGCGTTCCTTCGCCAACTGCTCGCAGGCAAGATGCCGGTGTCGGCGAAGGCGCATGAGATGACCAGGGCGATCCTGCCGACCTTCGCGGCAGGGGATTGGACCGTGCAAGGCAAGACCGGCAGCACCAGGCTCGGCCTGGACGGCAAGCGCTCGCTCGGCTGGTTCGTCGGCTGGGCGGAGAAGAATGGCCGCCGCATCGTCTTTGCCCGGCTGGTCGTCGATGCCAAACGGACCGATAAGCCGAAAGGCCTCGCGACGCGGGCGGCGTTCCTGAAGGATTTGCCCGGCCTTATCAAATAGAACGGCTTGCGGCTTTACGGCGGCGGAAACTCCTCATAAAAGACTGCCGCTGCCGGACGCCTCCGGCTAACCCTCTGCATGCCGCAACGCATCCTGCGGCATGCATTTTACCACCCGCGCTCGTTTGCGGGACTGGATAGGAGAACCCTGATGCCGAATTCGGTTTCCCTGACATTTCCCGATGGTTCCGTCCGCGAGTACGATGCGGCGCTGACCGGCGCGGGTCTTGCCGAATCGATCTCCAGGTCGCTGGCCAAGAAGGCTGTCGCCTATAGCCTCGACGGCACCGTTCGCGATCTACCCGATCCGCTGGGCACGTCCGGCAAGGTCGAGATCATCACCCGCGAGGATCCGCGCGCGCTGGAACTCATCCGCCACGACACGGCGCATGTGCTGGCAGAGGCCGTGCAGGAGCTGTGGCCGGGAACGCAGGTGACAATCGGGCCGGTGATCGAGAACGGGTTCTATTACGACTTCGCGCGCAACGAGCCGTTCACGCCGGACGATTTCCCGGTGATCGAGAAGAAGATGCGCGAGATCATCGCGCGCAACAAGCCGTTCACCAAGGAAGTGTGGTCGCGCGAGAAGGCGAAGAAGGTCTTCGCCGACAAGGGGGAGCGCTACAAGCTCGAGCTGATCGACGCCATTCCGGAAGACCAGGACCTCAAGATCTACGCCCAGGGCGAGTGGTTCGACTTGTGTCGCGGTCCGCACATGGCCTCGACCGGGCAGATCGGCAATGCCTTCAAGCTGATGAAGGTGGCGGGCGCCTATTGGCGTGGTGACTCGAACAATCCGATGCTGACGCGCATCTACGGCACTGCCTTTGCCGACCAGGCGCAGCTCGAGGCCTACCAGACGCTGCTAGAAGAGGCGGAGAAGCGCGATCATCGCAAGCTCGGCCGCGAGATGGACCTGTTCCATTTCCAGGAAGAGGGGCCGGGCGTCGTCTTCTGGCACGCCAAGGGCTGGAAGATGGTGCAGAACCTGATCAACTACATGCGCCGCCGCCTCGACGAGCACGGCTATCAGGAGGTCAACGCGCCGCAGGTGCTGGACAAGAGCCTGTGGGAGACGTCGGGCCACTGGGGCTGGTACCGCGATGCGATGTTCAAGGTGACTGTCGCTGGCGACGATACCGACGACGACCGCGTCTTCGCGCTGAAGCCGATGAACTGTCCCGGTCACGTGCAGATTTTCAAGCATGGGTTGAAGTCTTACCGCGAACTGCCCGTCAAGCTTGCGGAATTCGGCAATGTGCATCGCTACGAGCCGTCGGGCGCGCTGCACGGGCTGATGCGCGTACGCGGCTTCACCCAGGACGACGCGCATATCTTCTGCACCGAGGAGCAGCTCGCGGCCGAATGCCTGCGCATCAACGACCTGATCCTGTCGACCTATGCCGATTTCGGCTTCGACGAGGTCAGCGTGAAGCTGTCGACCCGGCCGGACAAGCGCGTCGGCACCGACGAGGCCTGGGACCACGCCGAGGCGATCATGAGCAACGTGCTGGAGACGATCCGCACGCGCTCGGGCAACCGCATCAAGACCTCGATCAATCCGGGCGAGGGCGCGTTCTACGGGCCGAAGTTCGAATATGTGCTGAAGGACGCCATCGGCCGTGAATGGCAATGCGGCACCACGCAGGTCGACTTCAACCTGCCGGAGCGCTTCGGCGCCTTCTATATCGGCTCGGACTCGGAGAAGAAGCAGCCGGTGATGGTGCATCGCGCGGTCTGCGGCTCGATGGAGCGGTTCCTCGGCATCCTGATCGAGAACTATTCCGGCCATTTCCCGCTGTGGTTCGCGCCGCTGCAGGTGGTGGTGGCGACGATCACCTCGGATGCGGACCAATACGCCATCAAGGTCGTCGAGCGGCTAAAGGCGGCGGGGCTGTTGGCCGAGACCGACCTGCGCAACGAGAAGATCAACTACAAGGTGCGCGAGCATTCCCTGGCCAAGGTCCCTGTCATCCTCGTCTGCGGCAAGCGCGAGGCGGAAGAGGAAACCGTCAATGTCCGCCGGCTGGGCTCCCGCGACCAGGAATCGCTGAAGCTCGACGAAGCGGTGAAGCAGCTTTCCAACGAGGCGGTCTCGCCCGACCGCAAGCGTCGCGCAGCCTGATCTACCAGCACTTCCTAGAATGGCGGTGGCGTCTCCACCGCCATTTTCATATGCCTGTCACGCCAGCCTTGTAACGAGCCGCCATGCTCAAGTTGAAACTGCGGGAAAGACGTTTTCCCGAGCTCTCCTACGCCAACCCGCATCAACCGGTGCTGACGCGCTGGTTCATCCATTCCGTCGAGGGTCTGTCGGGTCGCGACCGCTTTGCCGTGCTCTACGACTTCTGGCGCCGCCAGGTGGTTCCCACCGGCGACCGCGTGTTCACCCGCATGCTGGAGCTGATCGACGTCAAGGTCCGCAACGCCGTGCAATGGCCGCCGGCGGCGCTGCCCGATACGCCGCTGGTCATCGTCGCCAACCACCCCTTCGGCATCGGCGACGGCATTGCCGTGCTTTCGCTTGTCGAGCAGTTGGGCCGCCCGTTCCGGGTCATGATCCATAAGGACCTGCTCAGGATCCGCGAGATGGAGCCCTATTCGCTGCCGATCGATTTTTCCGAGACAAAGGAAGCGCTGAAGAACAATATGGCGGTGCGCCATGAGGCCGTGAGGCTGTTGAAGGAAGGTGTCACCATCGTGATCTTCCCCGCTGGCGGTGTAGCCACGGCGCCCAAGGTCTTCGGCCGCGCCATCGATCTGCCATGGAAAATGTTTCCGGCCAAGCTGGTTCAGGAGGCCAAGGCCTCGGTCATCCCGATGCACTTTTCCGGCCAGAACGGGCGTCTGTTCCACCTCGTCAGCGGTCCGATGAACATGGCCGAGCGCGACAACCGTGTGGCCAAGTTCATCGGCAAGGCATCGTTGACGCTGCGTCTTTCCCTGCTCATCCGCGAGTTCGCCCGTCTGTCAGGCAGGACAATCGAGGTGCGGGTAGGCGACGTGCTGAGCTGGCGCGACCTCGAGCCGCTGCGCGAGCGCAAGGCGCTGCTCGATCGTCTCTACCGCTCGGTCTTCGACCTAGCGATCCCGGCTGCGCAACGCGGACGTGTGCCGTTCCTGCCGAAGCGGATGCGCAAGGCCGCCTGACGGACAAGCTTCGTCTTGGCGACATAGTCACCCTTGATAGCCTTATTTTAGCTGTTGCTTTACCAGGGCCTGAACACGCACCGCCTGATTTTCCTATTGAAGACATTCAGGCGATTGTAGACGCTCTTAACCAGGCCGGTGCGTTTCCAACGTCGATGTCGCCCTCCGCGCGCGGCGTCGTTGGCGGGGGCCAGGTTGGCTATAACTGGCAGCTGCCTTCCAACTGGGTCGTCGGCATCGAGGCGGATATTCAGGCGTCGGGGATAAAGGGCTCGGAGACGCAACTAAGGAGCCCCCAGTCTTTTGACCAGACAGATACGACCGTCAGCAAGAAAGTTGACTGGTATGGCACCGTGCGCGCCCGCGCCGGCTATCTCGTCGATCCGCAATGGCTGGTCTACGCGACTGGCGGTTTGGCCTACGGCAAGACCAATATTGGCTTCAGCACGGTCAATTTGCCTCCCATACCCGCGCAGAATCCCTGCTCCGAAGTTGATATTTGCGTAAACAGTTCGTCCGACAGCACCCGGTTGGGCTGGGCGTTGGGAGCGGGCGTCGAGACGATGCTGGCGCCCAACTGGAGCGTCAAAGCCGAGTACCTCTATGTTGATCTCGGGCGTCGGTCTTTTACAGCTCCTGCGACTGCTCCGGTGGATTTCAAAGTGTCGGCCAAGTTCCACGAGCAGACCGTTCGCATCGGCCTGAACTACCACTTCAACTGAGAGCGAGCCGGACCCGGTCAGTCCGCGCCTTCCTCCGGATCGATGGCGGACTGCTCATTGGCCACCACCTCGATTTCCTGGTTCTGGCCGGCAACGACCGTGAAGTCCTTCTGGTAGATGCGGTCGCGGTTCTTGGCGATGATGGTGTACTGGCCTTCGGCCAGCACCATCGATGCGAAGGCGCCGACCGCTTCCTTGATCGGATCGCCGCTTTCGTTGAGCAGCGACCAGGACGTGTCGGCGATGGCTTCGCCGCCGGGCTCGCGCACCAGCTTCATCGTCATCTCGGCGGCGCGGTGCTCGACGGTCGCCTCCGTCAGCTTGCCGGCCTCGACGCGGATATCGGAGCGGATCACGGCGTTCACCGCGCCATAGGTTGAGACGACATGGTAGGTGCCGGCATTCAGCCGCACCACGGTGTTCGGCGCGACGTCGGGGGCGATCAGCGCCCGGTCGCCATTGGCCGCGGCCGCGCCTTCATAGATCGAAAAGCGCAGTTTCTTCGACGGGATGGGCGCGCCGCCCGATGTCACCGCGTCGAGCTTCAAGCCGCCGGCATCGAGCACAAGGCTTTCGCGCCGGGCCTCCTTGCCGACGGTGATGCGCTTGGTGGCGCCGGCGCGTCCGTAGGAGGCATGGACGAGATAGCTGCCTGGGTCGAGCTGGAACACGGCCGTGCCGCCATGCGCGGACGCCACCATCGGCAGCTTGCCGTCGCTGGCGGGTTCCGGCTTGAAGACCCGCCAGACGATGCCGCGAGTGATGTCGGCGCCCTTGTCGGTCAACTGCGCCGACAGGGTGATGGCGCCGCCATTGCCGAGCGCCAGCGGCGCCCCGGCCTTTGGCGTCGCATAGCTCGAAATGCCTGGAAGTTTGATGTCGCCGACATCATTGGCGTTCTGGGCGAGCGCGAAGGAAACCGGCACCGCGAACAACGCAGCGACCAGTGCGATCACGAAAAGGCGCAGGTACCCCTCAAACATGCTTGCGTTGAAGCCCAAGGCGGTGGCAATTTCAAGGCCTAGAGCCGGATGATTTCAGGTCGAATTGACCTGAAATCTGAATCCGGCTCTAAGTCAAAGAAGTAGAGCATGATGTCGTCCGAAAACCGCTTCACACTTTTCGGCATCATGCTCTAGAAGCGCGTCGCCTCGGCGCGGCAGCTTCTTATCCGGCGCAAAACGCCACCGCCCGAGCCGCCCGACCTCCCGATGGCGTGCTTCAGCTCAAAATTGAATGCTATTGAATGCTTAGGAGACTTGCGCCCATGGCGTCGCCGATCATCGACTTCCTGCTCACCCGCAATTCCGCGCCGATCCCCGACCTCAAGGAGCCGGCGCCAAGCGATGTCGAGATCGCGACGATGATCGCGGCGGCCTCGCGCGTGCCGGACCATGGCAGGCTCGAGCCCTGGCGTTTCATCCTCTATCGCGGCGAGGCGCGGGTCGAGATCGGCAGGAAGCTGGCGGCGCTTGCCGAACAGCGCGAGGGGCCATTGCCGGAAGGCCGGCGCAACCAGGAACTGGCGCGCTTCTCGCGCGCGCCTCTGGTGATCGGCGTCGTGTCGGTGCCGAAGGAGAACCCGAAGATCCCCCAATGGGAGATGTTCCTGTCGGGCGGCATGGCGGCCATGAACCTGATGATCGCGGCCAACGCGCTGGGCTATGGCACCAACATGATCAGCAACTGGTATTCCGATGTAGCCGAGGGCAGGGCGATCCTCGGACTGTCGCCGCAGGAGCGCATCGTCGGCTTCGTCCATATCGGGTCGTATCAGGGGCCTGCGCCGGAGCGGCCACGGCCCGATCCGGCGAAGCTCTATGCCGATTACGCCGGTCCCTGGGCCGGTTAGGATCTTTTGGGATTTTCGCAGAACGGCTCGGCGGGCGGCCAATAGTGGCGGGGGACGTCACGGAAGGTTGGTCATGGTCTCGAGATTGGTTTTCCAGACATTCGTATGGTTCGGCATCATGGGCGCGCTGATGTTCGTGTCGGCCGGCACGCTGCACTGGACCGGAGCCTGGGTGTACATAGTCGTGATGGTCGGACTGAGCCTGACCATGGGCGTGGCGCTCGCCCGGCGCGATCCAGGCCTGATGAACGAGCGCCTCCGCCCGCCGATCCAGAAGACCCAGACCGCGGCCGACAAGATCGTGCTGAGCATATTGCTTATCGGCATTTTCGCCTGGCTGATCCTGATGGGGCTCGACTTCCGCTTCCGCTGGTCGGCAACTCCCGTATGGGTGCAGGTGGTCGGCGTGCTGGTCCTGCTCGTCGGCATCTGGATCTGCTATCTCACGATGCTGGAAAACAGCTTTGCGGCGCCTGTCGTGAAGATCCAGGACGAGCGCGGGCAGAAGGTGATCACCACCGGTCCATACGGCTATGTCCGCCACCCCATGTATGCCGGCGCCATACTCTATTTTGCCGGCACGGCGCTGCTGCTTGGTTCCTGGTGGGGGTTGGCATCGGTCCCCGCCTTCATCGTCCTGCTCGCCATCCGCACCTTCATCGAGGAAAAGACCTTGCGGACCGGCCTGCGGGGCTATGACGATTACGCCGGGCGCGTTCGCTACAGACTGATCCCGATGGTCTGGTAGCGGTCAGGCGGAGCTGCCTGCCGCCCTAGAGCATTTCACCGTTTCCGTGAAACGGTGAAATGCTCTATCTCCTTGTTTTTACGCAATTCCGGACAGAAAACCGCTCACACTTTTCCTGGAATTGCTCTAGCGCGAGCCAGCAGCCGTTCGGCCAGCCGCAGATGCGGCCGGTCGTACATCTTGCCGTCGATGCCGACGACGCCCGGGTTTCCCGCCGCCGCGAAGGCGTCGACGATCGCCTGTGACCGCCCGACCGCTTCGGCGGATGGTGTGAAGGCGGCGTTGATGACCGGCACCTGCGCCGGATGGATCGCCATCTTGCCGGTGAAGCCGTCGCGCTCGGCCTCGCGGCATTCCTTCTCGAAGGCGGCCATGTCGCGGAAATCCGGAAAGACGGTGTCGACAGCGGCGACTTCGGCCGCGCCGGCCGCCAGAATGGTCATGGTGCGCGCCAGGCGAAACAGGTCGGTGTAACGGCCGCCCTCGTCGCGGGTCGAGCGCGCCCCGATCGCCGCCGACAAGTCCTCGGCGCCCCAGGTCAGGCCGGCGAGCCGCGCGCTCGTTCCGGCATAGCTTGCCGCCGCCAGCACGCCCGCCGCGGTCTCGGTGATGATCGGCAGGATTCTTATGGCGCCGTCCGGCAGCCCGTTTTCGGCCTCATGCACGCGGAGCTTCGCCGCCAGCTGCTGGACGTCCCGCCCGCTGTTCGACTTGGGCAGCATGATGCCGTCGGGCTTCGCGGCGACGAGTACCGCGAGATCGGCGTCGGTGAGGCCGGTCGACAGGTCGTTGACCCGCACATAGATGGCGGAACCTGTCCGGTGCCTTTGGCTCGAAATGAACCCGGCCGCGGTCGTGCGTGCCGCCCCCTTGTTCGCGGCGGCGACGGAATCCTCGAGATCGACGATGACCACGTCGGCACCGGCTTCAAAACCTTTTTCCAGCTTCCGCTCGGAGTCGCCGGGTACGAAGAGCAGCGAGCGCATCAGGCCGCCTTCTTCAGCATCATCGCCTGCCTTGTGCATTTGGCGACGAGAACGGCATTTTGATTGTAGGCGCGATGCTCGAACTCTACGATGCCGCGGTCGGGTTTCGACTTGGACTCGCGCACGGAAACGACCGTCGTCTCGACCCGGATGGTGTCGCCGTGAAAGACGGGATGCGGGAACACCGTCTCCTTCATGCCGAGATTGGCGACCGTGGTGCCGACCGTGATGTCGTTCACCGAGATGCCGATCATCAGGCCGAGCGTGAACAGCGAATTCACCAGCGGCTTGCCCCATTCGGTCTTTGCGGCGAAGTCGAAGTCGATGTGCAGGGGCTGCGGGTTCAGCGTCATCACCGAAAACAGCATGTTGTCGCTCTCGGTCACTGTCTTGCGCAGCGTGTGATGGAAAACGTGGCCGACGACAAACTCTTCCAGATAAAGCCCGGCCATGGTTCGATCTCCTCCAATGCACCTGCTTGATAGGCGTTGGCCTCGCCTCCATCAAGCCGGTTAAGAAACATGGTGAACCGTTCGTAAACCATTTCCAGCCTACCGTTGACAACGGGGCCGGGAACATCCCGGCGAGGGCGTAGCTGGTCGGCATGGTTGTTTCGCACTTTCTAAAATGGATTGATACGGCAAGGGTTTCCGAGCGTGCCGCCGCCGCGAGCGCGCTGGCGCGTGCCTATATCAATTCCGATCTGCCGTTCGAGGATCGCTGCGCCGCCGAGGCGGCGCTCACGCTGCTTCTGGACGACGCTTCCTCCAAGGTTCGCCAGGCGCTCGCCGAGGCGCTGTCGATGAGCCATCACGCGCCGCCGCAGGTGATCAGCGCGTTGGCCGCCGACCAGCCGGAAGTCGCGGCGCTGGTTCTGGCGCGTTCGCCGCTGCTTACCGATGCCGATCTGATCGACCGCGTCGCCTGCGGCCAGAAGGCGACGCAGAAGCTGATCGCCAACCGTCCGGTCGTCTCGATGTCGCTGGCGGCGGCGATCGCCGAGATCGGCGAACCGGAGGCCTGCGCCGCGCTAGTCGGCAACAGCGGCGCCGAGATTGCTTCGCTGAGCTTCCGCCGCATGGCCGAGCGGCACGGCCACCTGCCGCTGGTGCGCGAGGCGCTGATTGCCGATCAACGCCTGCCCGCCGATTGCCGGCACATGCTGCTGGTCAAGCTCGGCGAGACCCTGAAAGGTTCACCCCTGGTGCTGGCGATGATGGGCGCGGCGCGCGCCGATCGCGTGATGCGCGACGCCTGCGTGAAGGCCTCGGTGACGCTGATCGAGGGAACGCGCCTGGAAGAACATGCCGCGCTGATCGAGCATCTGAGGCTGCGCGGCGACCTTACGGCAAGCTTCATCATCCGCACCATCGCGCATGGCAAGGTGGACTTCTTCGGCTCGACGCTGGTGGCTTTGGCCCAACAGTCCGAGCAGCGGGTGACGGCACTTCTAGCCGGCGGGCACGACGTGGCCCTGCAGGCGCTGTTCCGCAGCGCCGGACTTGCGCCGGCCACGCATGCCATCATCCTGCGCGCGCTTAAGATCTGGCGCGAGGTCGCCAACGGCCGGCGTGTCGCCGGCGTACAGGAAGTGAGCTGGCTGATGTTGAAGGAACTCGGCGGCCAACCCGCCGAGGGCGATCTTGCCGGGCTGGTGAAGTCTATCCACCTCGATGCCTTGCGGGAAAACGCGCGCGGGCACGCGCTGGCCATCGCCGCGGCCTAGGGCATATTAACGTCTCAGCCGAGTTCCTGGGCGAGGCCGATGAGAAGCCCTTCAGGCCCGCGAATGTAGCAAAGCCGATACGCGTCCTTATACTGGACCACTTCGCCGACGAGCTCGGCGCCGCGCTTGCGGAGTCTCTCAAGCGTCTCGTCGACGTCGTCCACGGCGAACATGACGCGGAGATAGCCCAGGGCGTTCACCGGAGCGTTGCGGTGATCCGCGACGACAGGCGGTGTGATGAAGCGGGACAGCTCGAGCCGGCTATGACCGTCCGGCGTGCGCATCATCGCAATCTCGACGTGCTGATCGCCGAGTCCGGTGACACGTCCGGCCCATTCTCCCTCGATAATGGCCCGTCCCTCGAGTTCAAGACCGAGCTCGCGGAAGAATTCAATCGTCTCGTCCAGGTCCTCGACGACGATTCCTATGTTGTCCATCCGTTTGAGCGCCATGTGTCCAACCTAGGATGTCTCGACCAGCCTAACAAGAACCATTCCCGAACCGGTCTGACCTGAAACGGGGCACGCTCCGAATTGTTCAGGCGCGACCCTTCGCAAAGAAATCCGGATAATCTTCCATCGCCGCGGCGATGATGCGCAGCGAGGCGGCGATCTGCAGCATTTCGAGCCGATCGCTGCGTTGGGCGATGCTGGCCGCATATTGCCTCGCCACCGCGACGGTCGCGGTCTGCGGCTCGCCCGGCCGTCTAAACAGCAATTCGCGCGCCAGGCCGCGCAGGAAATTGCCGATGGACTCGACCGTTTCGTGCGGGACGGCGGAGTTCAGTTGCGCGTGGCGCAGCCGCAGCACTTCCAGCCCGACGGTGACGGCCGAAATGCTTCCGCCAAGAATGGGATCGCCCTTGCGGCCCGTCTGCTGCACCTGCGGCATCAACTGGTTGATCCGGTCATAGGCGAGGCTTTCGAAGGCCGAGCGCCGGGGTATGCGCTCATGCAGGCAAAGCCGCGCCAGATCCTCGCGCATCGCCTGCGAGATGCGCTCCACGGTGACCCAGGGGTCGGCGGGCAGCACGACGATGAAGACGCCGATGGCAATCAGGATGCCGACCAGGATCGACGCCGAGCCGGCGAAGAACGGCCCGGGATCGTAGATCATCTGCTGATGCGGGCTGAGGAAGGCGAGGAAGTTGATGGCGAAGGCGGTGGCGACGCCGACATGGCGGGGATTTGCCATGCCGAGCGCCGCGGGCACCAGGATCGGCACCACGAAGAGCGTGAACCAGCCGAAGCCCGGCAGCGCCGGCAGCGCGACCTGGCCGACCAGAAAGGCAAAAGGCAGCGCGATCAGCGTTCCGGTGAAGAAACCCCAGGCGGACTGCACCGGATCCGGGCGCGCCGCGAACAGGCTGGAGACGACGGCGACGAGGATGACGGTGCCGGCGGCTTCCGACCATTTGGTCGTCAGCCAGAAGATCGCCACGAGCAACGTCGCGAGCGCGGCGCGCACGGCGTTGCGCCACGCGGCCTGGTAGTCGCGGTGGACGACCAGCGCCGGCTGGGCTCGCTCGCTCGACTTCCGCGAGACGGGCGAGCGAAGCGCGTCAAGGCCGCGCATCACCTGCTTCAGCGCCTCGGCGAAATCGCCGGCAATGGTCAGGCGGGTGATGGTGCCGACCTTGTCTTCGGCGGTATCGTTGGAGCCGTCATCGTTGGGCAGGTCGGGCATCTCCCTGGCCTTGCTTGCGATCGCATCGAGCCGCGCCACCCAGGGGCCGGTGTCGTCGAGCGCGCCGGGTGTCGCCGCGAGTTCGCCGACGAAGGCCTTCAATTCGCTGCGCATGGGAATGAGCGCCGCGTTCTTCGGCCTGCGGTGGCTGTGCAGTGCGCGCGCCGCCGAAAGCGCCCACAGAAGCTGACCGATCGTGCGCCGCACCGGGTGGGCGCGGGTGGCGAAGCTCGGCGCTTCCAGCCGCGCATAGGTGCGCATCTCGGCAAGCGTCTGGGCATCGGTGATCAGCTTGCGTTGGAGTGCGGCGAGGCTTGCCGGATCGCCGTTGGAAAAGGCGCCGCCGGCATATTCGGCGAGGTCGAGGATGCTGCGCTTCAACCTGGAAATGATGGCGTCGGCCGCGAGTTTCGGCAGGATCAGCCGGCTGGTGACGCCGGCGCAGACGATGCCGAGCGCGATCTCCGCGCAGCGGGCGACGGCCAGGTCGACGACAATATGCGGCTGTCCGAGGGCCGGCAGGCTGATGATCATCGCGGTATAGCCGGCAAGCGCGGCGCCATAGGCCTCCGGGTTGCGCAACAGTGACGAGACCAGCGTGCAGACGCCGATCCAGAGCGCCAGCACGCTCACCAACAGCCAGGGATTGGCGCCGAACAGCGATGTGATGCCGACGGCCGCCAGGCCGCCGGCCAGCGTGCCGAGCAGCCGGTAGAAGCCCTTTGCCAGCACCATGCCGGCGACCGGCTGCGCGACGATGAACACCGTCATCATCGCCCATTGCGGATGGTCGAGCTTCAGCGCGTAGGCGACAAGCAGCACGATCAGTCCGGCCGAAACCGTGCGCAGGGCAAAAATCCAGTCCGAACGGGTCGGCTGCGTCAAACCGCTTAAGGGCGTTTCGACAAGCTCTTTCAACCGTGTCCAGGTCACATCGGTTCTCCGTGCCGGAGACTGTTATGGACCGGCAGGCGATCAGATATCCAGCACGTCCGCCTCTGCGAATTCGGCGCGCTCCTGGATGAAGCGGAAACGCGCCTCGGGCCTGGTGCCCATCAGCGCGTCGACGGCATCCTTGGTGGCCTGCTCGGCGTCGATCACGTCGACCCTTAGAAGCGTGCGCTTCCTCGGATCCATCGTGGTCTCCTTGAGCTGCGCGGCCATCATCTCGCCGAGGCCCTTGAAGCGGCCGATCTCGACCTTGCCGCGGCCGGTGAATTCGGTGCGCAGCAGTTCGTCCTTGTGCGCGTCGTCGCGAGCGTAGCCGACCTTGCCGCCCTGCCGGATCGAATAGAGCGGCGGCACGGCCATATAGAGATGGCCGCCGCGGATCAGGTTCGGCATCTCCTGATAGAAGAAGGTGATCAACAGCGAAGCGATGTGCGCGCCGTCGACGTCGGCGTCGGTCATGATGATCACGCGGTCGTAGCGCAGATCCTCGTCGCGGTATTTCGAGCGCGTGCCGCAGCCGAGCGCCTGGATCAGGTCGGAAATCTGCTGGTTGGCAGCAAGCTTGTCGTTGCCGGCGGAGGCGACGTTGAGGATCTTGCCGCGCAGCGGCAGCACCGCCTGGCTGGCGCGGTCGCGCGCCTGCTTGGCCGAGCCGCCGGCCGAGTCGCCCTCGACGATGAAGATCTCGGCGCCGGCGGCGGCGTTCTGCGTGCAGTCGGCGAGCTTGCCCGGAAGGCGCAGCTTGCGCACCGCGCTCTTGCGCGAGACTTCCTTTTCCTGGCGGCGCCGCACGCGTTCGTCGGCGCGCGCGATCACCCACTCCAGAAGCTTCGAGGCTTCCTGCGGATTGTCTGCCAGCCAGTGGTCGAACGGGTCGCGAAGGGCGTTCTCGACGATGCGCATCGCCTCGATCGTCGCCAGCCTGTCCTTGGTCTGGCCGACGAATTCAGGCTCGCGGATGAACACCGACAGCATGCCGGCGGCCGAGATCATCACGTCGTCGGTGGTGATGATCGAGGCGCGCTTGTTGCCGATGAGGTCGGCGTAAGCGCGCAGTCCGCGCGTCAGCACGTTGCGGAATCCGGCCTCATGCGTGCCGCCTTCGGGGGTCGGAATGGTGTTGCAATAGGAGTTGAGGAAACCGTCGCCGCCGAACCAGGTCACCGCCCATTCGAGCGAAGCATGACCGCCCTGCTTGTCGCTCTTGCCGGCGAAGACCTCGCGCGTGACCTGGAATTCGTCGCCGAGCGTCGCCTTGAGATAGTCCTTCAGGCCGCCGGGGAAATGGAACTCGGCCTTGGCCGGCGTCTGGTCCTTTTCCTTGATCAGCGACGGATCGCAGGTCCAGCGGATCTCGACGCCGCCGAACAGATAGGCCTTCGAGCGCGTCATGCGGTAAAGCCGCGCCGGTTCGAAGGCGGCGCCCTTGCCGAAAATCTGCTCGTCGGGATGGAAGCGGGTCCTGGTGCCACGGCGGTTGTGGACCTCGCCAAGATGCTCAAGACCGCTGACCGGGACGCCGCGCGAAAAACGCTGCCGGTAGAGCTGACGTCCCCGCGCGACCTCGACCTCGAGATGGTCGGACAACGCGTTGACGACCGAGACGCCGACGCCATGCAGGCCGCCGGAGGTCTCGTAGACCTTGGAGTCGAACTTGCCGCCCGAATGCAGCGTGGTCATGATGACTTCGAGCGCCGGCTTCTTGAATTTCGGATGCGGATCGACCGGGATGCCGCGGCCGTTGTCGGTGACGGTCAGGAAGCCGTCGGCGGAAAGCTCGACGTCGATGAAGGTGGCGTGGCCGGCCACCGCTTCGTCCATGGAATTGTCGATGACCTCGGCGAACAGGTGATGCATCGCCTTGTCGTCGGTGCCGCCGATATACATGCCCGGACGGCGGCGCACCGGTTCCAGCCCTTCCAGCACCTCGATGTCGGCGGCGCTGTAGCCCTCGCTGCCGTCGCGGACGGGGGCCGAACGCTTCGCGGCCTGTATGAGCGGATCGGCCGGGCGCGACGGCGCGCGCACCGGCTGTGCCGGCTTTTCCATCTTGCCGAAGAGGTCGTTGCTGTCGTCCATGCTGGGGCCTAGCGTCCGGTAATGCGAATCACGTCTCGATACTGCCACGCTTTTGGCGGGCGAACGAGTTCCTGTTCCGTTCAGGGATCAAACTGTCTCTTATTCTAAAACCATTCGATAACCAAGCCGGCCGAAATAGGGCGGTCGGCGTGCCCCGGTATTCCCGATTCTTTAACATTAACGCCTAGCGTGAGGCCCAACCAACAAAAGACCACGGGCGTCAGGGGTTTCGTTGTGAGGGGCAGGGCCATTACCATGATCGGCATCGCCGCCGTGTTCGGCGCGATCTCGATCTTTGCGGCGGATTTCTGGGTCAAGAGCCAGGCAAAGGCTCAGCCCGAGGTCAAGGTCGTCTCCGTCATGGCGCCGCAGCAGCCCAAGGTCGAGTTCAAGACCATCGTGGTGGCGCAAGCGCCACTGCGTTACGGCATGGAGCTCGGACGGCCGCAGCTCGCCGAGATTCCGTGGCCGCAGGATTCCCTGCCGCAAGGTGCTTTCCCGACGATCGACAAGCTGCTTGCGGACGGCAGCCGGGTCGTGCTGTCGCCGATCGAGGTCAACGAACCGGTGCTGCTCACCAAGCTGTCGGGGCCGAATGGCCGCGCCACCCTTTCCAACATGCTGTCGCCGGGAATGCGGGCCGTCACCATCCGCACCGATGAGATCGCCGGGGTCGGCGGCTTCATCACGCCGGGAGACCGCGTGGACGTCGTGCTGACGCGCGACGCTGGTGATATCCAGGAAGTGTCCAAGAATGCGCAGGGCGCCGCCGGATCGACCGTCACGTCCGAGATCGTCGTCTCCGATGCCAAGGTGCTTTCGGTTGGACAGGGCGCCGACGAGCGCAAGACCGAGCCGCAAATCGCCAATTCCGTGACCCTCGAAGTCACCAACGAAGGGGCGCAGAAAGTGGCGCTTGCCCGCACCGTCGGCACGCTGTCGTTGTCGCTGCGGTCGGCCGCCGACGCAACCGCCAGCAATGGCGGGCTTACGACCATCTCGTCCTTCGGCGGCTCGGTTGCCGCAAACGCGCAGGCGAGCGCCGCCTCGCTCGTCAATGCGATGACGAAGGACCAGGGCGAGCCGAAACTAAAGACGGTGATCGTGACGCGTGGCGACAAGGTCGAGGAATACAAGGTTCCTTCACGGGAACCGCCGCAGGAACTGCAGCAATAGCCGGTGGGGACCGGCGGGGACGGGGCAAGATGTTCGGGTTTGATGCATTTCGGACGACCGGGGGATGGCGTCTTCTCGGCGCGATAGCGCTGGCGGCGGCAATGCTTGGCGTCGCCGCGCCGGCAAGGGCTGGCAATGACGTCGTCTATGTATCGGCGAACAAGAACGCCTCGATCAAGGTGGCCAAGGGCAAGCCGAAGACGATCATGACAAGCGCCGCCTTCTACCAGATCGTCATCGGCGATCCGGAGATCGCCAACGTCAATCCGCTGACCGACAAGTCCTTCTACGTGCTCGGCAACAATCTGGGCACCACCGGTATCGCCCTGTTCGACCAGAACAAGCAGCTTGTCGGCACCATCGATATCGAGGTGACGCTGGATACAGACCAACTGGCCAGCACCATCCGCGCCAGCGTTCCCGACGCCAAGATCAAGGTCGGTTCGGCGAACGGCCGCGTCGTGCTGTCGGGCGAGGCCGACGATGCGGTCGCCGCCGACAAGGCCAGCAAGATCGCGTCGCGCTTTTCCGGCAACGAGGAAATCATCAACTCGGTCAACATCTCGTCCTCGCAGCAAGTGCAGCTCAACGTCCGCTTCGTCGAGATCAATCGCCAGGCCGGTCAGGATCTCGGCGCCAAATACGCCGCCAATTTCGCCTATGGCATCGGCAACCGCAAAGTCGTGCTGAGCCCGGATGGGGGAAACCTGACGGCTGCCGGAACAGGCGAGATCATCGGCAGCTTGCTGTCGAACGGCGTTTCGATCGACATCGCCATCAAGGCGCTGGAGGAACGCGGCCTGGCGCGGCGGCTGGCGGAGCCGAACCTGATTGCGCGTTCGGGCCAGACGGCGAGCTTCCTTGCCGGCGGCGAGTTCCCGATCCCGGTTTCCGAAGACAATGGCAAGATCAGCGTCACCTACAAGAAGTACGGCGTCGGCCTGGATTTCACGCCGACGGTGCTGAAGGACGGGCTGGTAAGCCTCGACATCGCGCCGGAAGTGTCCTCGATCGACCCGTCCGCTTCCATCCAGGTCAGCAGCGGCATTTCCATTCCGGCCTTCATCGTGCGCCGCGCCAGGACATCGGTCGACCTCAAGAACGGCCAGAGCTTCATGATCGCCGGCCTCCTGCAGTCGCAGAACGACATCACGACATCGCGGGTGCCGGGGATCGGCAGGCTGCCGGTGCTCGGTCCGCTGTTTTCGTCGAAATCCTATCAGCGGCGCGAGACCGACCTGGTCATCATCGTCACGCCTTACCTGGTCAAGCCGGTCGATCCCTCGAAGAAGATGGTCGAGCCGACCGACGGCACCCAGCCGGCAAGTCCCGCCGACTATTTCCTGAACAACACAGAGGAAGTGGACGCCTCGGCGTCGAAGCGTCCGGTGACGCTGGCGGACGGCAGCGCCGCCCGCCCGATAGCTGCCGCCACGTCCGGCCACTTCCTCGATCTGCCAAAGGACTAAGGCCATGCGCATCCCCGTTTGCATCGCTCTGCTCCTGGCCGGTTTCGCCGGCGGCTGCACCAGCGACGACTATGTCCGCACCGAAGGGGTGACGCTCGGAGTCGGCAACGCACAAGCGTCCAATACCGCCATGCAGATGGTCGATCCGTGGAAGTACGGCGTGCAGAACACCCGGCTTCTCGTGCCGGCCCAGCGTCCGGGTTCCGAGAGCACCGCCGTCGGTGCGAAGGCCGGCTCGGGGTCGGCGCCGACGACATCATCAACGACATCGGACTGATGGGCTGACGACGATGGCATCTGGTAGCAAGACCAAGAAGATCCTGCTCGTTTCGACGGACACGACGTTCTTGCAAGACACACGGACGGCTTTCGCGGCCTCCGAGGTCATCGAGCTTTTGACGCTGGAAAAGAGTGTCAACGAGCTGCGCGGCGAGATCCTCGAGACGGACTTCGGCACGGTCATCGTCGACATGGATGCAGCCAAGCTCGAGGAAATCGAGTCGCTGCAGCGCGTCATGCGACGGCTGGAAGGCAGCATTCCGGTGATCGTCGTGACCCAGGAATTCAATGCGGCGGCGGTGCGTATCCTGGTGCAGCTCAAGGTCGCCGATTTCCTGGTCAAACCGATCACCACGGCCGACCTCGTGCGTTCCGTCATCCGTGCGCTGCAAGGGCCGGGGCGGGAAGAGAACACCGAATCGCACATCTACACGTTCATGCCGGCCGCCGGCGGCGTCGGCACCACCACGCTCGCCTTGCAGACGGCGTTCCAACTGCATCATTCGGTGACGCGCGGCGCCTCTACATGCGTCGTCGACCTCAATTTCCAGCAAGGCGCCTGCGCCGAATATCTCGATCTCGAACCGCGCTTCGACATCACGGAAATCGAGAACCAGCCGGAGCGCCTCGACCGGCAATTGCTTGACGTGATGCTGTCCAAGCATGCGAGCGGGCTGTGCGTGCTTGCCGCTCCCACGCGCCCGTCGGACATGCGCTCGTTCAAGACCGATGTCGTGGTGCGCATGCTCGACCTCGTGGCGGCCTATTTCGACAATGTCGTCATCGACATGCCGCGCACATGGTTCCCCTGGACCGAGACGGTGCTGCTCGGCTCGAACAAGCTCTATATCGTCGCCGAGATGACAGTGCCCTGCCTGCGCCATACGCAGCGTCTCATCCAGGCCGTCTATGAGACCGCCGGCAAGGAAGTGAAGCCCAATGTCATCGTCAACCGCTTCGAGCAGAAGATGTTCGACAGCGGCATCAAGCAGGCCGACGTCCAGGAGATACTCGGCGAGCATTTCGTTGGCGGCATCTCCAACAATTACCGGCTGGTGCGCGAGGCGGTCGACCGCGGCGTGCCGCTGCACGCCATCGACCCCAACGCCAATGTCGTCAACGACCTGAAGAAGATCATCCTGCCGGAGGAGGCCGTCCAGATGATGGCCAAGTCGAAGTCGCTGTTCGGCCTGGGCAAGGGCTTGCTGAAGAGGAAGGCAGGATGAACAGCCGCTTTTCCAACCTGCAGAGCCGCGACGTTCGTCCGCAGCGGGCGCCCGAATCCGCGCCGGTCACGCACAATGCCGTGATCATCCCGACGACCCGCAAGCCGGCGCCGCCGAAGCCTGAAGCAGCGCCTGCAAAGAGCGCCAACAAGGTGCTCGATGCGCGTGTGCGTATCCATCGCATGCTGCTCGAGGAGATCAACCTCGTGGCGCTGGAGCGGCTGCCCCGGGATGAAATGCGCCGGCAGGTGCATGAATTCGTCTCGGAAAAGACGCGCAATGAGCGGATGGCGATCAACAACGCCGAACTCGACGCCCTGGTCGACGACATCGTCGACGAGATGGTCGGCCTCGGCCCGCTGGAGCCGCTGCTCAAGGACCCCGAGATCAACGATATCCTGATCAACGGCCACCAGAACTGCTTCGTCGAAAAGCGCGGCAAGCTGCAACAGGTCAATATCCCGTTCAAGGATGAGGCACATCTACTTCGAATCATTAATAAAATCGTCGCGGCGGTCGGCCGCCGCGTCGATGAATCGCAGCCGATGGTCGACGCCCGCATGCTCGACGGCTCGCGCTTCAACGCGGCGATCCGTCCCGTCGGCGTCGACGGGCCGCTGGTGTCGATCCGCAAGTTCTCCAAGAACAAGCTCGGCCTGCACAAGCTGGTCGAATTCGGCGCCATCACCCAGAACATGGCCGAGGTGCTGGCGGCGGCGGTGCATGCCCGCAAGACCACGATCATCTCCGGCGGCACCGGCACGGGCAAGACGACGATGCTCAATGCTTTGTCGGCCTTCATTCCGGAAGACGAGCGCTTGATCACCATCGAGGACGCGGCCGAGTTGCAACTGCAGCAGCCGCATGTCGCGCGCATGGAGACGCGCCCGGCCAATATCGAGGGCCACGGCGAATTGAAGCAGCGCGACCTGGTCAAGAACGCGCTGCGCATGCGCCCCGATCGCGTCATCCTCGGCGAGTGCCGCGGCGAGGAGGCCTTCGACATGCTGCAGGCGATGAACACCGGTCATGAAGGCTCGATGGCCACCATCCATGCCAACACGCCGCGCGATGCTATCTCGCGTCTGGAACAGATGCTCGGCATGACCGGCATGCCGATGACCGTGCAGTCGATCCGAAGCCAGATCTCCAGCGCCATCGACATCATCGTCCAGCTGACGCGTCTGTCCGACGGCAAGCGCAAGGTGACCAGCGTCGCCGAAGTGACCGGCATGGAAGGCGACGTCATCCAGATGCAGGAGATCTTCCGCTTCGTGCGCACCGGCATGGAGGCGGACGGAAAGATCCTCGGCCACTTCGAAGCGACCGGCATCCGGCCACGCTTCCTCGAGGACCTGCGCAACATGGGCATCGAATTCCCGGGCAAGTATTTCGAACCCGGCCGGCCGCAGGACTAGGCCGGTGTTCGAGGGATTCAGCCCGGTCTACGTCGTCTACGCCGCGGCGGCGCTCACCGGCATCATGATCGCCGAGGGCCTTTATTTGCTCTATGCCGGGCGCAGCGACAAGCGCACGGCCATCAACCGCCGCATGAAGCTGGCGGAGAACAAGATCAGCCAGGAGCAGGTGCTGATCCAGCTGCGCAAGGAACGCGGGATCGACGGCGGCGGCTCCATCTTTTCCCTCGACCGCTTCCGCGCCCTGCGCACGCAGTCCGGCATGACCACGCCGCTGCCGAAGTTCCTGACGATCACCTCGGGCGTGGCCGCGGCGCTGGCGCTTGTCGGCATCTGGAAGGGCCTGCCGCTCCTGTTCGGCCTTATCCTGTTTGTCTTGCTGTTGCCGGTGCTGCCGGTAATGGCCATGCGCTTCCTGCGCAAGCGCCGGCACAAGCGGTTCGGCATGCAACTGCCCGAGGCGCTGGAACTGATCACGCGCGGCCTGAAGGCCGGCCATCCGGTGCCGGTGGCGATTGCCATGGTGTCGCGCGAAATGGCCGATCCGATCGGCACCGAGTTCGGCGTCGTCGCCGACGAGGTGACCTATGGCTCCGACCTGGTCTCGGCGCTGAACAACCTTTTCGACCGGGTGGGGCATGAGGACCTGCCGCTGTTCGTCACGGCGGTGTCGATCCAGAGCAGTTCGGGTGGCAATCTGCGCGAGATCCTCGACGGCCTGTCGGCGACGATCCGCGACCGCGGCAAGCTGCGCCGCAAGGTGCGCGCCATTTCGACGGAAGGGCGCATGTCGGCTTACATCCTGACTGCGGTCCCCGTGCTTCTGTTCACCGCCATCATGGTGCTGATGCCGCAGTTCTACCAGGATGTCTGGGACGTGCCGAAGACCTGGTACATGCTGAGCGGCTCCGTGATCTGGCTGCTGCTCGGCAACGCCATCATGTTCAAGATGTCGAATTTCAGGTTCTGAGATGGAAGACGTCATCCGCTTCCTCGCTTCGCTCGCGCCGACCTCGCCGATGCCGGTCGCCGTGCTGCTCCTTGTGCTGGGCGGCGGCGCCGTCGCCTGGCCGCTGGTGCTCGCCAAGGGCGATCGCGGCGACGTCAAGCGCCGGCTGAAGGTGGAGATTTTGCAGCCGGCCGAGCAGGCGGAGCCGGCGCCCAAGAAGAGCACCAACGCCGTGCGCGAGAAGGCGGTGAAACGGGCGCAGGAGTTCTATGCCAAGAGCGATCCGGAAAATGTCGCGCGGCTGCGCCTGAAGCTCATCCAGGCCGGCTACATGGAGCCGCGCGCCGTCGGCATGTTCTTCCTGATCCGTTTCGCCGCGCTGGTCGGCGCGGCGTTCGGCGCATTCCTGGTCAACCACTGGGCGGCCAGCGCCGAGTCGACCATGACCAGCCGCTGGACCTTCATCATCCTGTCGGCTGCAGGCGGCTATTTCCTGCCTGGCCTGGTGCTGACGCAGAAGGTTCGGGAAAAGATGCGCGAATACCGCAACGGCTTTCCCGATTTCATGGATTTGATGATCGTCTGCTCCGATGCCGGCATGAGCATGGAGGCCGGCATCGAGCGGGTCTCCAGGGAGCTTGCCAGGACCTATCCGTCGCTCAGCCAGAACCTGATCCTGGTGTCGCTGGAGTTGCGGGCCGGGCGCAGCCTCGACGACGCGCTGAAGGCGCTTGCCGACCGCCTCAGCCTCGACGAGGTCCGCTCCTTCGCGACGCTGCTGCAGCAATCCAAGGAACTCGGCACCAGCCTGTCGGGCTCGCTGCGCGTCTTTTCCGACGAAATGCGGCACAAGCGCATGTCGCTGGCCGAGGAGAAGGCGCATGCCCTGCCGGCCAAGATGTCCGTTCCGGTGACGGTCTGCATCCTGCCGGTGGTGCTGATGATCGCCATCATACCGATCATCGTGAAGCTGACCGCGCACTAAGGATTCAGGTGAGGCCGGCCTGCAAATGGCGGCCTCCTGCGCTTCCGGCCGAAGCGCTCGTGAGTGTCTCCGCTCTATGAAGGTACGGCCGGCGTAGGCCGGTTCTCGGAGCCCGTCGCTTTCGGCTCGGCCTGACCTGAATCCGGGCAACCGTGGTTAACGCATCCTCTGCGGGCAACCAAAATTTAGCTGCATTTCGGCACCGAAGCTTAATCGCTCTTCTGTATGGTTTTTCCTGAAGAACGACCCGGCAAATCGGGCGATGGGGCAGGGGCATGCGTCAGAGACTTCCCAGGGCAGCGGCGGCGTTGGCGGCCGTCTTGATGATTACCGGCTGCACGACGAACAACAACGTCGACACAACCAAGACCACGGCGATCCAGCCGGTGGCCAAGGATGTCAGCGCCAACGACCTCGTTGAAGGCAAGGCGCAGTTCCGCGAGGCGAATTTCGGCCTTGCCGAACAGCATTTCCGCAAGGCGGTAGAACTCAAATCCGACAATGCCGAGGCCTGGATGGGACTTGCCGCATCCTATGACGAGCTTGGCCGCTTCGACTTCGCCGATCGCGCCTATATGCAGTTGTTGAAGGTCGCCGGGCGCAAGCCGCAGATCGTCAACAATATGGGTTATTCGCAGCTTCTGCGCGGCAACAAGAAGAAGGCGCGCGCGCTGCTGCTCGAAGCCAAGGCCGGCATGGCCGACCAGACGGTGGTCAACGCCAATCTGGCGCTGCTCGACAAGGGCTGATCCGTCTGCGGGTTCTCGTTTCCCGTGTATCGTCACGGGATTTCGCCTCACATGTCGACGCTTTGTAAACCCTGTGTCGAGGTAGCGTTGGGCATCGTCCGAAAACGGTTTGCGCCGGCCGCAGCCAGCCTACATTGAGGGGACGGGCACCGGTTAGACGCTAGAGGCAGTTCTTCACGGATGTTGGATTTCAGTTCGCTCCTGCTCGCGGCGGCACTGTCGGGCACATGCCTCAGCATCACCATGTTTGCAATCTGGCTCACCACGCCGCGGGCGCGCTTCGTGCTCACGGTCGCCTGCGGCACCTTGGTGCTCGTCGCCCATGTCGTCGCGTTCTGGCGCTATGCCAAGGATGCCGATCCCTGGCTGTGCCAGGTCGTGCTGGCGCTGTTGACCCTGGGTTTCCTGATCATCTGCCTGTCGGCCATGCAGTATCTCGGCTTTCGCGACTACCGCCGCGCCATCGTGCCGGCGCTGGCCGCCATGGCGGCCTGCGCTCTGGTCACCTATCTCGGTTTCGACGGCATCGGCTTCCAGATCACCTATGCGGCCGTGACGGCACTGCTCGCGGCGATCGGGGCGATGTTCTGGATGAAGGGGGATCACGACCGGCGGATCCTTCTGGTCGTCTCCTTCCTCAGCGGAGCCTGCGGTCTGTCCTTCGCGCTGTGCGGCGCGGTGTTGCTCGTCCAGGGGCAATGGGTTCTCGGCGCCGCGCCTGACAATTGGGCGGAACGGCTGAACTCCGTCGTCGCGGTCGCCTGCATGACCGGCCTCGGCGCGCTGACGCTTTCGCTGCACCACCTGCAGGCGCAGATCGAGCTCAAGGCGGAGACGATGACCGATCCGCTGACCGGCCTGATGAACCGCAGGGCGCTCACCGAG
The DNA here is from genome assembly GCF_006439495.1 of Mesorhizobium sp. B3-1-8. NCBI lineage: Bacteria > Pseudomonadati > Pseudomonadota > Alphaproteobacteria > Hyphomicrobiales > Phyllobacteriaceae > Mesorhizobium > Mesorhizobium sp. B3-1-8. The sequence goes on from NZ_VFTK01000028.1 coordinate 80,530, forward strand.
CTTTACGGCGATCGCAGCTTCGGTCCGTTCATGGCGATCGCGATGTTCGATCTCGACCATTTCAAGATGACCAACGACGTCTTCGGTCATCCCGTCGGCGACCAGGTGCTTTGCCGCTTCGCGGCGGTGATCAAGAAATACGGCAGGGCAGGGGTCGACGCATTCCGGCTGGGCGGCGAGGAATTCGCGCTCGTCATGGCGCGCGTGACGCCGGAAAAGGCGCATGACATGGCAAGCCGGATCGGCGTCGCTTTCGGCACCGAGATCGTTGCGACCCATCGCGGCCCGCTGCGCAGCAGCGTCAGCGGCGGCGTGGGATTCGGCTCGACCGCCGGCCGCCCTCTCGACGAGGTGCTGGCGCAAGCGGACGCCGCGCTTTATGCGGCCAAGCGTGCAGGACGCAACCGCGTCATCGCTCAGACCGAATTGGGCCAGCCCGATGTGGGGCCGGCCCTGAAAACCGCCTGAGCAAAACCTGGGCTGCTACTCCGCGGCGCCGAGATATTCCGACAGCGGGGGGCACGAGCAGACCAGGTTGCGGTCGCCGGCGACATTGTCGATGCGCGAGACCGGCGGCCAGTATTTCGCCGCCAGATCCGCGTCGCCGGCCGGATAGGCCGCCTCCAGCCGCGAGTAGGGATGCTTCCACTCACCGGCAAGCGCTTCCGCCGCGGTGTGCGGGGCGTTGACCAGCGGGTTGTCGCTGGACGGCCACTCGCCCTTCGCAACTTTCGCCGCCTCGCCGGCGATGGCGATCATCGCCTCGCAAAAACGGTCGAGCTCACGCTTGGGCTCGGACTCGGTCGGCTCGACCATCAGCGTGCCGGCAACCGGGAACGACATGGTCGGCGCATGGAAGCCGTAGTCGATCAGGCGCTTGGCGATGTCGTCGACGCTGATGCCGGCGCTTTCCTTGAGCACGCGCGTGTCGAGGATGCATTCATGCGCGATGCGATCGCTCCTGCCCTTGTAGAGCAGCGGGTAGTGCGGCGCGAGCCGCGTCGCCACGTAGTTGGCGGAAACGATCGCCGTCTCGGTCGCCTGCTTCAGGCCGGAGCCGCCCATCATGCGGATGTACATCCACGTGATCGGCAGGATCGACGCACTGCCGAAGGGCGCGGCGGCAACGGCATGCGCCGAGCCTTCGGTGACATGGCCCGGCAAATAGGGTTTCAGATGCGCCCTGACGCCGATTGGGCCGACGCCCGGGCCGCCGCCGCCATGCGGGATGCAGAAGGTCTTGTGCAGGTTCATGTGGCAGACGTCGGCGCCGATGTCGCCGGGGCGGGCGAGGCCGACCAGGGCGTTGAGATTGGCGCCGTCGAAATAGACCTGGCCGCCATGCTCGTGGATCAGCGCGCAGAGATGACGCGCCCCTTCCTCGTAGACGCCATGCGTCGAAGGGTAGGTGAACATCAGCGCCGCGAGGTTCTTGGAGTGCTCGTTGGCTTTGGCGCGCAGATCGTCCATGTCGATGTTGCCGTCGTCCAGGCAACGCACGACGACGACACTCATGCCAGCCATCGCGGCGCTCGCCGGATTGGTGCCGTGCGCGGAGGACGGGATCAGGCAAACGGTGCGGTGGCCTTCGCCGCGCGCGCGGTGATAGGCGCGGATGGCGAGCAGGCCGGCATATTCGCCCTGGCTGCCGGCATTGGGCTGCAGGCTGACGGCGTCGAAACCGGTGATTTCCGACAGCCAGGCCTCCAGATCGCCGACCATCTTGCGATAGCCCTCGCAATGGCCGGCCGGCGCGAAGGGATGCAGATTGGCGACGCTCGGCCAGCTCACAGGCATCATCTCGGCGGCGGCGTTGAGCTTCATGGTGCAGGATCCGAGCGGGATCATGGTGCGATCGAGCGCGAGGTCCTTGTCGGCCAGCCTGCGCAGGAAGCGCATCATCTCGGTTTCGGAATGGTTGTCGTGGAAGACCGGCTGGGTGAGGAATTCCTTGCCGCGCGGCTTGCCAGGCATGGAGCCGCCTTCCGCCGCGCCGGGCTTGGCCCCGAACAGGGCGGCGATCGCCTCGAGGTCGGCTTCCGTGGAAGTCTCGTCGAAGGCGACACTGACGCAGTCGGCATCGATGACGCGCAACAGCCGGCCGGTCTTCTGAGCGACAGCTTCTATTGCCGCGGCCTTGCCCTTCACTTCCGCGGTCACTGTGTCGAAGCGGCTTGCGCCAAGCACAGCAACGCCTGCAGCCTCGAGACCCGAGGCGAGGCGATCGGCCAACCCGTGGATCTGACCGGCAATCGCCTGCAGGCCGGCAGGACCGTGCCAGATCGCATAGGCCGTCGCCATATTGGCCAACAGCGCCTGCGCGGTGCAGATGTTGGAGGTCGCCTTGTCGCGGCGGATGTGCTGCTCGCGCGTCTGCAGCGCCAACCGGTAGCCCGGGCGGCCCATGGTGTCCGTCGACTGGCCGACGAGGCGGCCGGGCATCAGGCGGGTCAGCTTGTCGGAAACGGCGCAGTAGGCGGCATGCGGGCCGCCAAAGCCCATCGGCACGCCGAAACGCTGCATCGGACCGACGGCGATGTCGGCGCCAAGCTTCGCCGGCGCGTCGGTGAGGGTCAGCGCCAGCGGATCGGCGATGAAGACGACGAGCGCGCCGGCGGCACGGGCCTTCTCGATCGCCGCCTTGTGGTCGCCGTAGACGCCGAATGTGTCCGGCCAGGATACGAGCAGGGCGGCGGTGTTGTCGTCGATCGTCTCGCCGTCGACCTCGATGCCGAGCGGTTCGGCGCGGGTGCGCACGACGTCCAGCGTTTGCGGATGCGGCGTGCCGGCAAGCGCCACCTTGGTGCGCTTGTCGCGGTGGTGGCGCAGCGCGATGCCGACGGCTTCGGCGACGGCGGTGGCTTCATCGAGCAGCGAGGCGGACGCCACCGGCAGGCCGGTCAGTTCCGTCACCAATGTCTGGAAGTTGAACAGCATCTCCAGCCGACCCTGGCTGATCTCGGCCTGGTAGGGGGTGTAGGCCGTGTACCAGGCCGGGTTCTCGAACAGGTTGCGCTGGATGACCGGCGGCACGAAGACGCCATGATAGCCGGCGCCGATGAAGCTTTTCAGCACCGTGTTCTTCGCCATGATCGCAGACAGTTCGGCCAGCGCTTCCGCTTCGCTGGCCGGAGCCGGCAGGTTGAGCGGCTGGTCGAGGCGGATCGATCTCGGCACGGCCTGGCTGATCAGCGTTTCGACGGACGGAACGCCGAGCACGGCAAGCATGGCTCTGACATCGTTGACGCCCGGGCCGATATGGCGGGCCGAGAAGGGAGTAAGCGCTGCGGTCATGTCTTTATGTCCTGATATCAGCCGATATGGGCTTTGTAGCCGGCCTCGTCCATGAGGCTGTCGAGCTGGCTTTCGTTGGCGAGCTTCATCTTCCAGAGCCAGCCGTCGCCGGTCGCGGCCGAGTTGACCAGCGAGGGATCGGCCGACAGCGAGGCGTTGGCCTCGGTGATCTCGCCGTCGACCGGTGCGTAGACGTCCGACGCCGCCTTGACGGATTCGACGACCACGGCGGTGTCGCCCTTGGCAAGCTTGCGGCCGATTTCCGGCAGCTCGACGAAAACGAGATCGCCGAGCTGTTCCTGCGCATAGTCGGTGATGCCGACGGTGGCGACGCCGCCCTCTACGCGCAGCCATTCATGGTCTTCGGTGAAATAGATCTTTGCCATTGGGTCTTATCCTTTGCGGTAGCGATGTGGGGTGAAGGGCAGGGACGCGACGTCGACCGGGATTTTCGTCCCACGGACGTCGGCGAAGAGTTTCGTGCCGGGCTTGGCCAGCGAGGTGTTGACGTAGCCCATGGCGACGGGGTGCCCGGCCGAAGGGCCGAAGCCGCCCGAGGTGACGTGGCCGGCCGGATTGCCGTCGGCATCGATGAGCGCCGCGCCGGCGCGCACCGGCTGGCGCCCGTCGGGCTTCAAGCCGACGCGCTTCTGCGACGGCCCACGCTCGATGACAGAGCGCAGCGCGTCGGCGCCAATGAAATGACCCGAGGCCCGAACTTCCTTGGGAATCGCCCACATCAGTCCGGCGCTTGCCGGGTCGATTTCCGGTGTCAGGTCCTGGCCGTGCAGGCAAAGCCCGGCTTCGAGCCGCAGGCTGTCGCGGGCGGCAAGGCCGATCCACTGCACGCGCTCGTCTCCCAGGAGTCTGGCGACAAGATCGCGGGCATCCCTCTCCGGCAGGCCGATTTCGAAACCGTCCTCACCGGTGTAGCCGGAACGGCTCATGAACCAGTTTTGCCTGGGCTCGACCCCGTGCATGAAGAGCAGCGAGCCGGTTTCGGTGCCGGCCCGCGCAAGGGCTGCCCAGGCATCCGGTCCCTGGATCGCCAGGAAGACGCGGTCAAGCGGCTCGACCTTGGCGTCGAAATCGGCGGAGAGGTCGCGCAGATGCTTCTCGTCCTCGACGGCGTTGCCGGCGTTGGCCACCACCATGAACCGGTCATCGCCCAGGCGCGTCACGATCAGGTCGTCGATGATGCCTGCCGCCTCGTTGAGGAAGAAAGTGTATTTGGACTGCGAGATGTCCAGCGCGCCGGCATCGAGCGGGCAGGCGCGGTTCAACAATGCGATGGCTCCCGGACCGGCGACCTCGAACAGCCTCATATGCGAGATGTCGAACAGGCCGGCATGCTCGCGTGAGTGAAGGTGCTCCTTCATCACGCCGGGCGGGTAGGTGAGCGGCATCGACCAGCCGGCGAAGGCGCCGAAACGCGCGCCCGCGGCCTGATGCAAATCCTCAAGGGGTAGGTGTCTGATGTCGTCGCCCGTCATGTCTTCTCCAGAGTCGCACGCAATCGACCGCCGGTGGCGGCCTAATTCGTGCCCCTCTGTCTGAAGCCTGAGAGACTCGCGCCCCGTAACTCTGTCGGCAGCGCTTACACCTTCGGCGCGGGACGAATCCCGACTTTCCAGAGTTGTCTTTCCCGTCTACGGTTCTTTTGCCTGAGAGATTTCGGGCGATTTCCCCTTCGGCGACAGCTTGCGCTGCTCTCTCCCGCAAACAGGTAGGACTCAGTCGCCTGAGCCCCCGACGCGCCATCCATAGCCCGTCGGCGACACCTTGTCACCTCCCAGCGACATTTAAAGCGTGCGCTGCGTTTCGGCGATATGCATTGGCCGACAAGGCTTCGCTAACCACGCCGTTTGCCGGTTTCTCAAGACAATGCTGATAAAGCTCGGTGGGGTAATGCACTGAGTTCGCCGGCAGCGGGCGACGGGCAGGGACGGCAAATGGGCGAATTGATCATGAGCGCTCCGGTGGCGGGGCTGACCTCGAAGAACAAGATCACGGCCGAAGACGTGACGATGCTGCGGCGCGAGGTTTTCGCGGATGGCGTGGTGGGTCGCGGCGAGGCGGAGGCGCTGTTCGCGCTCGACCAGACGGCGCGAGACAAATGCGGCGAATGGGCGCCGTTCTTCGTCGAGGCGGTGACCGACTACATCGTCCACCAGGAAAAGCCGGAAGGCTACATCTCCGAGCAGAATGCCGACTGGCTGGTCCGCACGATCTCGCGCGACGGCATGGTCGACAGCCGCACCGAGCTGGAGCTGCTGGTGCATGTCCTGGAGGAAGCGAAATCCTCGCCCGGCCAACTCTCGGCCTACGCGCTGGAACAGGTCGCGCATGCGGTAATCGATGGCAAAGGCCCGTTGATGCTCGGCGATCTCGTACCTGGGCTGATCACCAAGGCCGAGGTCGATCTGTTGCGGCGCATCCTCTATGCCTATGGCGGCGACGGCAACATCGCCATCAGCAAGGCCGAGGCGGAGATCCTGTTCAGGATAAACGACCGGACCGCGGCCGCCGAAAACGATCCGTCCTGGAACGACCTCTTCGTCAAGGCGATCGCCAATTACGTCATGTGCTCGGCCGGCTACGAGCCGCCGACGCGCGAAGTGGCGCTGCGCCATGAAACCTTCCTGGATGAAGCCGCGCCGACCCTTGGCGGTTTCTTCGGTCGCATGGTGTCGGGTGGGCTCGCCGGAATCCTCGGCGCCTATCAGTCGCCGGGCGACATCGAGGCGGAATGGGAAGCCAGGAATCGGGCCACCGAAGCGCTTGCCCGCCGCGCCGAGACGATCGATGCGAGCGAGGCCGAATGGCTGGCCGAGCGCGTCGGCGGCGGCCAGCGGCCGCTGCGCGACAACGAGCGCGCGCTGCTGACGCTGATCAAGCATGCTTCGCCGGAAATCCATCCGGCGCTGAGGCCGCTGCTCGACAAGGTTGCTTAAGCCTCCGTCGCGTCCAGTCGATGCCGGGCGGCTATCGTCTTGCAAAAGATGACGTTGGAATGGCCTTCGGGCCATTGCGGCAACTCGGCCATGCGCTCGAAGCCGGCTTTTTCGTAAAGGCCCGGCGCCTGGAAGTCGTGGCTCGAAACCCATACCCGCCCGACGCCCCGGCTGGCGGCCTCGGCTGTGAAAGCATCGAGCAGCTTCTTGCCGTAGCCGCGGCCTCGATAGGCTTCATCGATCCACATCAATTTGAGTTCGGCGGTTCCTGCCCACGAGTAGCCGGCGGCAATGCCGATCACGCCTCCGGCCTCGTCGCGGATCACGAAGATCAACCCCCGATCATCATCGCAGCCGGTTTTGCGTCGGTTGTCGCCGTTGAGACGTTCCTCGAGGGCAGCCAATTCGATGGGCGACAGATCGTGCTCGGCCTGCAGGCGAGGGACCATCAAATCCCGCCATACCAGTCGTAGCCATTGTCTTCCCAGTAGCCGCCGCGGCCGCCGCCGACATTGGCAAAACTGTCGACCAGCTCGATCTTGTAGATGTATTTGGGCATCTTGTAGCCGAGCTGGCGCTCGACCCGCACGCGAAGCGGCGCGCCGTTCTCGACCGGCAAGGGCTTGCCGTTCAGGCCATAGGCCAGAATCGTCTGTGGATGGCGGGCGTCGATCAGGTCGATGGTGCCGTAATATTTGATGTCGCCAGACAGGCTTTGCTCGATCGTGTCGAGGCAGTGGAACATGACGTAGCGGGCCTGCGGCTTGACCACCGCCTGGTCGAGCACCAGCGACAGCGGCGTGCCGGTCCATTTGGCGATGCAGCTCCAGCCTTCGACGCAGTCGTGGCGCGTGATCTGGGTGCGGCTCGGCATGTTCTGGAGCTGCTCGCGGGTCAGCGACAGCGGTTTTTCGACGAGGCCTGAAACCTCCAGGCGCCAGTCGGCGAAATTGTTGGCGAGCAGACCCTTGTAGGTGTCGTCATCGGGCGCTGTGACGCCGTTCGGCCTTTGCGGCTGGCGGATATCGGCCTCGGTGAATTCCGGCGCCAGCGCGTCGCGGCGGGCAAGCAGGCGCTGCGCGCGCCAGGTCAGGCCGTTGGCGTTTTCGAGGAAGCTGCGCAGGCCGCCGCCGATGCCGAGGCCGCTGTCGAAGGCATCGCAACCCGACAGCGCGATGCCGGACAGGCCGAGGCTGCTGGCGGTCAAGAACTTGCGGCGGCTGATCTGGAATTTTGCCATGTCAGGCGCTCCTCTCGGTGGGCTGGTCGTGCTTCGCGGGCGGGTCGGTGCGGTACCAGCCGGTGATGATCGAGCGCAGCTCGTTGATCGGGCCGGCGGCGAGAATCATCAGGATGTGGATGACGAAGAAAAGGACGAGCAGCACCATGGCGGTGAAATGGATGGTCCGCGCCGTCTGCCTGCCGCCGAGTATCTCATTCAGCCAGGGCAACACCGAATTCATGCTCGGCGACATGGCCAGGCCGGTGACGATCATCAGCGGCAGCAGCACGAAGAGCACGCCGCCGTAGGCCATCTTCTGCAGCGTGTTGTATTCGCGCGTGTGGTGGAATTTCAGCTTCGCGTGGTCGACGATGTCGCGCGGCAGCTTGCGCAGGTCCGACACGCGAGGGGCGAGATCGCGACGGATATGGCCGTTGACCAGGCCGGCGATCAGCCAGACGAGCAGCGTTGTGGTCAGGATCCAGGCGAAGAAGAAATGCACGACGCGGGCGGTGCCGAGATCGTAATAGGAGGGAATTGTCGCCCAGGCCGGGAAGGCGCGCGGCGTCTCTTGTCCCGGCGGCCCAGACCAGCCGAGCACGCCCGTGGTGTCGAAGCGATGGCCGAAGATTTCGGTGAAACCGCGCGGTCCGTTGGCAGTATTCTCGGCGCCGATCTGGAGGATGGTGTTGTTGAACTCGAAGCCGGACTGCTTGCCGACATAGAGCTGCGGTCGCGCATTGAAGATCTGCAGACCGGAAAGCAGCATGAAGAACAGCGAGAAAGCCCAGAGCCAATGGGTAAGGCGGGTCCAGCCCGACTGCCGGTAAATTAGCGGCCCATTTTTCGGCGCAGGTTTATCGGCCTCTGCTACCGGCTCGTTCCTGGCAATGGCTTCCATCTTCGTCTCCGGCCCTGCATCGCTCACCGCTTACCGGCTTGCGTTCTTCCTCCCAATACGCCGTCAGGCAAAGCGTTGTTTCATGCGATCACGGATTTATTACGGAGAACCCAGGCTGACCGCGAGATTGACCGCCGCGGCAACGATCACCGTGTTGAAGAAAAAGGTCAGGACCGAATGGACGAGCACGACCAGCCGCATCTGCGAGGTGGTGATGGCCGTGTCCGCCGTCTGTGCCGTCATGCCGATGACCGTCGCGAAATAGAGGAAGTCCCAGCCTTCCGGTCTTTTGCCGCCCGGAAAATCGAGGCCGCCGACCGGCATCTTCTTCTGGGTTTTCTCGTCGAGCTCGTCGCCATCCTTCCAATAGACATGCGCATAGTGCAGCGACGCCATAGCGTGGATGGTGAACCAGCCGAGCGGGATCGACAGCATGGCGAAGGCGAGCTGCAGGGGATGAGCGGCATCCTTCTGGTTGATGAGCAGGAACAGCGACACGATGGCGGCGCCGACGACAAAGAGCGTGACGGCGAAGATCAGAAAGACGGGCAGGTCGGTCGCGCGCGCGTTCTTGCTGAGATAGCGCCCGGTAAGGCTGGGCATCAGGGCCAGCACCAGGGCGATATAGCTGGCGAAGAACACATTGGCGCCGATCGAGTAGGGCAGCGGCGCGCGCAGCAACAAGGCAAGCAGCAGCGCGACGATGCCGATGGCCGCGGCGAGGGCGAACTGCATGTGCCGATGCATCGGCGTGTTGAGATCCTCACCCATGGCCCGAGGCCCCTGAAGACGTTGGATCAGTCCGGTGTGACGGATTTCAAAGCCCGCCGCAAGATGCGGTCGAGCTCGCCGAGAAACTGCGAGCGGTCCTTCTGCGTGAAGCTGGCGTTGAACCCCCGGCTCTCGCCGGTTTCGCGCAGATGCTGCTTGAGGTCGCGCATCGCCACCGCCATGCCGATGGTTTCCGGCGTGAAGGGGCGGCCGGTGGGTCCCAGCACATGCGCGCCGAGCGCCACCGTGCGCGCGGCAAGTGGAATGTCGGCCGTCACCACGACATCGTTGGCCTTGGCATTCTCGACGATCCAGTCGTCCGCCGCGTCCGCGCCCTTGGAGACGACGACGTTGCGGACCATCGGATCGCGCGACGGCCGCAGGCCGCCATTGGAGACATAGGTGACGATGACGCCATGGCGCTCCGCGACCTTCTCGACCTCGGCCTTGACCGGGCAGGCGTCGGCATCGACGTAGACAACGGGTGCGGGCATCGTTACTTCCAAACAAACATGGGGCCGGCGTGTCAGCCAGCCCCATGGCAGAAATCGCAGGATTTGTCAGGCCGCCAAGGCGCCCGACTTCTTGGCGGTCCAGATGGCGATATAGTCCATCAGGCCGGGGCTGAGGCAGTCATAGGG
>NZ_VFTK01000029.1:0-89282 GCF_006439495.1 Mesorhizobium sp. B3-1-8
GCTCACCACCGACATCTACCCGGCCGATTTCGGCTGGACGCCGGACTACCGCAAGCCCGGCGAGCGCATCGACTGGTGGTACCACAATCTGGGTTCGGTGACTGGCGCCGGCGTCGCCGAGATCACCAACCAGATGGAATATGACGATGAGGTCGCGTTCCACGCGACGCAAAAGCTCTATGAGTTTGCCCGTGTTTCCGACGACGCCGGACGTCGCCCCTGGTGCCTGACCATTTCCTTCACGCATCCGCACGACCCCTATGTCGCGCGGCGCAAATACTGGAACCTTTACAAGGATTGCCGGGCGCTGGAGCCGGAGGTGGGTTTCATCCCCTATGACAGCCAGGATCCGCATTCGAAGCGGCTCTACAAGGCATCGGACTACGACAGCTTCGACATCACGCCGGAGCAGGTGCGCCGCTCGCGGCGCGGCTATTTCGCCAACATCTCCTATCTCGACGACAAGGTCGGCGACTTGCTGTCGGTGCTGGAGCGCACCCGTATGGCCGACGACACAATCGTGATGTTCTGCTCCGACCATGGCGACATGCTGGGCGAGCGCGGCTTGTGGTTCAAGATGTGCTTCTATGAAGGCGCGGCGCGAGTGCCCTTGATGATGGCCGGCAAGGGCATCAAGGCCGGGCTGATCGAGGCGCCTGTCTCCAATCTCGACGTGACGCCGACGCTGTGCGACCTCGCCGGCATCGATATGAGCGGGATCGCGCCTTGGACGGACGGCCAGTCGCTGCTGCCGCTTGCCGGCGGCAAGCAGCGCTCGGCGCCGGTGCTGATGGAATATGCGGCCGAAGGCTCCTCCGCACCCATGGTGGCGATCCGCGAGGGCAAATACAAATTCGTCCATTGCGAGCTCGATCCGCCGCAACTCTTCGACCTCGATGCCGATCCGCGCGAGCTCGACAATCTCGCGACCAATCCGGCCTACGCCGATCTGGTCTCGACCTTCATGGAAAAGGTCCGTGGCCGCTGGGATATGGCAAGCTTCGACGCCGCCGTGCGCGAAAGCCAGGCGCGCCGCTGGGTCGTCTACCCGGCGCTGCGCAACGGCGCTTACTACCCGTGGGAGTTCCAGCCGCTGCAGAAGGCATCGGAACGCTACATGCGCAATCACATGAACCTCGACAATCTCGAAGAGAGCAAACGGTATCCGAGAGGCGAATGATGGCAGACGTTCTCATCCCTACCCTCGATCATCTGAAGCAGGCTTACGCCGTCACCTCGACGGCCACGCAGGTGACGCCACTGCTGGAGTCGGCGGCTTTGGCCAAGGAGACCGGCGCCGCGCGCGTCTTCGTCAAACCGGAGTCGCTGCAATGGGCCGGCTCCTTCAAGGTGCGCGGCGCCTATTGGCGGCTGAATCGGCTTTCGGCGGATGAAGCGAAGAAAGGCGTGGTGGCGTATTCCTCCGGCAATTTCGCGCAGGGGCTGGCGGCCGCCGGCCAGGCGCTGGGCATTCCGGTCACCATCGTCATGCCGATCGACGCGCCGGCCGCCAAGCGTGACGCGACAGCCGGTTATGGCGCGCGCGTGGTGCTGACCGATCATGGCGACCGCGCCCGCGAGGAGGTCGCGGCCGCCAAGGCGCGCGAGATCGCCGAGACCGAGCACCTCACCTTGCTGCATCCCTTCGACGATCCGGAGATCGTCGCGGGCCAGGCCGGCGCCGGGCTGGAAGCGCTCGACCAGCTGACAGCGAAGAGGACGCAAGCAGATCTGGTGTTCTGCTCGGTCGGCGGCGGCGGCCTGATCGGCGGCGTTTCGCTCGCCTTCCACTATGTGTCGCCCGGTACCGAGATCATCGCAGTCGAGCCGGAAGGTTTCAATGGCATGGGCTCGTCGCTCGCGCATGGCGCGATCGAGACGATGCCGATCGGGCCGAAATCGATCTGCGACGGGCTGATGGCCCGAAAGCCCGGCGACGCGCCCTTCGCGGCGGTGAGCGCCGCCGGGGTGCGCGGCGTCACCGTCGACGACGCCTCGGTGCGGCGTGCGATGAAGATCGCCTTCGAGCGGATGAAGCTGGTGCTGGAGCCGTCGGGCGCGGCATCGCTGGCGGCGCTGCTCGGCGGCAAGGTGGATGTGAAGGGCAAAACTGTCCTCGTGGTTGCAACCGGCGGCAATGTCTCGCTCGCCGACTTTATGGCGCATATGAACAATGCTTGAAGCGGATTTCGTCATCATCGGCTCCGGCTCCGCCGGCTCGGCCATGGCCTACCGGCTGTCGGAAGACGGCAAGCACTCGGTGATCGTCATCGAGTTCGGCGGCACCGATATGGGGCCGCTGATCCAGATGCCGTCGGCGCTGTCGATCCCGCTCAATATGAGCCTCTACGACTGGGGTTTCGCCAGCGAACCGGAGCCGCATCTCGGCGGGCGCGTGCTCGCCACGCCACGCGGCAAGGTGCTCGGCGGTTCCTCCTCGATCAACGGCATGGTCTATGTGCGTGGACATGCGCATGACTTCGACCACTGGGCCGAACAGGGTGCTGCCGGCTGGGCCTTCGCCGACGTGCTCCCCTATTTCAAGCGCATGGAGGATTCCGACGGCGGCGAGGATGGCTGGCGGGGCAAAAGCGGACCGCTGCATGTGCAGCGCGGCACGCGGAAAAATCCGCTCTACGGCGCCTTCGTCGAGGCCGGCCGCCAAGCCGGTTTCGAGCTCACCGACGACTATAACGGCTCGAAGCAGGAAGGCTTCGGACCGATGGAGCAGACCATTCTTGGAGGCCGCCGCTGGTCGGCGGCGAACGCCTATCTGAAGCCGGCTCTCAAACGCAGGAATGTGAGTCTGATCAAAGGCTTCGCCCGACGCGTGGTGATCGAGAATCAACGCGCGATCGGCGTCGAGATCGAAGCCAACAAACAGATTCAGGTCGTTAAGGCGCGGCGTGAGGTGATCGTCGCGGCATCGTCGGTCAATTCGCCGAAGATCCTGATGCTGTCCGGCATCGGCCCGGGCGCGCATCTCAAGGAAAACGGCGTCCAGGTGATTGCCGACCGGCCGGGCGTCGGCGCAAATCTGCAGGATCATCTGGAACTCTACATCCAGCAGGAATCGACCAAGCCGATCACGCTGAACTCGGTGCTCAATCCTTTCTCCAAGGCATTGATCGGCGCGCAGTGGCTGTTCTTCAAGACCGGGCTTGGCGCCACCAACCATTTCGAGGCGGCGGCCTTCGTGCGCTCGCAAGCCGGTGTGGACTACCCGGACATCCAATACCACTTCATCCCGGCGGCGGTGCGCTATGACGGCAAGTCGGCGGCGAAGTCGCATGGCTTCCAGGCGCATGTCGGGCCGATGCGCTCGAAGTCGCGCGGTTCGGTGAGCCTGCGCTCGCCAGATCCGAAGACGAAGCCGGTGATCCGCTTCAACTATATGTCGCATCCGGACGACTGGAGCGAGTTCCGCCACTGCGTCCGGCTGACGCGCGAGATTTTTGGCCAGAAAGCCTTCGACGGCTTTCGCGGCAAGGAGATTTCGCCGGGCAGCCATGTGCAATCGGATTACGAACTCGACGCCTTCATCCGCGACCATGCCGAGAGCGCCTATCATCCCTGCGGCACCTGCAGGATGGGCCGCGCCGACGATCTGACCGCCGTCGTCGATCCGGAATGCCGGGTAATCGGCGTCGAGGGGCTGCGCGTCGCCGACTCCTCGATTTTTCCGCGGGTGACAAACGGCAATCTCAACGCGCCATCGATCATGACCGGCGAAAAGGCCTCCGACCACATCCTCGGCCGCACGCCGCTGGCGCCATCCAACCAGGAACCGTGGATCAATCCACGCTGGCAGGTGGCGGACCGATAGGGCATTGTCGGGCAGACCGCCCGCTCGGCGAACAGACTTGGAGAAAGCCATGCGCGCCCAACCCACGGCATCGCATTACGTCAACGGCCGCTACATCGAGGACGAAGGCGGCGCGCCACTGCCCGTGATCTATCCGGCGACGGGCGAGACCATCGCCACGCTGCATTCAGCGACGCCCAACGTGCTGGAACTCGCCATCGAGGCCGCACGCGCCGCGCAGCCGGCCTGGGCGCGGCTGAAGCCGGTCGAACGCGGCCGCATCCTGCGCCGCGCAGCCGACATCCTGCGGGCGCGCAATGCCGATCTGGCCCGTATCGAGACGCTCGACACTGGCAAGGCGATCCAGGAGACGCTGGTGGCCGACGCCCCTTCGGCCGCCGACTGCCTGGAATATTTCGCCGGAGCGGTCGCCGCCTTCAATGGCGAGATGATCGATCTCGGCGGGCCCTTCGCCTATACGCGCCGCGAGCCGCTCGGCGTCTGCGTCGGCATCGGTGCCTGGAACTATCCGATCCAGATCGCCGGCTGGAAGTCGGCGCCGGCTTTGGCCATGGGCAATGCCATGGTGTTCAAGCCGTCGGAGAACACACCGCTTTCGGCGCTGGCGCTGGCCGAAATCTACTCGGAGGCCGGCCTGCCCGACGGGCTGTTCAATGTCGTGCAAGGCTATGGCGATGTCGGCGCCGGCCTTGTCGGCCACGATGTCGTGGCGAAAGTTTCGGTGACCGGCTCGGTGCCGACCGGCCGCAAGGTGCTGTCGCTTGCCGGCTCGAAGATGAAGCACGCGACGATGGAGCTCGGCGGCAAGTCGCCGCTGATCGTCTTCGACGACGCCGATCTCGAGAACGCCATCGGCGGCGCCATGCTCGGCAATTTTTACTCGACCGGGCAGATCTGCTCCAACGGCACACGCGTCTTCGTGCAGAGCGGCCTGCATGACCGCTTCGTCGAGCGGCTGGTCGAACGCACCAAGAAAATCCGCATCGGCGATCCGCTCGATCCCGAAACGCAGATGGGGCCGCTGGTCAACAGGGCGCAGCAGGACAAGGTCGTCTCCTATATCGAAGCCGGCAAGCAGGAAGGGGCCAGCCTCGCCTGCGGCGGCAACGTGCCGTCACTGCAGGGTTTCGACGGCGGCTTCTTCATCGAGCCGACGGTGTTCTCAGGCGTCATCGACACCATGCGCATCGCGCGCGAGGAGATTTTCGGGCCGGTGATGAGCGTCTTGAGATTCGACAGCGAGGACGAGGTGATCGAGCGCGCCAACGACACCGAATTCGGGCTGGCCGCCGGCGTGTTCACGCGCGACCTGCCGCGCGCGCATCGGGTGATCGCCGAGTTGCAGGCCGGCACTTGCTGGATCAACGCCTATAATCTGACGCCGGTGGAAATGCCGTTCGGCGGCGTCAAGCAATCCGGCATAGGGCGGGAGAATTCGCTGGCCGCGCTGGCGCATTATTCGCAATTGAAGTCTGTCTACGTCGAGACGGGGGATGTAGTGGCCCCCTACTGAGCCTCTGCTGAAGGGCGCGATTTGCCGAGAAGGCAGTTCTCCTTGCTGCCGGCTTGCCGTAGGTTTTCTGACGGGGCAATCGAGGAGGCGAAAATGGCGGGCGAAGCCAAGGACAACAAGGCGGCCACGCTGCCGCTGCTGCTTAGCTTCAATGGAGGCTATGTCGATACCGCGGGCTTCCTGGCGCTGCAGGGACTTTTCACAGCGCATGTCACCGGCAATTTCGTCACGCTCGGCGCTTCGCTGGCGCTTGGCACGTCAGGCGCCTTTGCAAAACTTCTGGCTTTGCCGGTCTTCTGCTTCATGGTTATCCTTAGCCGACTTCTATCCTATCCGTTACGAAGCCGGAAGCTGCCGGTCTTCCGGTCATTGTTGGCAATCAAACTGTTGCTGCTGACGGCAGGTGCGATCCTGGCAATCCGCCTTGGCCCATTTCCCGACGGAAACAGCTGGGCCGCCATCGTCACCGGCATGGTGCTGGTTTCGGCCATGGCGGTGCAGAATGCCGCGCATCGCGTCCATCTTCCCAGTGCGCCGCCGTCGACGCTGATGACGGGCACCACGACCCAGATCATGCTCGACCTCGCCGATCTCATCCACGGCGCACTGCCCGAGAGCGAGGCCGCGTCCCGATCGCGCCTGGCGCGAATGTCGGTCGCCGTGTTCGTCTTCGCGCTGGGATGTGGGACAGCCGCTTTGCTCTATTCACAAGTCGGAATGTGGTGTTTTGCGCTGCCGCCGATCGTTGCGATCGTGCCCCTTGTCATACAGGAAAGCGCACCCGCCACCGTGCAGTGACGTCAAGGTCCGAGCATGGGGCAAACGGCCTACGACTTATCGCTGGTGCCATCCAGATACTGCGTCAGCGCATAGACCAGATGGTAGAAGATACTGGCCGGCACGTCGCTCGCCAGTGAGCGGCCGCGTTCGTCGATGCGGTCGATCCACAAGCCCAGCGGCGCCGGGTCGATGTGCCAGCGGAACAGCCGGCCGACGCGCGCCTCGATCTCCGGCTTGAGATCCGGGCCGCCCGAACCGTCGAGCGCTATCGCCGCCTTCACCGCTTCGGCCTGCGGCCAGCTGCGCGAGACCCTGTCGAGCGGCAGGCCCTGGCGCGAGACGGCGCCATAGGCAAGGCCGGTGGCGCGGTTGAGGCCGTTGGCGATCGCCGAGGCATAGAGTTTCCTGGCGAAGCCGCCGAGCTCCGTCTGGCCGCTGCGGGCGGCGAAATCGATGAGCAGCGAGGCCCATTCGAAATGGTGGCCGGGCTCGGTCCAGGCGCCCTTGTCGCCGGCGGCGGGCTTCCAGCCGGCGTCGAAATATTCGCCCAACGTCCAGCTTTCCGGGTCGAAGAAATGGCTGCGGAAAAGATCGATGATGCGCGCGGCGCGGCGCAGATAGGCGCGGTCTCCGGTCGCCCGGTGCCAGGCAAGGAAGGCTTCGAGCAGATGCATGTGCGGGTTGGAGCGGCGCTCGCCCTCGCCGTCGGAGGTTTCCAGAAAGCCGGTCATGCGGGCATCTTCCAGATGCGCATCGAGGAAGGCGAACGTCTCCTCGCCGAGCCGCAACGCATCGGGATGGCCTGACATATGGGCGTGGGCCAGGGCCAGAAGCACGCAGGAATGGTCGTAGGCATCCTCGACCGGATCGGCGACCGAGCCGTCGATGTTGAGCGTGCGCACCCAGCCGCCTTTGTCGGTGCGGCCCTGACCCGCCATGAAGTCGATGCCGTGCGCAATCAGCGTGTCCGCCGGGCCGTCCCAGCCACGCTCCTTGGCGACCGCGAAAGCATAGACCTGACGCGCCTGCGTGCGCATGCGCTTGGGTTTCATCAGCGGCGAGGCGTCGAAGCCCAGCGCCTCGTGGAAGCCGCCATGGCGCTCGTCGACGCCAATGGTAGACCATAGCGGCAGCGTCTCCTCGAACAGCCAGTGGCGCACGCGCCGCCGCCAGGCGCCGCTCTCGATGACGCGGTCATGCGCCGGCGTGAACCTGGTTTCGAGCCGGCCGGATTTCTCCAACTGCTCGACGATCTTCTTGACGTGCTGGCTGTGGCTGACCGGCGCGACGAAAGTGGCGTCGGCGGTGGAGACGATCGCCACGTCCTTCATGCCGATCGCCGACAGCAGGCGCCCCTCGCTGCGGATATAGGAGTTCTCGCAATCGATGGCGACGACGTCTCCGACGATAACGTTGCCCTGCCCATCGGACGGGCCGACATCGAGCAACGACTGCCATGAACCGAGATCGTTCCAGCGGAAGCCGGCCGGCACCATGGCGATGTCTTTCGCGCGTTCCATGATGGCGTAGTCGATCGAGGTCGACGGGATCGCGGAATAGAGTTCCAGCGGCATGTAGAGGCCGGACAGATCGCTGGTCGCAGCCTTGTAGGCGGCTTCCGTCGCCTGCCAGATTTTCGGTTCATGGGCCGCGAAGGCGTCGCGCATGGCGCCGGCGCGGAACAGAAAGATACCGGTGTTCCAGTAGAAGCTGCCGGCGTCCAGATAGGCCTGCGCGGTGGCGAGATCGGGCTTTTCGACGAAGCGCGAGACGTTGAAGACGCCGTCCTTGCCGGCCCCGACCTCGATGTAGCCATAGCCGGTCTCGGGCTTTGTCGGTTTCAGGCCGAACACAACGAGCCGGCCGGCATTTGCCGCGCCGGCGCCCGCCTCGATGCTTTGCCAGAACTGACGAGGCGTCGATATTTCGTGGTCGGACGGCACCACCAGCACCAGTTCGTCGCCATATTCGGAGAGCGTGCGCAAGCTGGCAAGCGCCACCGCGGCTGCCGTGTTGCGACCTGTCGGCTCGAACAGCGGTCCGCCGCCGGCCAGATCGAGACCGGCAAGGTCGGCATGGACGCGGTCGGCGTGACGTTCCGCGGCGATCAGGAAAATCGGTGTCTCGCCTTGCGGGCGCGCCGCCAGCCGGCGCAAGGTCTTAGCCAGCATCGAGCCGTCGCCCGAGAAGTCGTGGAACTGCTTGGGGTTGTCCTCGCGCGACAGCGGCCACAGCCGCGAGCCGACGCCGCCGCTCATGACGAAACTGACGATGCGCTGGCTCATGAACGACCCTGTCAAAAGTCTGGCTCCGATGGGACGGCCTTACGACAAAAGCCTTTAAGCCCCCCTTTAGCTGACAGCCGATCCTATGCCATTCGGGCAAGCTTCGCGAAAGAAAGGAAATGCGACACATGTGCTGCCATTGCCGCTTGCAGGATCGGAAAGCGGCAGCTATAAGCCCGCGGTCTGGTCACGGAGTGTAGCGCAGTCTGGTAGCGCACCTCGTTCGGGACGAGGGGGTCGCAGGTTCAAATCCTGCCACTCCGACCAGAAAAAACAAGCACTTGGCTTTTCCCGAAATTACTCCCCGCCTGAAATCAGGACTGGCGTCAATCGTCGCCGTAGCTCTCCGGCAGATGACGCTGTAGTTCCATTGCGTCGTGGAGAACGCGGCCAATTCCGATGACCTGGAGCGTCATCCGATAGAGCAGGAAATGGCGCGGTCGTAGCACAATGCCATGTTCGGTCCGCGCGCGGTCCCGACTATGGCGCAGGTGGTAGCTGCGGATCTTGTTTCCCAGCTCCGCGCGGGCGATGCTGCCGGCCCGTTGGGGATCGGCGACAATGTCGCGCAGGGCGATCATCAGCAGCCGTTGGTAGCGAATACGCGCAATCTCGCCGAAATTGACTTCCGTGTAGGCGAGTATTTGAACGATGTCTTCCTTCGCGGCCGCGGAAAGCCGGTATAGGACCATGGCCTTACAAGCCGGTTTTTTTCGCGCGTAAGCTTGACTGTTGCCCCAGGCCATCCATAAATTTTTCGACGCCGTCTTCAGTAACATCCTCGAAACGGCCTTGTTCGATGTCGTGGAAGCCGATGTTGGCGGCCTCCCTGAGCGCAGCGAGCTTTGCCTTCTCCCTCGCCTCGCGCTGCTCGACCAGCCGCAAGCCGTCACGCAACACCTCGCTCGCGTTCTGATAGCGCCCGGTTTTCACCAACCGGTCGATCACCTCTTCGAGGTGTTCCGTCAGGACAACATTGCGTGTCGGCATCGCGATATCAGCTCCAATTCAACAGGCACGATACAGGGACATGGCATATTATGCCAATAGTTATTGCGGTCAGCGCCGTCGAAGGATGGCCTGACCTCGAAACAGAATCGCGCGGCAACGCTCGACAACAGTTTCTCAGTTTGGCCTAATGGCAACCCGCTATGCTTTCGAGATGCGCGGGACTGTAAGACGGCGAACCAGGGTTGAGAGTATGAAGTTCACGCCGACGGCCATTGCACCGACACTCGTGTTCCTGCTGTTCGCGGCCGGCTGTTCATCGACCACAGCGTCGATCAGCCCGGCGAAATACGACAAAATGAACTGCCCCGAGCTCAATAATGCGGTCGGCGACACCGCAACCGATATTTCACGCACCGCAATAGCCCGCGGCAAGGTCGCCAACACGAGCGTGCCGACGTGGCTGCTCGGCGGCGAGCGCGTGAAGACGGTGGTGGCCAATCGCGAAACCGCCCGGATCGACAGGCTGCAGCAACAGCAGCAGGCTATCGTCGCCACGCGGAAGCAGAAGTGCCCATCCTCGCAGTGAACCTGAAGCGCGTCGCGCCGAACGGTTTCAGGCGATGCCGCCGCACACTTGTGGGCGACATGCATTAGCCTGGCTGGGCTCGCCCCGCCTCAAGCGCTCATGCGGAACCGTGTGGAATCGATCGCCGCGTTCATCAGCGTCTGCGTATAGGCTTCGCGCGGATTGTCGAAGATCTCTTGCGTCGGGCCTTCCTCGACGATCTTTCCCTGCTTCATGACGATGATGTAGTCGGCCATGGCGCGCACCACCGCGAGGTCGTGGCTGATGAAGAGGTAGGACAGTTCGTGGTCGGCCTGCAGCTTGCGCAACAGCTCGACGATCTGCTTCTGCACGGAGCGGTCGAGCGCCGAGGTCGGCTCGTCCAGCACCACCACTTTCGGCTTCAGGATCATGGCGCGGGCAATGGCGATGCGCTGGCGCTGGCCGCCGGAGAATTCGTGCGGGTAGCGGTTGCGCGCGTTGGGATCGAGGCCGACCTCGCGCAGCGCATCGACGGCGCGCTGGTCGCGCTGCTTGCCCGTGAGCGAGGGCTCGTGCACCAAAAGGCCCTCGGTAACGATCTGACCGACGGTCATGCGCGGCGACAGCGAACCGAACGGATCCTGGAAGACGAGCTGCAATTCGCGCCTGAGCGGCCGCATCGCCTGGCGGTCGGCCTCGGAAATATCGCGGTCGCCGAAGCGGATGACGCCGTCGCTGGGCAAGAGCCTGAGCAGCGCGCGGCCGAGCGTCGACTTGCCCGAGCCGGACTCGCCGACGATGCCGATCGTCTGGTTGCGCTTCAGCCGGACCGAGATCCTGTCCACCGCGCGCAGCATCAGCGGCTCGCCGCCGAAGAAGCCGCCGCCGATCTTGAACACCACCTCGACATTGCGGCCTTCGAGCAGCACAGGCGAATTGGCCGGCGGCGCCGCCTTGGTGCCGGTCGGCTCGGCCGCGAGCAGCATCTTGGTGTAGGCGTGCTGCGGGTTGGCGAAGAGCGCTTCCGCCGCGCCCTCCTCCACCACCTCGCCCTGGCGCATGACATAGACGCGATCGGCGAAGCGCCGCACGATGCCGAGGTCGTGGGTGATGAAGACGATTGCCATGCCGAGCTTGCGCTGCAGCTCGGCCAGCAGCGTCAGGATCTGCGCCTGGATGGTAACGTCGAGCGCCGTCGTCGGCTCGTCGGCGATCAGGATGTCGGGATCGTTGGCCAGAGCCATGGCGATCATGACGCGCTGGCGCTGGCCTCCCGACATCTCGTGCGGATAGGACTTCATCCGCCGTTCGGGATCGGGAATATGCACCAGCCTCAGGAGCTTCAGCGCTTCCTCCCGAGCGGCCGCCGCGGCAAGCCCGCGATGCCGGCGGATCGGCTCGATCAGCTGGCTGCCGATGGTGTAGAGCGGGTCGAGCGAGGTCATCGGCTCCTGGAAGATCATGCTGATCTTGCGGCCGCGCACCTGGTTCAGCTCGCTCTTCGACATGGCCAGAAGGTTCCGGCCGCGATAATCGACATGGCCCGTCGCCTCGCCATTGGAGGAAAGCAGGCTCATCGCCGCCATCATCGTCTGGCTCTTGCCGGAGCCGGATTCGCCGACGACGGCGACCGTCTCGCCGGCATTGACCTTGATGTTGATGCCCTTGACCGCCTCGACCGTGCCGTCGAGGGTCTGGAAGCGGACGCGCAAGTCCTTGACGCTGAGGATCGTTTCGGTGGCCATGTCAACGGTCCTTCGGGTCAAGGGCGTCGCGCAGGCCGTCGCCGACGAAATTCAGCGCGAACAGCGTCGAGACGAGGAAGAAGGCCGGGAACAGCAGCAACCAGTTGGCGTAGCCGATGTTCTTGGCGCCGACCGAGATCAGCACGCCCCAGCTGGTCATCGGCTCCTGCACGCCGAGACCGAGGAAGGAGAGGAAGCTCTCCAGGATAATCACCTGCGGCACCAGCAGCGTCATGTAGATGACCACCGGCCCGAGCAGGTTTGGGATGACATGGCGCAGCAGGATGCCGCGCTGGCCGACGCCCATGGCTTCCGCCGCCTGGACATATTCCTGCCTGCGGATCGACAGCGCCTGGCCGCGCACGATGCGCGCCATGTCGAGCCACAGCACAGCACCCACCGCCAGGAACATCAGCACGAAGTTGCGGCCGAAGAACACTACCAGCATGATGACGAAGAAGATGAAGGGCAGCGAATAGAGCACGTCGACGATGCGCATCATCACCTCGTCGACCCTGCCGCCGGCGAAGCCAGCTGTGGCGCCATAGATGACGCCGATGACGCCGGCGACGACGCCCGCGAGCAGGCCGATGGCTAAAGAGATGCGTCCGGCCATCAGCGTGCGCGAGAGCAGGTCGCGGCCGGTGTTGTCGGTGCCGAAGAAGAAATATTGCTGCTTCACGGCCGAGCTCATCGTCACTTCGAGACCGTCGGGCGACTTGTTCTCGATCCTGGTGTCGTCGAAGGCGTCGGAGCGGTCGAGATAGCGGATGTTGCGGTCGTCGATCGGCTTGGTCGAGGTGACGGTTACGGTGACGCGATTGCCGTCCTGGTGCCATTCCTTGATGTCGGCGCGCATGCGCTTGATGGCGTCGCCCAGCGCACCCTGGATCATGTCGGGTTTCGGATAGGCCGAAAGGCTCGGCGGCATGCGCACATAGTCGCCATAGATGGTGGTGTATTCGTGCGGCACGACCCACGGACCGCAAATGCTGGTGACGGCGATGAAGGCCAGGTAGTAGAGGCTGAGCATCGCGGCGCGGTTGCGCTTGAGCCGAGCCCAGGCATTGCCCCAGAGCGAGCGGCCGACGATCGGCTCGGGTACGGCGACGGCGAGGTCAGTCATAGCGCACCCTCGGATCGACGACCGCATAGAGCAGGTCGACGATCAGGTTGAAGACGATGGTGAAGAGCGCGATCACCACCACGGTTCCCATGACCAGCGTATAGTCGCGGTTGAGGGCTGCATCGACGAAGTAGCGGCCGACGCCGGGGATGGAGAAGATCGTCTCGACGATAATCGAACCGGTCAACAGCGCGGCGGCCGCCGGGCCGCTGAAGGAGACTATCGGCAGCACGGCGCCGCGCAGCGCGTGCTTGACCACCACCGACCAGTCGGAGAGACCGAGGGCGCGCGCCGTGCGGATATGGTGCGAACGCAGGCTCTCGATCATGGAGCCGCGCATCAGGCGGGCGACGATGGCGATCTGCGGCAAGGCCAGCGTCAGCACCGGGCCGACCTTGTTGATGAAGGCGCCGTCCCCCCAGCCGCCGATCGGCAATAGCTTCCAAGACAGCCCGAAGACGAGCTGGATCACCGGCGCGATGACGAAGGTCGGGATGGTGCTGCCGGCGGTGGCCAAGGCGATCACCGAATAATCGCCTATTTTGTTCTGGTTGAGCGCGGCGATGGTGCCCAGGATGGAGCCCAGCAGCAGCGCCAGCACCAGCGCCGAGGTGCCGATCTGGATGGAGATCGGCAGGCCCTTGGCGAAGAGTTCGGTGACGGTGAAATCCGGCAGGTTGTAGCTCGGGCCGAAACTGCCGCGCAAAAGATTGCCGAGATAGTGAACATATTGCAGCCAGAGCGGATCGTTGAGGCCGAACTGGGCTTCGAGATTGGCCCTGATCTCAGGGCTCAGGCCCCGCTCCTGGTTGAACGGGCCGCCAGGGGCGACGCGGATCAGGAAAAACGCCACCGTCACGATGACGAACAGCGTGGGGATGGCGGTCAACAGCCGCCGGAAAACATAACGCAGCATCGGCGCCCCGCTTCAGCCAGGGCGACAGCTCTCCAGACGAGACCGTGGCGCGCTGGCATCTCTGATCTTCGCACCGGCATGCCCGAAAATCCAATCCGACTTTCGGCCCGGCACGACGACAGACCGAGGCCGCCGCTCCCAAAAGGAGAGCGGCGGCACGGCCAAGGTTTCTTGTCAGTCCTTGGAGATGAAGCGGGACGGATGAATGTCCATCACATTGTCGTCGAAGCCATGCAGCTTCGAGGAAACGATGTCGTGGTAGCTGTAGTAGAGAAGCGGGATCTCGCCGACATCGTCGACGAGGATGCGCTCGGCTGCGGCGAGGTCCTTCATGCGCTCCTCAGGCTTGCCGCCCGCGGCGGCCGCCTTGTCCATGGCGGCTTCATAGGCAGGGCTGTTGTAGTTCGAGTAGTTGTTGCCGCTTGCCTTGCGCGAGATGCCGAGGAAGGTCTCAGGATCCTTGTAGTCGGCGATCCAGGCGGCGCGGGCGACGTCGTAATTGCCCTTCTGCTCGAGGAAGCCGTAGTGGGTCTTGGTGTCGGTGTTGAGCAGAGTCACCTCGACGCCGAGCGGCTTCAGCTGTTCCTGGATGGCGACCGCCGTGTTCTTATGGTTCTCCGAGGTGTTGTAGCGGATCTCCATCTTCAACGGATGCTCGGGTGTATAGCCTAGTTTTTCCAAGATCTTCTTGGCCTCGTCCTCGCGGTCTATCTGCGGCATGTCGGCGTATTTGGCCAGTGCCGGCGTGTAGCCCTCGATGCCCGGAGGTACCATCGAATATCCAGGCAGCATCGAGTTCTGCCAGACCTTCTCGGCGAGGAAGTCGCGGTCGATCGCCATCGAGATTGCGTTGCGCAACTCGACATTGTCCCACGGCGCCTTGTCGGTCTTGATCGCGTAATAATAAGTGCCGAGATATGGCCCGACACGGACCTGGTCACCGAATTTGGTCTTGAGATCGGCGAGTTGTTCAGTTGGCAGGTCGCCATAGCTGTCGAGTTCACCGGCCTCGAAACGCTTCATCGCCGACGAGCGATCCTCGGTCGGGATGTAGTTGACCACGTCGAGCTTGACGCTCGCGGCGTCCCAGAACTTCGGGTTCTTGACCAATTTCATATGGTCGTTGGGAACCCACTCCGCCAGCGTATAGGCGCCGTTGGAGACCAGCTTGCCTGGCTTGATCCAGTCGGCGCCGAGCTTGTCGATGGAAGCCTTGTTGACCGGATAGGTCGCCTGGTGGGTCAGCATCTCCAGGAAGTAGGGTGTCGGAGCCTTCAGCGTGACTTCAAGCGTGTTGGCGTCGATCGCCTTCACGCCCATATCCTCGGCCTTGCCTTTTTTGGTGTTGAAGTCCTCCGCGCCCTTCACCGGATAGAGCATCGAGGCGTATTCCGCAGCGGTGGCCGGATCTTCGAGTCGACGGAACGAATAGACAAAGTCGTCCGCCGTCACCGGGGTGCCGTCCGACCAGAGGCCGTCCTTGCGCAGCTTGAAGGTGTATACGGTGCCGTCATCCGATACCGTCCAACTTTCGGCGGCGCCCGGAATGAGGTTCGTCTTCTGGTCATGCATGGCGAGGCCCTGGAACAGGTCGCGTATGATATCGGCTTCATAGACTGTCGATGTCTTGTGCGGATCGACCGTCTCCGCCTCGGCGGCGGCGCCGCGGTTGTAGACGGTCTCGGCGAAGGCCGGCGTGTACAAGGTGCCGGCGGCCAGAGCCATGGTGGTGGCGAACACCGTCGCCTTCAGCATGTTTTTCAGCATGAAGTTTCTCCCTGTCGGCGCGGCCCCTCAGCCGCGCCTTTTTAAGTTTTGACACCCGGAACCGTTGAAACGGCCCCGTTTCAGGCGTGCCGCCGATCCGTTCCGGCGGCTGGTGGCAGGAGACTAGACAGAGCGAAATCTTATTTCAACCATTGCCTGCTTGACGCAGAGTGAGCGTCATCACGCTAAAACAGCGAAACCTAAAGCTTATAGCTTGCCTTCAACTTGGCACACCTGCCGGTTGTTCGATGTGTTTTCTGTTTTTGCAGGCAGGTGTTGGCATTCTCCGCAACATGCTGAAAAACCGAAAATTCCCTGTTTCTTGGTCTCGTTTCCGGGCGGACGCCTCGGGGACGTCGGCAATCGAATTCGCCATGCTTGCGCCGATCTTCATCCTGCTTCTGCTCGGCATGGTTGCATATGGAATCTATTTCGGTGCCAGCCACTCCGTGCAGCAGATCGCCGCCGATGCGGCGCGCACGGCGATTGCCGGCCTCAACCAGACCGAGCGGCAGGCACTGGTCACCGATTTCATCGCCCACGACGTCGCGGGCTACCCTTTCGTCGATCCCAACAAGCTGACCGTCAACGCAAAGGACAGTGTCGCCGACGGCAGCCAGTTCGTCGTCTCGGTCAGCTACGATGCGCGCAACCTGCCGATCTGGAACCTGTTCCGGACGCTGCCGCTGCCGGGCACGACGATCCAGAGTCAATCGACGATCCGCGTCGGAGGCATATGATGCCCATCAAGGGGGGATTGATGGCGGCGACTCGAAGACTGCTCGCCGACCGTAACGCGAATTTCGCCGTCATGACGGCGCTATGCACGCCGGTGGCGCTGGCGCTGACCGCCTTCGCGATCGACGAAGGCTCACTCTACAACGAGCGCCGGGCCGCGCAGTCGATCGTCGACCTTGCCGCCATCACCGCGGCCTCGAACATCACCAATGCCCAGCAGGCGGTGCTGACGACGCTCAGCGACAACGGCATCACCTCGGTCGCCGTGCAGCAACAAGGCACCACCGTGGCGCCAACCGCCAGCAAGGCGGTCGTCCAGATCGTGCCGGGGCGCTACACGGGCGTCAGCACCATTGCCGCCGGCAACCGGTTCGAGGCGGGCAAGCTGCCCTACAATGCCGTGCAGGTGTCGCTGAAGAAGCAGGGCACGCTCTATTTCGCCGGCTCGATCATGTCGCCGCCCACTCTTGGCACGACCGCTATCGCCAGCGCGCAGCCGCAAGCGGCTTTTTCGGTCGGCTCGCGGCTTGCCAGCCTCAATGGCGGCATTCTCAACGCGCTTCTCGGCGGCCTTCTTGGCGGCAACATCTCGCTCAGCGTGATGGATTATAATTCACTGGTGTCGGCCGATGTCGATGTTCTTTCGTTCACCGATGCGCTGGCCACGCAATTGCATCTGACTGGCGTCAGCTATTCCGACGTGCTCGCCTCCAAGGCAACGATCGGCCAGATCGCCACCGCCATGGCCAATGTGCCGGGGCTGGACCGCACAGCCAAGATCGCCCTGCAGACCATGGCCTCCAGCGCCACCAATACGGTCAAGATTCCGCTCGGCAGCCTCGTCGACCTGGGCTCGGTGGGCAGCCTCGGCCTCGGGCAGAAACCCGCCGGGCTGTCGGTCGACGCCAGCGCGCTCAGCATGCTGACGGCGGCGGCGGCGCTTGCCAACGGCACGAACCAGGTCCCGGTCAATCTCGGCGCCACGATACCGGGGCTGGCATCGACGACGCTTGCCATCGCCATCGGCGAGCCGATGCAGAACTCGCCCTGGCTCGCGGTCGGAGAAGCAGGCACCGTGGTGCGCACGGCGCAGACTCGCATCAAGCTCAACGCCAGCATCACGCTCGGCAACGCCAATCTCGGCGGCGGCATCAGTCTGCTTGCCGTCAACCTGCCGCTCAATGTCGAAGTCGCCTATGCGGAAGCCAAGCTGGCCGACATCACTTGCCCGACCGGGCCCTCCAGCATCAAGGTTTCGATCGCCGCGCAGCCGGGCGTGGTCGAGGCCCATCTCGCCAAAAGCAGCGCCAGCGGTTTCGCGGACTTCACCAATCCGCAATCCTTCTCCGACGCCGAGATCGCGGATGTCAGCCTCAAGCTGCTGCTGATCAACCTCAACCTGTTGCAGATCAATGGATCGTCGGCCTTCTCGGTCACCAACATGACGCCGACCACCCTGACCTACAACGCCACCGACATCGCCAACAAGGTGATCAAGACGGTGTCGACGAAGAACCTGACGCAGTCGCTGACGACATCGCTGGTCAACAACCTGTCGCTTTCGGTCAATGCGCTGGGGCTAGGCCTCGACGTGACCGCCGTGCTCGGCACGGTGAAGCCGGCGGTGACGACGCTGCTCAACGGCGTGACCGCGCCGGTCGATAGCTTGGTCTACAACGTTCTTGGGGCGCTTGGCGTCCGTGTCGGCGAGGCCGACGTCCGGGTGACCGGCGCGACCTGCGGACGCTCGGTCCTCGTCCAGTAAGCCGCCTTTCAGGCAATTCTCCCGACGAAGCACCCCACGGGCGGCAGTGCCAGGGCAACCTCCTCGAGAACACCGCCAAGAACGCCGGCGACCTCAACGGCAAGAGCAGTTATCTCGGTATCCCTGATCTCGGCCGGCAGCGCCCAGTTCGCCGGCTCCGCGGCGAAGTTGAAGACGCACAGCAATTTCTCGTCTTCGTGCTGGCGGATGAAAGCCAGCACATCGCCCTCGGCCTCGAGGAAACGGATCGCGCCTTGGATCAGTGCCGGATGGCTCTTGCGCAAGGCAAGGATCGACCGATAGGCGGCAAGCACCGACCGCTCCTCGCCATGCTGGACATCGACCGCACGCACGCGATGCGCCTGCGGCACCGGCAGCCAGGGCTTGCCGGTGGAGAAGCCGGCATTGTCCGCCTCCGCCTGCCACACCATCGGCGTGCGGCAGCCGTCCCTGCCCTTCACGCCCGGCCAGAAGCGGATGCCGACCGGATCGCGCAGATCCTCATAGACAAGCTCGGCTTCCTCCAGCCCCAGTTCCTCACCCTGATAGAGGCAGATCGACCCGCGCAGGCATGACAGCAGCGCGATCGAGAACTTCGCCACCGCGTCCGGGCTCTCGCCGGGCCGTGTCCAGCGGCTGACGTGGCGCACGACGTCATGGTTGGAGAAGGCCCAGCAGACCCAGCCGTCCGGGGCGGTCGTCTCGAACCCCTCCACGCAGCCGCGCACATGGGCGGCGGAAAATTGCGGGCTGAGCAGGTCGAACGTGTAGCACATCTGCAATTTGTCGCCGCCGGATACATAGGCGGCGAGCGTCTGCAAGGAACGCTCCTCGTCACCCACCTCGCCGACCGCGGCGCGGTCGGGATATTCGTCGAGCAGCGCGCGGAAGCGTTTCAGGAAGTCAAGGTTTTCGGGCCGCGTCTTGTCGAAGAGATGCTCCTGCAAGCCATAGGTGCTGGTCGAACCGTTGGTGCCGGCGACGCTTGATGCCAAGGGCGGGTTGTCGCGCAGCCAGAGGTCATGGACATAGTAGTTGACCGTATCCAGCCGGAAGCCGTCGACGCCGCGCTCCAGCCAGAAGCGCACGGTGTCGAGCAGCGCGTCCTGAACGTCAGGATTGTGAAAGTTCAAATCCGGCTGAGCGGCCAGGAAATTGTGCATGTAATATTGCCGGCGGGTGGCGTCCCACTCCCAAGCCGGGCCGCCGAAGACGGACAGCCAGTTGTTGGGGGCGTTGCCGTCCGGCCTGGCGTCGGCCCAGACATACCAGTCGGCCTTGGCATTGTCGCGGCTGGCCCGGCTTTCGGCGAACCATTCGTGCTTGTCCGACGAATGCGAGATCACCTGGTCGATGATGAGCTTCAGGCCGAGTCGATGCGCCTCGGCGACCAGCGCGTCGAAATCCCCCAGCGTCCCGAACATCGGATCGACGTCGCGGTAGTCGGACACGTCATAGCCCATGTCGGCCATCGGCGACTTGAAGAAGGGTGACAGCCAGACCGCGTCGACCCCGAGCGAAGCGATATGGGCGAGCCGCGCGGCGATGCCCTTCAGGTCGCCGCTGCCGTCGCCGCTCGTATCCTGGAAGGAGCGCGGATAAACCTGATAGATGGCGCAGCCGCGCCACCATTCGGCGCCTTGCTCTGGATTGTCGCCAGCCATCACGACCCCTTCCTGCTGCGCGATTTAGCGGCTCGCCGCTCGATCATGAAACCGACGCTGCGGCCGGGCAACGGCCGCGCCAAATCGACCGGCTGCGTCTCGATTGCCGGGCGCCATTCAAATCCGTCCCGCGCGGGCAGGCTGAAGACACATTGGCGGCGGTCGCCGTTGATCACCACTGCCAGGCGCCTGCCCTCGGCATCGCCGAGCAGCATGACGAGGCGATGTCGGCCGGGATCGTTCCAGTCCGTATCGCCGAGCGGCGCGCCGGTCTCGGTCAGCCAGGCCACGTCGGGGATTTCCGATCCGTCGGCAGGCTCGCCGGTCAGGAAGTGCGTATCCGCCAGCGCAGGAAAGGCCCGGCGCAGCGTGGCCAGCGACGATGCATATTGCTCCAGCGCCCGGTCGCGGCCAGCCCAGTCGAGCCAAGTGATGACATTGTCCTGCGCATAGGCGTTGTTGTTGCCTTTCTGCGTGCGGCCGAACTCGTCGCCGGCGGTCAGCATGATGGTGCCGCGCGAGGCAAAGAGCGTGGCGAGCAGCGCGCGCTGGTCGTTGAAGCGGGCCATGGCGATCGCCTCGTCGTCCGTCTCGCCCTCGGCGCCGTTGTTCCAAGACAAATTGTCGTTGTGGCCGTCGCGATTCTGCTCGCCATTTGCCTCGTTGTGCTTGCGCTCATAGGCGACGATGTCGGTCAGCGTCATGCCGTCATGCGCGGCGATGAAATTAACGCTGCGGCTCGCCGGTTGGCCGTCCCTGCCGAAGATATCGGAAGAGCCGGCAAGCCGGGTGGCCAAAGCGCCGATCGCGCCGGTATCGCCGCGCCAGAATCGCCTGACATCGTCGCGGTAGCGGTCATTCCATTCCAGATATGGCGGACGGAAACTGCCGAGCTGGTAACCGTTCGGACCGATATCCCAGGGTTCGGCGATCAGCACGCGATCGGCGAGCGCAGGATCGTCGGCGATGGCCTGAAGCAGCGGTGCCTCGGGATCGAAGGCGCCATCGACTCGCCCGAGCACGGGCGCCAGATCGAAACGGAAGCCATCGACCCCGGCGAGGCGGACGAAGTGGCGGAGCGTGTCAAGCACCATCTCGCGCACCACCGGATGGTCGCAGGCGACGGTGTTGCCGGTGCCGGTGTCGTTGACCAGCCTGCCGTCCGGCTGATGCCGGTAGTAGCTTATCGCATCCAGTCCGCGCAGCGACAGCGTCGGCCCGAGCCGATCGCTTTCGCCGGTGTGGTTGAAGACGAGATCGAGGATGGTGCCGATGCCCGCCTTGCGCAACGCGGCGACGGTATCGCGCAGTTCCTCGAGGCCGCCGGGCGCGAGACGCGGATCGAGCGCCATGAAGGTGACAGGATTGTAGCCCCAGGCGTTGCTCAGCCCCAATGGCGGCAGGTGCCGCTCATCGATCGACGCGGTGACCGGCATCAACTCGACGGCTGACACACCGAGACGCTTCAGGTGCTCGATGACAGCCGGATGGGCGAGCGCCGCAATGGTGCCGCGCTGCGCTTCCGGAACCTCCGGATGCAGCTTGGTGAAGGAGCGGACGTTGAGCTCGTAGATCAGCCCGCCGGCTTGGAAGAGCGGCGGTTTGGCCGATTCCGGCTTGGGCAGCGGACGCGCAATCGCCTTCGGCATCAGCGAGGACGTGTCGGCGCCTTCATTGCGTTTGGCGGCAAGCCGCCAATGATATTGATATGGACGGTCCAACTCGACGGCGTAGGGGTCGGTGAGAAGCTTGTTCGGGTCGAACCAAAGGCCGCGCTCCGGCGCATAGTCGCCATCGGCGCGAAAGCCGTAATGCGTGCCCTCGCCAAGGCCGGGGACGAGGAGCGCGTGCACGCCCTCGCCTTCCGGATTGAGCTCCTGCCGATCGAATTCGCGCGCGCCGGTGTCGTCGAAGATCGAGACCCAGAGACGCCGCGCCGATGAGGACCAGACGGCGAAGCGGATGCCTTCGGGGTTGATGGTGGCGCCAAGCTGGGTCATGCGGGCGCCTCCCCTTCTCCCCTTGTGGGAGAAGGTGGATCGGCGCGCAGCGCCGAGACGGATGAGGGATGTTGGAAGAAATGAGGCGTGGGCGGCGGTGCCACCGCCGGTTTGCGCCAAGCTGGAGCACCCCTCATCCGTCGCCTTCGGCGACACCTTCTCTCACAAGGGCAGAAGGGGGAGCCGCGCCGCGCCGCCACCCTCAAGTAATCACGCTCGGCTTGTTGCGGCCGGTGTGGCTCTTGATGCCGGCGATGTCGTCGGCGGCGGCGATGAGATCGGCGAGCGCCTCCTGCGTGTCGAGATCGTGCCTGGCCTTGTCCGGCTCGTAGCGCTCGATATAGACGCGCAGCGTCGCCCCTGACGTGCCGGTGCCGGAGAGACGCAGGACAACGCGCGAGCCGCCCTCGAACAGGATTCGTATGCCCTGATGCTCGCTCACGGAGCCGTCGACCGGATCGTGATAGGCAAAATCGTCGGCTTTGGCGATCTTGAGGCCGCGCACGCCGGTGCCGGGGAGCGAACCAAGCTTGGCGCGCAGTTCGTCGACCAGCGCGTTGGCGCGGTCGCTCTCGACCTCCTCGTAATCGTGGCGCGAATAGTAATTGCGGCCGTACGTCGCCCAATGCTCGGTGACGATCTGCTTGCAGCTCTCGCCGCGCGCGGCGAGGATGTTGAGCCACAAAAGCACGGCCCACAGACCGTCCTTCTCGCGCACATGGTTGGAGCCGGTGCCGGCGCTCTCCTCGCCGCAGATGGTCGCCATGCCTGCGTCGAGCAGGTTGCCGAAGAACTTCCAGCCGGTCGGCGTCTCGTAGATGCCGATGCCGAGCTTTTCGGCGACGCGGTCGGCCGCGCCGCTGGTCGGCATGGAACGGGCGATGCCTTTCAGGCCGTCCTTGTAGCCCGGCGCCAGTTGGGCATTGGCGGCAAGCATCGCCACCGAGTCCGACGGCGTGACGAAGATGCCCCTGCCGATGATCAGGTTGCGGTCGCCGTCGCCGTCGGAGGCCGCGCCGAAGTCCGGCGCGTCCGGCCCCATCATCTCGTCATAGAGGTGTTTTGCATGCACCAGGTTCGGATCCGGGTGATGGCCGCCGAAGTCGGGAAGCGGCTTGAAGTTGCGGCAGGTGCCGTCGGGCGCGCCGAGGCGATGTTCGAGGATCTCCTTGGCATAGGGGCCGGTCACCGCGTGCATGGCGTCGAAACGCATGCGGAAGCCCGACTTGAAGAGCTTCTTCAGCGCATCGAAGTCGAACAGGCTTTCCATCAATTCGGCATAGTCCTTGACCGGATCGAATATCTCGACCGTCATGTCGCCCGCCTTGACGGTGCCGATGGTGTCGATGTCGATGGCGCCTATATCGGCGATCTTGAAGCTCTTGATCTCCTTCGACTTGGCGAAGATCGCGTCGGTGATCTTTTCGGGCGCCGGGCCGCCATTGCCGGCATTGTACTTGATACCGAAATCCTCGTGCGGGCCGCCGGGATTGTGGCTGGCCGACAGGATGATGCCGCCGAAGGTCTTGTATTTGCGGATGATGTTGGAGGCGGCGGGGGTCGACAGGATACCGCCCTGCCCGACCATCACCTTGCCGAAGCCGTTGCCGGCGGCAATCGCGATGGCTTTCTGGATGACCTCGCGGTTGTAGAAGCGGCCATCGCCGCCGATCACCAGCGTCTTTCCTTGAAAACCGTCCAGCGCATCGAAGATCGCCTGGATGAAGTTCTCGGCATAGTGCTCCTGCTGGAACACCGGCACCTTCTTGCGCAGGCCGGAGGTGCCCGGCTTCTGGTCGGTATAGGGTTTGGTGGGGACGGTTCTGATCATGCCTCAGGCAGCCCTTTTCGAAAGCAGCAAGCGATAGAGTTCGACGTATTTTTCGGCGCTCTTGTCCCAGGAGACATCGGCCTTCATGCCCTGGCGCTGGATCGAGGCCCAGGTCGTCGGCCGGGCATGCTGCTCGACCAGCCGCTGGATGGCATGCAGCATCGCGCCGCCATTGTTGGGCGCGAACTGGAAGCCGGTGGCGACGCCTGCCGACAACGCGGCTTCATTGGCGTCGATGATGGTGTCGGCCAAACCGCCGGTACGGGCGACGACCGGCACGCAGCCATAGCGCAGGCCATAGAGCTGGGTCAGGCCGCAGGGCTCGAAGCGGGACGGAATGATGATGGCATCGCAGCCGCCCTGCATGACGTGCGAAAGGCCTTCATCGTAACCGACGACGACGCCGACGCGGCCGCGATGACGGGCGGCGGCGGCAAGCAGCGTGCCTTCGAGACCGGCGTCACCAGAGCCCAGAATGGCGAGGCGCGCGCCGGCGGCGACGATGCCGTCGACGACCGCGGCCAGGATGTCCATGCCCTTCTGCCACGTCAGCCGGCTGACGACGCAGACGATCGGGCTGCCGTCCGCCTCCAAGTTGAAGCGCTCTTCGACCGCCTTGCGGTTCTTGGCCCGCGCGGCAAGCGTCTCGGCCGAATAATTGGCCACCAGATGCTTGTCGGTCTCGGGATTCCAGATGTCGACGTCGATGCCGTTGACGATGCCGTAGAGATCGGTGGCGCGCATGTTGATCAGCCCGTCGAGGCCCATGCCGAATTCCGGCGAGCGGATTTCCTGCGCGTAGGTCGGGCTCACCGTGGTGATCGCCCAGGCCGCCTGAAGGCCGGCCTTGAGATAGCCGACGCCACCATAATATTCGACGCCGTCGAGTTGCATAGCCACAGCCGGCAGGCCGAGTTCGCCGAAGATGCCGGCGCCGAACTGGCCCTGGAAAGCAAGATTGTGCACGGTGATCAGCGACGGCACCCCGACCGCCTTGCCGTATCGCATATAGGCAAGCGTCATCGCCGACTGCCAGTCGTGGGCATGAACGATGTCCGGCTGGTAGCCGGAGATCGCGCCGCCGGCAATGTCGCCGCCGACCTGACTCAAGGCCGCGAAGCGGCGCCAATTGTCCGGCCAGTCGGCGCCGGAGGCGGTGCCGTAGGGGCCGCCCTGGCGATCGAAGAGATGCGGCGCGTCGAGCACGAAGAGATCGAGCTCGCCGATCTTGACGGCATGGACCGAAGCCTTGCCGCCTTGCAGCAGCGGGTACTGGTAAACGGCCTTCTTCTTGGCGAAGGCCGCCATCACGACAGGATAGCCGGGGACCAGCGTGCGCATCGCCACGCCCTTCCCGACCAGCGCGATCGGCAGGGCGCCGGTCACGTCGGCAAGCCCGCCGGTTTTGACCAGCGGAAAGATTTCGGGCGTAACCGACAGAACCTGCATGCGCTCCACATTCCGATCTCAACGTGACAGGTCAAAGTGACAATCTGTTGATCAAGTCATCAGCTTGCTGATCGACCCGACAGCTTGCTGATCGACCCTATCAGGTCGACAGCTGATCAACCTTATCAGGTTGACAGCTTGTTGATCATGTCCTGGGTGATCAGGCAGATGCCCTTCTCCGACACGCGAAAACGCTTGGCGTCCAGCGCCGGATCCTCGCCGACCACCAGCCCCTCGGGGATCTGCACGCCATGGTCGATGACGACGCGCTTGAGGCGCGCCTTGCGGCCGACAGTGACGTCGGGCAGCATCACCACCTCCTCGAGCTTGGAATAAGAATTGATGCGGGCGCCGGTGAAGATCAGGCTGCGGCGCAGCGATGCGCCGGAGACGATGCAGTCGCCCGACACGAGCGAGGAGATCGCCTCGCCGCGGCGGCCGTCCTCGTCATGCACGAACTTTGCCGGCGGTTTCAATTCGGCATAGGTCCAGATGGGCCAGTCGCGATCGTAGAGGTCGAGCTCGGGCGTGACGTCGGTGAGGTCGATATTGGCCTCCCAATAGGCGTCCACCGTGCCGACGTCGCGCCAGTAGGGCTCGGACTCGTGCGAGGAACGCACGCAGGATTTGGCGAAACGGTGAGCGATCGCCTTACCATGCTGGACGATGTAAGGGATGATGTCCTTGCCGAAGTCGCGGCTGGAGCCGGGCTCGGCCGCGTCGCGGCGCAGCTGCTCCATCAGGAACTTGGTCTTGAAGACGTAGATGCCCATCGAGGCCAGGGCGAATTCCGGTTTATCCGGAATGCCCGGCGGATCGGCCGGCTTTTCGACGAAGGCGATGATGTTGTCCTTCTTGTCGACATGCATGACGCCGAAGCCGGTCGCCTCCATGCGCGGCACTTCGAGGCAGCCGACGGTGACGTCGGCGCCGGCGTCGACATGCTGGCGCAGCATCAGCTCGTAATCCATCTTGTAGATGTGGTCGCCGGCGAGGATCACCATGTATTCGGGCCCATAGGCCTCGATGATGTCGATGTTCTGGTAGACGGCGTCGGCCGTGCCTTCATACCACTGCGTTTCGGACACACGCTGTGATGCCGGCAGGATATCGAAGCTTTCGTTTCGCTCGGGCCGCAGGAAGTTCCAGCCGCGCTGCAAATGGCGGATCAGCGAGTGCGCCTTGTACTGGGTGGCGACGCCGAGGCGGCGGATGCCGGAGTTGAGCGCATTGGAGAGGGCGAAATCGATGATGCGCGTCTTGCCGCCGAAATAGACGGCGGGCTTGGCGCGCCGGTCGGTCAGTTCCCTGAGGCGGCTGCCGCGGCCGCCGGCCAGCACATAGGCCATGGCATCGCGCGCCAGCGGCTGGGTTCTTTTGATCTCTGCCATTTTGTTACCCTCCCAAACAAGCTGCCCGGACCGTTGCAAGAGCAGGATGAGACATCATCTGCTTCAATCCGCGACGAATTCCAGCATGATCGTCGACAGCGGCGGCAAGAGCATCGTCGCCGATATGCCTCCCCCTTCCCCGCTCGCCTCGACCACGCCGCGATTGCCCATGCCGGAGCCGCCATAGACCTCGGCGTCGGTATTGATGATTTCGCGCCATTTTCCCGCCTTCGGCAGCGGCACGCGATAGTTCTCGCGCGGCACCGGCGTGAAATTGGAGATGACGGCGATCGAATTGCCGTCCGGCGCGCTGCGCAGCCAGGCGAAGACCGAATTGTCGCGGTCGTCGACGATCAGCCAGGAGAAGCCCTCCGGCTCGCAATCGCGCGCATGCAGCGCCGGGCGCGAGCGGTAGAGGTAGTTCAGGTCGCGCACCGCCTGCCAGACGCCGCGATGCGGCGCGAATTCGAGCAGGTCCCAGTCGAGCGCGCGTTCCTCGCTCCACTCGCGGCGCTGGGCGAATTCCTGGCCCATGAACAGGAGCTTCTTGCCGGGATAGCCCCACATGAAGGCGTAGTAGGCGCGCAGTGTGGCGAACTTCTGCCAGTCGTCGCCGGCCATCTTGTTGAGCAGCGTGCCTTTGCCGTGCACGACCTCGTCATGCGAAAGCGGCAGGACGAAGTTTTCCGAGAAAGCGTAGACCAGGCCGAAGGTGATGTCGTTGTGATGGTGCTTGCGGAAGATCGGCTCCTTGGAGAGATACTCCAGCGTGTCGTGCATGAAGCCCATGTTCCATTTGAAGCCGAAGCCGAGGCCGCCTTCATGCACGGGACGCGACACTTTCGGCCATGAGGTCGATTCCTCGGCGATCGTCATCACGCCGGGGTGGTGGCCGTAAAGCTCCTTGTTCATCTTCTGCAGGAAGGAGACAGCCTGCAGGTTCTCGCGCCCGCCCTTCTCGTTGGGGATCCACTCGCCGGCCTTGCGCGAGTAATCGAGGTAGAGCATCGAGGCGACCGCGTCGACGCGCAGGCCGTCGACATGGTACTTCTCGGCCCAGAACAGCGCGTTGTTGACGAGGAACGACACCACCTCGCGGCGGCCGAAATTGTAGATGGCCGTGTTCCAGTCGGGATGGAAACCCTGGCGCGGATCGGCATGCTCGTAGAGCGCGGTGCCGTCGAACTTCACCAGCCCGTGCTCGTCGACCGGGAAATGCGCCGGCACCCAGTCGAGGATGACGCCGATGCCGGCGCGGTGCGCGCCGTCGACGAAGCGGGCGAAGCCGTCGGGGTCGCCGAAGCGAGCCGACGGCGCGTAAAGGCCGGTGGTCTGGTAGCCCCAGGACGGGTCGTAGGGGTGCTCCGAGATCGGCAGGAACTCGATATGGGTGAAGCCGGTGTCGACCACGTATGGGATGAGCCGTGCGGCCAGCTCGTCCCAGGACAGGAACGTGCCTTCGTCGCGGCGCTGCCAGGAACCGGCATGGACCTCGTAGATCGAGATCGCCTCGCGCCTGGGGTCGGCCTTGCGCCAGTAGCCGCGATGCGCCTCGTCGCCCCATTGATGCGCGATCGGCGGCGCCGTCACCGAGGCGGTCGCCGGGCGCAGTTCCGACTCGAAGGCGAACGGATCGGCCTTGAGCGGCAGGCGCACGCCGTCGGGCGCGATGATCTCGAACTTGTAGGGTTGGCCCGCGCCGAGATCGGGAATGAACAACTCCCAGATGCCGGTGTCCTTGCGGTCGCGCATGGTATGGCGGCGGCCATCCCAGTCGTTGAAGGCGCCGACCACGGAGACGCGCCTGGCATTGGGCGCCCAGACGGCGAAATGCACGCCGGTGGCGCCCTCGTGTTCGACGATGTGGGCGCCGAGCTTGTCGAAGAGCCTGAGATGCGAGCCTTCGGCCATGTAATAGTCGTCCATCGGACCGAGCACCGGACCGAAGGAATAGGGATCGGTCAGCCACCAGTCGCCGCCGGCGTTGCTGGCGTGATAGCGCAGCGGCTGGCGCTTGCGGATCGAGACCTTGCCCTCGAAGAAGCCGGCATCGTCGCGGCGGGAGAGCTCGCCGACCTCCTTGCCGGTCAGCGTATAGGCGGTGACGAATTCGGCGTTGGGCACGAAGCAGCGGGCGATGAAGCCTTTGCCGGCTTCCTGCACGCCCAGGACCGAGAAAGGATCGCCATGCGTTCCGGCGACAATCGCCGCGACATCGCCGGCTGGCGCCAGTCCGTCCGGCCCGC
Source organism: Mesorhizobium sp. B3-1-8 (assembly GCF_006439495.1). Lineage (NCBI taxonomy): Bacteria > Pseudomonadati > Pseudomonadota > Alphaproteobacteria > Hyphomicrobiales > Phyllobacteriaceae > Mesorhizobium > Mesorhizobium sp. B3-1-8. The sequence goes on from NZ_VFTK01000029.1 coordinate 28,541, forward strand.
TTGTCGCAGCGGTCGCGCGCGGCTTCCTCATCAGGCGGTGTTCCCTCCCCGGGAGTTATTTTGTTTTGTGCATGTCGTCGCCCGAAAACCGCAACGCACTTTTGGGCGACATGCACGACACCACATTGTTCGTGATCTCATGCAATCACATCAGACGGGTACGTTCCAGATTTCTTTCGCATATTGGCGGATCGTGCGATCGGACGAGAACCAGCCCATGCGGGCAACGTTTCGGATGGCGCGCGCGTTCCAATCGGGGCTGTCGCGCCAGACGCGGTCCACGTCGCGCTGGCAGGCGGCGTAGGAATCGAAGTCGGCCGCCACCATGAACCAGTCGCTGCTGTAGAGCCCGTTCATGAGGTCGCGATAGCGATTGGGGTCATCGGGCGAGAAGACGCCGGACGAGATCGCCGCGACGGCCTGCGACAATTCAGGGGACGCCTCGATGATGCCGCGCGGGTTGTAGCCATTGTTGCGCCGATCGGCGACCTCGGCGGTGGTGAGGCCGAAGATGAAGATGTTGTCGTCGCCGACATGTTCCTTCATCTCGACATTGGCGCCGTCGAGCGTGCCGATGGTGAGCGCGCCGTTCATGCCGAACTTCATGTTGCCGGTGCCGGATGCTTCCATGCCGGCGGTCGAGATCTGCTCGGAGAGGTCGGCGGCGGGCATCAGCACTTCGGCCAGGCTGACATTGTAGTTCGGCACGAACACCACCTTCAGCAGCCCACGCACCGACGGATCGCCGTTGATGACTTTCGCGACGTCGTTGGCCAGTTTGATGATCAGCTTGGCGTTGTGGTAGCTCGGCGCCGCCTTGCCGCCGAAGATCTTGACGCGCGGCATCCAGTCCCGCTCGGGATGCGAGCGTATCTGGTCGTAGAGCGCGATCGCCTCGATGATGTTGAGGAGCTGGCGCTTGTATTCGTGGATGCGCTTGACCTGGATGTCGAACAACGCCGACGGGTCGAGCCGAACGCCGAGCCGATCGGCGATCAGGTTGGCGAGCTTCACCTTGTTCTGCCGCTTCACGGCGGCGAATTTCTCACGGAACGCCGCGTCGTCGGCGAGCGGATCGAGATCCTTGATCGCCTCGATGTCGTCCATGAAGCGGTCGCCGATCGCCTCGCGGGCAAGCGAGGTCAGGCCCGGATTGCACTGGATCAGCCAACGCCTGGGCGTGATGCCGTTGGTCTTGTTGTTGATGCGGTCGGGATAGAGCTTGTGGAGATCGGCGAACACCGTCTCCTTCATCAGCTCGGTGTGCAGGGCCGAGACGCCGTTGATCGAATGCGAGCCGACGAAGGCCAGATTGCCCATGCGCACGCGGCGGTCGCCATTTTCCTGGATCAGCGAGATGCGGGCGATCTGATCGCCCGAGAACTGGTTGGTGGCGCGGGCCTCGAGCAGCACCTGCGCATTGATGGCATAGACGATCTGCATGTGGCGCGGCAGCAGACGTTCGAACAGCGGCACCGGCCAGCTTTCCAACGCCTCGGGCAACAGCGTGTGGTTGGTGTAGCCGAAGGTGCGCTTGGTGGTGTCCCAGGCCTGGTCGAAGTCCATGCCGTGGACGTCCATCAGGAGCCGCATCAGCTCCGCCACGGCGACCGCGGGATGGGTGTCGTTCAAGTGGATCGCCGCCTTGTCGGGCAACGATTTCAGGTCGCCATACTGGCTGAGATGACGCTGCACGATGTCCTGCAGCGAGGCGGTAGAGAAGAAATACTCCTGCCGCAGTCTCAACTCCTGCCCGGCCATGTGGGAATCTGCCGGATAGAGCACGCGCGACAGCGCGTCGGCCTTGTTGCTTTCGGCCAGCGCACCGATGTGGTCGCCGGCGTTGAACTTGTCGAGCAGGATCGGATCGATCGGCATGCCGGACCAAAGTCTCAGCGTGTTGACGCGCCTGGCATGCCAGCCGGCGACGGGCGTGTCGTAGGCGACGGCCAGCACGTGCTCGGTCGGCTTCCAGACGTGGCGTTCGAGCCGGCCGTCCTTGGAGGTGATCGATTCCACCGAGCCGCCGAAGCCGACCTCGAAGGAGCGCTCGCGCCGTTCGAACTCCCAGGGATTGCCGTGATCGAGCCAGGTCTCCGGCAGCTCGACCTGCCAGCCGCCGTGGATTTCCTGGCGGAACATGCCGTTGGCGTAGCGGATGCCATAGCCATGGGCGGGGATATCGACGGTCGCCATGCTTTCCATGAAGCAGGCGGCGAGACGGCCGAGGCCGCCATTGCCGAGCGCGGCGTCCGGTTCGAGCCCAGCGATGAGGTCGAGGTCGACGCCGAGGGAGGACAGCGCCTCGCGCATGTTCTCCATCAGGCCGAGATTGGAGAAGGCGTCACGCATCAGGCGCCCGATCAGGAATTCCAGCGAAAGGTAATAGACGCGTTTTTCCTGCTGGTCGTAGGCTTCCTTGGTTGCCTGCATCCAGTGGTCGACGATGCGGTCGCGGACGACCTTGATCGAAGCCGTCAACCAGTCATAGGGCGTGGCGACGGTTGTGTCCTTGCCGACCCGATACTTGAGCGACATCAAGACCTCCTCAGCGAGGGTCTTGGGATCGGGATTGTCGAGAACAGGGGCTTCGATCGTCATGGCGGATGTCATTTCGCCTCTCGTTCAACTGGCGTGATCATAACGGCTTGTATCGTTCCTCCCAGCCCATCCTAGTGCATTGCAACATATACTCAATCGATTTAGACGGCTGACCAATGGTCGTGTGCCGGAACAAGACGGCCCAATCAGGCCGTCTCCAAAACTTCCGGCGGTGCCTTGGCGCCGGTCATGAAGGCGACGGCGTCGGACATTGTATATTGCTTAGGATCGATGACGGCGAGGCGACGGCCCAGGCGATGGATGTGGATGCGGTCGGCCACCTCGAAGACATGCGGCATGTTGTGCGAGATGAGCACGATCGGCAGGCCGCGCTTCTTGACGTCGAGCATCAGCTCCAGCACGCGGCGGCTTTCCTTGACGCCGAGCGCCGCGGTCGGCTCGTCCATGATGACGACGCGGCTGCCGAACGCCGCGGCGCGGGCCACAGCAACACCCTGGCGCTGGCCGCCCGACAGCGTTTCGACCGACTGGTTGATGTTCTGGATGGTCATCAGCCCGAGCTCGGACAGTTTCTCGCGGGCGATGCGCGCCATGGCCGAGCGGTCGAGCCTCCTCAGCCATTGCCCGGCAAAACCCGGCTTACGCAGCTCGCGGCCGAGGAACATGTTGTCGGCGATCGACAGCGCCGGCGACAAGGCCAGGTTCTGGTAGACGGTCTCGATGCCAGCCATGCGCGCCTCGATCGGCGAGCGGAAATGCACCGGCTGGCCGTTGAGCTCGATCGCGCCGGAGTCCGGGATGACCGCGCCGCACAGCGCCTTCACCAGTGTCGACTTGCCGGCGCCGTTGTCGCCGATGACGGCAAGGATCTCGCCCGGCATCAGGTCGAAATCGGCATTGTCGAGAGCGACCACCCTGCCATAGCGCTTGTTGAGGCCTTTGGCCTGAAGAATGGGGACCTGATGAATCGACTGGGTGCTCATGCCGAAATCTTCCTGATCCACTGATCGATGGTGACGGCGAGGATGATGAGGATGCCGACGGTGAACTCCTGCCAGAGCGAGTCGACGCCGGCGAGCGCCAGCCCATTGCGGAAGACGCCGACGATCAGTGCGCCGAACAATGTCCCGACGATCGAGCCGCGCCCGCCGAACAGCGAGGTGCCGCCGATCACCACGGCGGTGATGGCATCGAGATTGGCGGTCTGGTTGCCGAGCGGGCTTGCGGCGCCGATGCGGCCGATAAGCGCCCAGGCGGCGACGGCGCAGATGAAGCCGGCCAGCGTGTAGACGGCAATGAACACGCCGCGGGTGTTGATGCCGGCGAGGCGTGCGGCTTCGTCGTCGTCACCGGTGGCGTAGACATGGCGGCCGAAGGCGGTGCGGTTCAACACATACCAGATGATCAGAGCCGTCAGGATCATGGCGATGGCGCCGTAGGTCAGCACCGCGCCGCCTCCCAACCTGATCGTGTGGCCCAGCCACTGCAGCAGCGGTCCCGCCGCCTCGATGTCCTGGGCGCGCACGGTCTCGGAATGCGAGACGTAGATGACCATCGCGCCGTAGACGCTCCAGGTGCCGAGCGTGACGATGAAGGGCGGCAGCTTGATCACCGCCACCAGCACGCCGTTGATCAGGCCGCAGACAAGACCGGTGAGCAGGCCCAGCACGAAACTCAATTCGACCGGCACGCCATAGGTGACGGTCAGCCTGCCCATGACGATGGACGACAGCACCATCATGGCGCCGACCGAAAGATCGATGCCGGCGGTCAGGATGACCAGCGTCTGGGCGATGCCCAGAAAGGCGATGATGGTGACTTGTTGCAGCACCAGCGAAAGATTGAACGGCGCGAAAAAGCGCCCGCCCGCCGCGACCGAGAAGATCAAAACGCCGATGACCAGGACAATGAACGGGATGGCCGTGGGATATTCGTGCAGGAAGCGCTGCAGGGTTTTGACTAATGAACCCCGGTCCTCATCAAAACTCGCCACGGACTGGTCGTGGCCCTGAAGGCCGCGCTCGGCCGAGACCGAGCCGGTTGTGTCGTCGCTCATCTTTATCCCCTCCCAGGATCCCGTGTTTCGGGAAAGGGCGGCCGGAGCCGCCCTTTCAGTGAGTTTAGTCCGTTATTGCGGGTATTAGGAAGGGCATCAGCCCCAGCAAAGTTCCGCGCCCTTCTTGCTGTCGATCGACTCGACGCCGTTGACGGGCTTGTCGGTGATCAGCGTGGCGCCGGTGTCGAAGAACTCCTTACCGGGGGTCGGCTTCGGCTTTTCGCCGGTCTTGGCGAACTTCTCGATCGCTTCCATGGCCATGGCGGCCATCTTCAGCGGATATTGCTGCGAGGTCGCGCCGATGACGCCGGCCGCGACGTTCTTGACGCCCGGGCAACCGCCGTCGATCGAAACCACAAGGACCGAGCCGTCATCCTTGCCGGCCGCCTTGAGCGCCTGGTAACCACCGGCCGCCGCCGGCTCGTTGATCGTGTACATCACGCTCACGTCCGGGCACTTCTGCAGCAGCGTTTCCATGGCGGTGCGGCCGCCATCCTCGGCGCCGCCGGTCATCTCATGGCCGCAGATGCGCGCGTCGTCCTCGTCGCCGTATTTCTTCGGATCCTTGATGTCGATGCCGAAGCCCTTCATGAAGCCCTGGTCGCGCAGATAGTCGACGGTCGGCTGGTTGGTGGCGAGATCGAGGAAGGCGATCTTGGCGCTGGAGGCCTTGTCGCCCAGCGTGCCCTTGGCCCACTCGCCGATCAGCTCGCCTGCCTTGAAATTGTCGGTTGCGAAAGTGGCGTCCGCCGCGTCGATCGGATCGAGCGGCGTGTCGAGCACGATGACCAGCAGGCCCGCATCGCGCGCCTTCTTGATGGTCGGCACGATGGCGCTGGAATCGCTCGGCACGATGGCGAAGCCCTTGGCGCCGGCCGAGATCAGATTCTCGATGGCCGCGACCTGGCTGTCATTGTCGCCGTCGAACTTACCGGCAAAGGTCTGCAGCGTGAGGCCGAGCTCCTTGGCTTTGGCCTGCGCGCCTTCGCGCATCTTGACGAAGAACGGGTTGCCCTCGGTCTTGGTGATCAGGCCGACGATGTCGGCGGCATACGAGGCCGTGGCCATCGCGCCGTAAAAGGCAAGACCGGCAACGGCCGCCTTCAGAATAGTCCATTTACGCATGATTTCCTCCCAGTGAACCACTCCGGCGCCGGCCAACCGGCGCCTGCGGAGCGCCCACCGAAGTTCTCCCAGTGTGGGCGCGATGTCAAAGAGACACCAGTCCGTAACGGCTGTCAATAATTAAATCACTCTTATTTATTATTGACACTCTTGCGCTGTTCACTCATTCTGAACGAAAAGCATCGAGGGGAAACAGACGGGAGGAACAGGGTGGAGACCGGCATTGCGAGGCACGGTTCGCCCGAGGCTTTGGAAAGCCGGCTGCATCGCGGCACCAACCAGAGCGGCATGCGCGACCACAATGAGCGGCTCGTGCTGTCCCTGGTGCGCCAGCATGGCAGCCTGGCCAAATCCGACATTGCGCGCATGACCGGGCTGTCTGCCCAGACAGTGTCGGTGATCATGCGCGAGCTCGAGGAAGACAAGCTGCTCGTGCGCCAGGCGCCGCTGCGCGGCAAGATCGGCCAACCTTCGATCCCGATGGCGCTCAATCCGGAAGGCGCCTTTTTCATCGGTCTCAAGATCGGCCGCCGCAGCGCCGAGCTCGTGCTGATAGACTTCCTCGGCAATGTGCGCGCCATGCTGCAGCATTCCTACCGCTATCCCGCACCGCGCGAGACCGTCGAGTTCGTCACCGCCGGCATCAAGACGATGCGCGGCGCGCTTACGCCGGCTCAGGACAAGCGCATCGCCGGGCTCGGCATCGCCATGCCGTTCGAGCTATGGAACTGGGTCGACACGGCCGGCGCGCCGCGCGAGATCATGGACGAATGGCGCCATCGCGACATCCGCGCCGACATCCAGGGGCAGTGCGAGTTTCCCGTCTACCTGCAGAACGACGCGACGTCGGCCTGTGGCGCGGAGCTCGTCTTCGGGCGGGCCGGCGCGGCGCGCGATTTCGTCTATTTCTATATCGGCGCCTTCGCCGGCGGCGGCATCGTGCTCAACGGCCGCCTCTACAGCGGGCCGAACGGCAACGCCGGCGCGCTGGGCTCGATGCCGGTGCCGGGGCCGGACGGCAAGCCGACGCAGCTCATCGACGTCGCCTCGATCGCGATGCTGGAAAGGGCGCTCTCCGCCAAGGGCATCGACGGCTCCTATCTTTGGACCTCGCCGCAGGAATGGGGCGAGATCGGCGCCGATCTCGACGAGTGGATCGCCAGCGCCTCGCGGGCGCTCGCCTATGCCATCGTCGCTGCCTCGTCGGTCATCGATTTCGAAGCGGCGGTCATCGATGGCTGGATGCCGCTCGACGTGCGGCGCCGGCTGGTCGATGCCGTGACGGAAGCGATTGCCCGCATCGATGCCGAAGGACTGAAGCTGCCCATCGTGCGCGAGGGAACGGTCGGCATCCACGCTCGCGCCATGGGCGGCGCCAGCCTACCGCTCTCCGAGCGCTTCCTGATCGGACCGAACACGTCCGGGGGCGCCTGACATGCTGATCGGCATCCCGTCGCTGCTCGGGCCCCAGTTCCTGGCGACGCTCAGGGCAATGGGCCATGGCGACGAGATCGCGATCGTCGACGGCAATTATCCGGCCGAGGAACAGGCGCGGCGGCTCATCCGCGCGGACGGCCACCACGTCATAGCCGTCCTCGACGCCGTGCTCAGCGTGCTGCCGGTGGACGAGGCGGTGCCGGAGGCTTTGTTCCGTGCCTCGGTGCATGGCGACCCGGCGCTCGCCGACCCGGTGCATCGCGAGATGGAAGCGGTTTGCGCCACGCGCGCGCCGGGCCACAAGGTGGTTGCGCTGGCCGGGCCCGACTTCTATGCACGCGTCAAGGCCGCGCACGCCATCGTGGCGACCAGCGAACCCAGGCTCTTTGCCAACATCATCATCCGCAAGGGCGTGATCCATCCGCCGGAGACCGAGACGACATGATCCTTTGCTGTGGCGAAGCCCTGATCGACATGCTGCCGCGCACCACAACGGAAGGCGAAGCGGCCTTCGCGCCCTATGTCGGCGGCGCGGTGTTCAACTCGGCGATCGCGCTCGGCCGGCTCGGCGCCCCGGCAGGCTTCTTTTCCGGCCTCTCCTCCGACCTGTTCGGCGGCCAATTCCGCGAGGCGCTGGGCGCCAGCAAGGTAAGCTCCACCTATGCGCACACCTCCCCTCGCCCGACCACGCTCGCCTTCGTGCGGCTCACCAACGGCCAGGCGACCTACACTTTCTATGACGAGAACACCGCCGGGCGCATGCTGACCATCGAGGACCTGCCGAAGCTCGGGGCCGAGATCGAGGCGATGCTGTTCGGCGCCATCAGCCTGATCTCTGAGCCGGCGGGCTCGGCCTATGAGGAATTCATGCGACGCGAGCACCAAAGCCGCGTCATGATGCTCGACCCCAACATCCGGCCGAACTTCATCCCGGACAAGGCCAAGCATCTTCGGCGCATCCGCGAGATGATGGCGATGGCCGACATCGTGAAATTGTCGGACGAGGACCTGAAATGGTTCGACGAGGCCGGCTCGCACGAGGATGTGGTGCGCAACTGGCTGGAGCGTGGGCCGCAGCTGATCGTCGTCACTCATGGCGGCGAAGGCGCCGTCGGCTACAGCAAGGCGCACAAGGTCACCGTCATGCCGCAGAAGGTGAAGGTCATCGATACGGTCGGCGCCGGCGACACGTTCAATGCCGGCATCCTGGCTTCGCTGCACGAGCAGGGCCTGCTCACCAAGGCGGCGATCGGCAGCCTCTCCGAGGACGCCATCCGCAAGGCGCTGGAACTAGGCGCCAAGGCCGCCGCGGTAACGGTTTCGCGAGCCGGCGCCAACCCGCCATGGCGGCACGAGATCGCCTGATCCGGCGCGGGGACTGACGTGAGCCCGCCCTTCGCGGCCGATCACTTTATGTTTCCCATCGGTGGAACGACGCGATAAGAGAGGCCGGAAAACGCCTCTCAAAGCTCGGATTTCCGGCTTTTTCAGGCATTGCGCCGGTAAAGTCGGTAACACGCTGCGACACATAAGCAATTTGCGCCGGCCGCCGCCGGCTTTCTCAGCCGGTTCAAGTCTGTTACCAGCGGGCCGGTTTTACAGGCATTGAGGCCGACATGCAGTTCATCGATCTTGGCGCGCAGCGCGAACGTATCCGCGACCGGCTGAAGGTCGCTATCGACAAAGTCGTCGAGGACGGCCGCTATATCCTCGGCCCGCAGGTCGCCGAATTCGAGGACAAGCTGGCGGCCTATATCGGCGTCAAGCATGTGGTCGCCTGCGCCAACGGCACCGACGCGCTGCTTCTGCCGCTGTTTGCCGCCGGCATCGGCCCGGGCGATGCGGTGTTCGTGCCGAGCTTCACTTTTGCCGCCACCGCCGAAGTGGTGGCGCTAGCCAAGGCCGAGCCGGTCTTCGTCGACGTCGACCGCGACACCTACAACATCGACATCGCCAGCCTCGAGGCGGCGATCGATATGATCAAGAAGGAAGGAAGGCTGAAGCCGAGGGCGATCATCCCCGTCGACCTGTTCGGGCTCTCCGCGGACTACGAGGCGATCATGGCGATCGCCAAGCGCGAGAACCTTCTGGTGATCGAGGATGCCGCGCAGTCGATGGGCGGTTCCGCCGACGTCAAAATGTGCGGCGCTTTTGGCCATGTCGGCTCGACCAGTTTTTACCCTGCCAAGCCGCTTGGCTGCTATGGCGACGGCGGCGCCATGTTCACCAATGACGGCGCGCTGGCCGACAAGCTCCGCTCCTTCGCCTTCCACGGCAAGGGCGAGACGCAATATGACAATGTCCGCGTCGGCATCAATTCGCGCCTCGACACGCTGCAGGCGGCGATCCTGATCGAAAAGCTCGCCATCCTCGAGGATGAGATGGTGGCGCGCCAGATCGTCGCCGACCGCTATGCCAAGGGCCTCGGCGACATCGTCAAGGCGTCGCGCAATCTTGGCCATGGCCGCTCGGCCTGGGCGCAGTATGCGATCGAGACGCCGAAACGCGACGGGCTCAAGGCCCATCTCGGCGAAAAGGGCATTCCGTCGGTGATCTATTATGTGAAGCCGCTGCACGAGCAGGTGGCCTACAAGGATTATCCGCGCACGCCGACCGGCCTCGCCGTCTCGGAGGCATTGCCAAAGCAGATCCTCTGCCTGCCGATGCACGCCTATTTGAGCGAGGCCGACCAGGACCGCATCATCGAGACGATCCGCAATTATATCGGGTCGAACTCGGCACATGTGGCGGCGGCTTAAAGCCTGAAAGGTCGGCGCCGGGCGCCCCTCTGTCCCGCCGGCATCGATAATTGGCAACGCTGCCCTAAGCCGCGCTCTTCCCCGTCGCGATGAAATGCGGGTTGGCGAAATCGCTGTCGCTCGCCTGGTTGCGCTTGCCGTAGACGAGCGGCTCGCCGTCCAGGGTGCGCGTCATGCCGCCGGCGGCGCGCAACACCGCGTCGCCCGCCGCCGTATCCCATTCCATGGTGCGGCCGAAGCGCGGATAGACGTCGGCTTCCGCCGCGGCGAGCAGGCAGAATTTCAGCGACGAGCCTATCGAGACGATCTCGGCCGCGCCGAGGTCGCGGATGAAGGCATCGGTCTCCGGCGTGTTGTGCGAGCGGCTGGCGACGACCGCAAGCGGCGAGCCGCCTGCCCGCACCGTGATCGGCCGGCGGCCGGCCACGCGATAGTCGGCATCGACCTCGAGCGCCTCGGCCTTGCCGGGTCGTCCGGAGAAAAAGCGCCCCGTGCACGGCGCGAAAACGACGCCGACTTCCGGTACGCCATGGCGGACCAGCGCGATGTTGACGGTGAAATCGGTGCGGCGGTTGACGAATTCCTTGGTGCCGTCGAGCGGATCGATCAGGAAGAAAGCGCCGTCGAGGTCGGGCGTTGAAACACCTGCCGCAACCTCCTCCTCGGCCACGCAAGGGATTTCCGGATAGGCGGCGCGCAGACCGGCCAAGATGATCTTCTCGCTTTCGCGGTCGGCTTCCGTCACCGGCGAAGAGTCGGCCTTGCTGTCGACGGCGCAGCCCTCGTGGAAGACGCGCATCACCTCGCGCCCGGCTTCGAGCGCCAGGCGCTCGAAGACGCCCAACATCGCCTCGTCGTCAGATACCGCCGCCATTGTCGTACTGCTCCTCGGCAATGTCGCGCTCGGTCAGCCAGTGTTCCAGGGCTTCCGCCATCTCCTGCGGGCTCCTGCCGAGAGTCTTCAGGTGAATTTCCGGATTCTGCGGCGCCTCATAAGGAGAATCCACGCCGGTGAAATTCTTGATCTCGCCGCTCAAAGCGCGCGCGTAAAGGCCCTTCGGATCCCGCCTTGCGCATTCCTCGAAAGGCGTATCGACGAAGACCTCGACGAACTCGCCTTCGGCCATCAGCTCGCGCGCTACGCGTCGTTCGGCGGCGAAGGGCGAGATGAAGGAGACGATGACGATCAGGCCGGCATCGGCCATCAGCTTGGCCACCTCGGCGACACGGCGGATGTTTTCCACGCGGTCGGCGTCGGTGAAGCCGAGATCGCGATTGAGGCCGTGGCGGACATTGTCGCCGTCGAGGATATAGGTGTGTCGCCCGGACGCGAACAGCTTCTTCTCGAACAAATTGGCGATGGTCGACTTGCCGGAACCGGAGAGCCCGGTGAACCAGAACACCGCCGGACGCTGGTTCTTCAAGTCGGAGCGGCCGCGCTTGCCGACATCGAGCGACTGCCAATGGATGTTTTCGGCGCGGCGCAGCGAATGCAGGATCATTCCGGCGCCGACGGTGGCGTTGGTGATGCGGTCGATCAGGATGAAGGCGCCGGTGGTGCGGTTCTCGGCGAACGAATCGAAGGCGATCGGCGCGCGGGTCGAGAGGTTGCAGACGCCGACCTCGTTGATGTCGAGCGACTTCGCCGCCTCACGCGCGAAATCGTTGACGTTGACCCGGTATTTCAGCTCGGTGACGGTGGCGCTGACCTGATCGGTTTCGGTGCGCAAGACGTAGGAGCGGCCGGGCAGCAGCGCCTGCTCGTCGAACCAGACGATGTTGGCGGCGAACTGATCGGCGACCTGCGGCCGCGCGGCCGGCGACACCAGCAAGTTGCCGCGCGACACCTCCACTTCGTCCTCGAGGACGAGCGTGACCGCCTGGCCGGCAACCGCCTGCTCGAGATCGCCGCCCTGCGCGACGATGCGCTTGACCCGGGACGCCTTGCCCGACTTGGCCACGACGACCTCGTCTCCTTCAGAGACCACACCCGAGGCGATGGTCCCGGCGAAGCCGCGGAAATCGAGGTTCGGGCGGTTCACATACTGGACTGGGAAGCGGAAAGGCAGCTCGACGGCGGCCTCGTCGACCGACACGGTTTCGAGATGCTCGATCAGCGATGGCCCGGAATACCAGGGCGTGCGCTCCGAACGGCTGGTGACGTTGTCGCCGAAGCGCGCCGACATCGGGATCGGCGCGATGCTGACGAAGCCCAGCTCCTTCGCGAACTCGCCATAGTCGGTGACGATCCGGTCGAACACGGTCTCGTCGAAGCCGACGAGGTCGATCTTGTTGACCGCAAGCACGATGTGCCGGATGCCGAGCAGCGAGGCGATGATCGAATGACGCCTGGTCTGGCGAAGCACGCCCTGGCGCGCGTCGATCAGAACGATGGCGAGATCGGCGGTCGAGGCGCCCGTCGCCATATTGCGCGTGTACTGCTCATGACCGGGCGTGTCGGCGACGATGAACTTGCGCTTCGGCGTGGCGAAGAAGCGATAGGCGACATCGATGGTGATGCCCTGCTCGCGCTCCGCCTCCAGCCCGTCGACCAGCAGCGCGAAATCGATGTCGTCGCCGGTGGTGCCGTGCTTGCGCGAATCCTTCTCTAGCGCCGCAAGCTGGTCCTCGAAGATCTGCTTGGTGTCGGAGAGCAGCCGCCCGATCAGCGTCGACTTGCCGTCGTCGACCGAGCCGCAGGTGAGAAAGCGCAGCAGCGACTTCTTCTCCTGCGCGGCCATGTAGTCGCGGATCGAATCGGTCGGGGCGAGGCTTTTTGCCATGATGTGGCGCATTATCAGAAATAACCCTCGCGCTTCTTCTTTTCCATCGAGCCGGCCTCGTCGCGGTCGATGAGGCGGCCCTGGCGCTCGGAGGTGCGCGCGGTCAGCATCTCGCCGACAATGGCCTCCAGCGTGTCGGCGTCGGACTCGATCGCGCCGGTCAGCGGGTAGCATCCCAGCGTGCGGAAGCGCACGAGCCGGTTCTCGACCGCCTCGCCGGGGCGCAGCTGCATGCGGTCATCGTCCTTCATGATCAGCATGCCGTCGCGCTCGACCACCGGCCGCTCCTTGGCGAAATAGAGTGGCACGATCGGGATGTTTTCCTGCAGAATGTACTGCCAGATGTCGAGCTCGGTCCAGTTGGACAGCGGGAAGACGCGGATCGATTCGCCCGGCGCGATGCGGGTGTTGAAGATCTTCCACATTTCCGGCCGCTGGTTCTTCGGGTCCCAGGCGTGCTGGGCGTTGCGGAAGGAAAAGATGCGCTCCTTGGCGCGCGACTTCTCCTCGTCGCGACGGGCGCCGCCGAATGCGGCGTCGAAGCCGTATTTGTCGAGCGCCTGGCGCAACGCCACCGTCTTCATCACATGGGTGTGGGTGTTGGAGCCATGATCGAAGGGGTTGATGCCCTCGCGAACACCATCCTCATTGACATGAACCAAAAGGTCGAAGCCAAGCTTCTGCGCCATCTGATCGCGAAAGGCGATCATCTCGCGGAACTTCCAGGTGGTGTCGACATGCAGGAACGGGAAAGGCGGCTTGGCCGGATAGAAGGCCTTCATCGCCAGATGCATCAGCACGGACGAATCCTTGCCGACCGAATAGAGCATCACCGGCTTGGAGAAAGATGCCGCGACCTCGCGGAAGATGTGGATGGATTCGGCCTCGAGCCGCTGCAGATGCGTGAGCGCGATATTCATGGAGCGTCGAGCGTTCTTTCGTGCCGTGGAGCGGAAATCTTGCATCGCAGGCGCAATTCCATGCCCGCCGGGCGCAGATTTCACTTCGGACAAACTGTTTCGTGCGGGCGTTCTAACAGATCGGCGCCGCCGATAACAATGCAAGACCCGCGCGGCGCGAGGTGATTAGAGAACGAATTTTCCAAGCGCGGCCGGCAAAGCGGAAAATCCTGCCGGAGCCATCGAAAACGCGGAAGCGGAGAAAGCCCGTGGCGTCCGGGGAATTCCGAGGCCGTCCGATCGTGGCCTGATCGGGGATTTCTGCCGCAACATCGTCGACCGCACTATCGCGGAGCGGCGCCAGCCGCTATACGGGCTCGGGGAACGGGCAAGGCGCGGCAAACGGAGATCGGCGAGGCGGCCTCTGGCTGGCTCCATGGATCCGGGCGCAACCTGGAAAATTGCGAAGCAAGCATTTGAACCCGTTTACAACGCTCCGGCGCCACCTCACGCCCGCACAGATCAACGTCTTTTTCTCGATCGTCTGCTTTTTTTCGCCGCCGGTGCTTGGCTCGCTGGTCAGCATCGCCTTCAATGCCGGTGGTGTGTGGTCCGCGATGCTTCTGGCCGCGAAACGCCGGCGCTTCAACATCGACCGGCCGATGCTCGCCGTCACGGTGACGATCTACGCCTATTGCGCGGCCATGGTTCTGGCTTCGATCGTCAACGGCACGCTGGCCGCCGATCTACGATTTTTCCTGCCGTTGATCACCTTCCTGCTGTTCCCCATCTCCTATTCGACCTGGAGCATCACCGAGAAGAGCGCGCTGGCACGCATCGCCATCCTGGCCAGCACCGCGGCCTGCTTCGGCGCGCTGGCGATGGCCGTGTTCCAGTATCATCGGCTCGGTGTGAGGGCGGAGGGCGGCGCCGGCAATCCGATCGTCTTCGCGACCGTTACCTGCCTTGCCGTCATGACATGCCTTGCCGGCGCGCTGTCGGGCATCGAGAAACGCTGGAAGCTTCTGGTCCTGGCGGCGGTCGCCGGAGCCATTGCGATTGTCTATTCGGGATCGCGCATGATCTGGGTGGCCGTGCCGATCGCCAGCATCGTCGTGCTTCTCATCAACCGTCGCCGGTTCACCGGCGCCAGCCTGGCACGCTTCGTGGCGATCGGCGTCGTGGTCGCCCTTGTGATCGCCGCCATCGGCTCCCGCGCCGTGCTGGATAGAACCGACTTCCTGGTCAGCGACTGGGATGCGCTGAACGCCAATGGTGACCATTCGACGGCGCTCGGCCTGCGCGTGGCGATGTGGGAAATCGGCTTTGCCGCGTTTCGCGACATGCCGATTTTCGGCCATGGCATCTCGGCGAGCCGGGCGCTGATGAAGCAGGGTTTTCACGAGCAGTTCGGCCTAAGCGCGGGTTTCAGCCATTTTCACAATGGCTTCCTGACCGCGCTGGTCGAGGCCGGTCTGCTGGGGGCGCTGGCCCTGGCGTCGATTTTCGTCGTCGCCGCCTGGAACGCGGCACGGACACTGCGCCTCAGCGTCGATCCGGTGGAGCGGTTCGGCGCGACGATGGTCCTTGTCGCGGTCATCACCTATCTCACCGGCGGAATGGCCGGCATCCTGGTCGGCCACGACATCCTCGATGCAACGCTGATGGTGTTCCTGATCTCGGGGACCTACCTTGCATCCGGGCGGACGGCAGCGCCAACCGGGAAAAGCGCGCCTGCGGCGGCGCCGGACGCCAGCCTGCAACCATGAAGGTCCTGGTCACCGGCGCGACAGGCTTCATTGGACGCCGGGTCGTCAGCCGGTTGCGCGAGGCCGGATTCGGCATACGGATCGCCTCCCGCCAGCCGCAGCAACTGGCGGGCGTGGACGATGCCGTCGCGCTGCCCGGCGC
Organism: Mesorhizobium sp. B3-1-8; assembly: GCF_006439495.1. NCBI lineage: Bacteria > Pseudomonadati > Pseudomonadota > Alphaproteobacteria > Hyphomicrobiales > Phyllobacteriaceae > Mesorhizobium > Mesorhizobium sp. B3-1-8. Next base: position 44,073 of record NZ_VFTK01000029.1, read on the forward strand.
CGATGCGCCGCAGGAAGCCTTCCTGGCGCTGATGCGCGAGGTGACGCATGTCGTCCACTGCGCGGCGCTCAACAATGACCGCAACGCCGGCGCTGCCGACTTCCAAGCCGTCAATGCGATGCTGACCGGACGGCTCGCCCAGGCGGCGGCCACGCGCACCGCCGGGCGCTTCATCTATCTTTCCTCGATCCGAGCCGTGGTGGGCGCCGGTTTCAGCGGCACCATCGACGAGGCCACGCCCCCTGCCCCGCAAGACGCCTATGGGCGTTCCAAGCGCGAAGGCGAGATCAAAACGCTGGAGGCTTTCGCAGCGGCAGGGCGCGCCGGGGCGACGGCGCTGCGGCTGCCGCCGGTCTATGGCGAAGGCATGAAGGGAAATCTGCGCGGGCTGACGCGCCTCGCCGCCAACGGCCTGCCGCTGCCGGCAGCCGCCCTGACGGCGGTTCGCTCGCTCGTCTCGCAAGACGCCGTGGCCGGCGCCGTGACGCATCTTGTGACCCGTCCCGCGCCGCCGCGCCCGATCTATGCGCTCAGCGATGCTTCGCCGGTTGCGATGTCCGAAATCATCACCGCGTTCCGGCGCGGATACGGCCGGCCGGCCCGGCTTTTCCCCATGCCGGCCTGGCCGCTGCGCCTGCTGGCCACGCTGCTTGGCCGGCAGGCGTCATGGCAAGCCTTCATGGCGACGCAGATCTGTGACCCGTCCCTGCTGGCCTCGGAAGGCTGGATGCCGGAAACCGACACGCTCGGCCGGCTTGAGGAACTGGCGCGGCAGGCCGGTCAGAGCGATTCCGGAAAGCGGCCAGGTTCGGCGCCTTCGCCGTAGCTTTCCGTGCGGAAGCGCCTCAAAAGAACGTAGCCAGCAATATCTTCAGGTCCAGGCTGGTCGAGGCGGCCTTGATGTAGGCCGCGTCGGTTTCCGCGCAAAGTTTTGGATCGGACATGTCGATCCCCTTGATCTGCGCGAGCCCTGTAATGCCTGGAAGTGCGGCGAGCACGCCCAGTTCCCTGCGCCGTTCGATCAGTTCCGCCTGCGTCGGCAGGCATGGACGAGGGCCGACAAGGCTCATCTCGCCGTTGAGCACGTTCCAGAGCTGCGGCAATTCGTCGATCTTGGTTGCCCGCAGCACCTTGCCGACCGCGGTGACCGAACCGGCCGGCGCTTCGTGCGTGGGCAAGGAAGGCGTTGCGCGATACATCGTGCGCAATTTGCGGCAGGCAAAGAGGGCTCCTCCCCGGCCGACGCGGATCTGCGAGAAGATGGCCGGACCGGGCGACGTCGCGCTGATTGCCAGCATCGCGACAAGCAGGACGGGAGCCGCCACCACCAGCATCGGAACAGCGACCGCGAGGTCAAGCGCGCGCTTCGCGGTCATCGCTCAGATCCGTCGCCAAAAGGGGAACAATAGCGGCACATCCAGCCTGTATTCGGGTACACTTGGGTGGCTGCGCATGAACAAGTCAGGCTAAGCCGTTTGCCCTGCCGCTTTCGGCATGTCGCGATCTGGAATGTTCTGGTCCTGATGTAGCCCCGCCAGCACCGTAAGCGCGGCGGTCTTGTCGCGATCGTGCATCGCGGCCACCAACGCCGGCAGGGCCGCCTCGATCTTCGGCCATTCGATGACGCCGGTCCTGAGGCCGAAGATCTTGGCGGTGTCGAGCTTGACCACCTCCTCGTTCTCGGCATGCAGCGTCTCGTGCAGCTTCTCGCCGGGCCTGATGCCGGTGAAGCGGATCGGAATGTCGGTATAGGGGCTTTTGCCGGCCATGCGGATCATGGTTTCGGCGACTTCCAGGATCGGCACGGGCTTGCCCATGTCGAGCATGTAGATGGCGTAGTCATCCGCGCCCCGGCGCTGCTCGGCGTCGGCGGCCGACATGATGACGAGGTCGACGGCCTCGGCCACGGTCATGAAATAGCGGGTCATGCGCCGGTCGGTGATGGTGACCGGCCCGCCGGCCTCGATCTGCGCCTGGAAGATGGTCGCCACCGAGCCGTTGGAGCCGAAGACGTTGCCGAAGCGCACGGCGATGAATTTCGTGCCCGAATGACGCAGATCGGGGGCGCCGGCATGGTGGCCATTTGCCGCGCCGGCACGCAGCGGCCGCGAGGCCGCCTGGGCTTCATGCAGCGAGGAGACGACCTGTTCGGCCGCCCGCTTGGTGACGCCCAGCACCGAAGTCGGGTCGACGGCCTTGTCGCTGGAAATCAGCAGGAACTGCGGCACCCCGCATTCGGCGGCGATCTCGGCGCAGGCGAGCGTGCCGAAGACATTCGTCTCGATCGCCGCTTCCCAGTTCTCCTCGAGCAGCGGCACGTGCTTCAGCGCCGCGGCGTGAAAGATGATCGCGGGTTTGAACTCGCTGACGAGGCGCGTCATGTGAGGCCGGTCGGTGACGTCGACGATGCGGCTGGTCAGCCGGTCGCGGTCGCCGTCGTCGGTCTGCTGATCGAGCTGGAAGATGCCGAACTCGGAATTGTCGGCCACCAGCACCGCCTCGGCGCCCAGTTCCAGCGCGCGCTTGATCAGCACGCGGCCGATGGAGCCGGCGCCGCCGGTGACCATCACGCGCTTGCCGCCGACGAAGGCGCCGATGCGCGTGATGTCGGTGGCGACCGCCGAACGGCGCATGATGGTCGCCATCTCGACGGCATCGAGAACCAGCTTGCCGCCCTGCCCCAGTTCCGACAGGCCGGAAAACTGGACGACGGCGATGCCGCTGTGGCGGGCGATGCGCACCAGCTCGGCATAGTCCTCGATCTCGCGCTCGACCCCCTGGCCGAAGATCAGGAGGTCGAGGTTTTCCGTGCCCTTGACATATTCCTCCAGCACCTCGACCAGGCGCGGCCGCAGCGCCACGACCGGAACGCCCTGGATCCGCGTGCCGAGCGGCGCGTCGCTCTCGGTGGCCATGATGCCGGCGATGGCGTATTCGGCAGGCATGGCCGTGCGGGTGAAGCGGACGATCAGGTCCGCCTCGCTCAGCCGGCCGATGAACAGCGCCTGCTTGGTCGAGGCATCGCCGGCGGCGCGGCGCAGGATGCGCCAGCTCGCGCCGTCGCGCAGGAAGCGATAATAGAGCCTGGGCGCCGAAATGATGGTGAAGGAGACCAGGAAGAAGACGATGAACTGGCGCTCGTTGAGGCCGGCGACCGGCTGGAAGAAGAAGCGGAAGGCAAGCGAGGCCAGATAGAGAATCACCGTCAGGCTGCCGCAGCCCTTCAGGATGTTGAAGAAGTCGGGCGTGGAGGCAAAGCGCCAGACGGTGTTGTAGAGGCCGCTGGATCGGAACAGCAGATGGGCGATGAGCACGATGAGCGCCCAGCAGGCCAGCCCGCCGGAAGAGAACGCGTCGAAGGAAAGCCGCGACTGCGACAGGATGAGGCTAAGCGCAACCGCGACCAGGACCATGACGAGGTCCTGGACCATGATGATGGCGCGCCGCATCCTCGGTCGGAGTTCCGATACGGCTTCTACGTATGCGGTCATTGGGCAGTACTGGCTCCAGGCGCGGGATATGCCTACCAGAACGGCGCCGGCCCGACCAGCGTCCGGCACCACCCTGGATTGCAAATCCCCTACCCCCGTAACCCGGTTATCGCCTTAGCGCGGAGCGAGCGGGAGAGCCAGAGGTTTTTTGTTTGCATTGCGCTGTAGTGTTGACGAAGGGGCAGGGCATGGCCATTTGCTCCCCCGCGGTCATCTCAGAGCATCCTTCTACGGCGCCTCGTTCATCGCATCGGACTGTCTCTATACGGCGCGCCAGATCGCTTCGGACCTATTCCATGGCACGGGCTGTCGATCAACGTCCCGAGGCCGAACGGTCGGCGACGATACGACCTACGGCAGCTCCGGTCGATTCCCGCCAATCCGGAGCGGTCCACCTGAATGCAGCCGCCGATTTCGCGCTCGATAGCCGCGAATTGGCCGGCCGCCTTGCCTTTGTCGGGTAATCGGCGGTTGCGATGTCGAGGATACGGGCATGCGGACCGCCAAGGGCCTGGCTCGTATCCAGGATGTGACGGGCAAAGCCGCTCCAGTTGATCTCACCGGTGCCCGCCAGATGGTAGACGCCGAAGGCGGCGAAATTGCTGTCGTCGACCAGTTTCGCCGCCGCATGCAGGATCGCCTCGGCAATATCATGCGCGGATGTCGGATTGCCCCATTGATCGGCGACGACCGCGATCTCGTCGCGGTCTGCGGCGAGGCGCAGCATCGTCTTGACGAAATTCCTGCCGAAGGGGCTGTAGACCCAGGCGGTGCGCAGGATGAGGTGGCGGGGGTTAGCGGCCGCCACAGCCTCTTCGCCGGCGAGCTTGGAGGCGCCGTAGACGCCGAGCGGGGCGGTCGGGTCGGTTTCGACATAGGCGCCGTTCTTGGTGCCGTCGAACACATAGTCGGTCGACAGATGGATGACGGGCACGCCGAGCCTTGCCGCGGCTTCGGCCACCTTGCCGGCGCCGGTGGCGTTCACGGCGAACGCCAGATCCTTCTCGTCCTCGGCCTGGTCCACGGCGGTGTAGGCGGCGGCGGAAACGACGATGTCGGGCCTTGCCGCTTCAAGGGCTGCGAACACCGTGTCTGGCCGCGCCAGGTCGAGCGCCGGCCGGCCGACGGCGACGACCTCGACATCGTCGCGGCCCCGCGCCGCCTCGACCAGGCTTGCGGCGACTTGGCCCTCGCGTCCGGTGACGGCAAGCCTCACGTGGTCACCTTCCTGCTCTCGGCCGCGTTCCCGGCCGGGCTGCTTTCGACCCTTGCATTTTCGATCTGGGCGTTCTCGACCGGGGCGTTTTCGATCGGGCGCTTTTGCGCCGTAGCTCGGCCCAGCCGCGCGCCGTCGTAGCGCTGCTCGCGGATCGGCCCCCACCACCATTTGTTGTCGAGATACCAGTCGACGGTCCTTGCCAGGCCGCTGTCGAAGTCCTCCCGCGGCGCCCAGCCGAGGTCGCGCGCGATCTTGGAGGCGTCGATCGCATAGCGCCGGTCATGGCCGGGGCGGTCGGTGACGAAGGCGATCAGCTCGCGATGGCGCTTGCCGCCGGCGCGCGGCCGCCGCAGGTCGAGAAGATCGCAAATCGCCTCGACGACGCCGAGATTGGTGCGCTCGGAATTGCCGCCGACATTGTAGCTCTCGCCCGGCTGCCCCCTGGTGGCCACCAGTTCAAGGGCCCGCGCGTGGTCCTCGACGAACAGCCAGTCGCGCACATTGGCGCCGGCGCCATAGACGGGCAGTGGCTTCTCGTCGAGCGCGTTGAGGATGACCAGCGGGATCAGCTTTTCCGGGAAATGATAGGGGCCATAATTGTTCGAGCAGTTGGAAAGCACCACCGGCAGGCCATAGGTCTCGTGCCAGGCCCGCACCAGATGGTCGGATGCCGCCTTCGAGGCCGAATAGGGCGAGGACGGCGCGTAAGGCGTCTCCTCCACGAACATGCCGCCGTCGAAAGGCAGGTCGCCAAAGACCTCGTCGGTCGAGACATGATGGAAGCGGAAGCCGCCTTGGCGAGTCTCGGACAGTCCGCGCCAGTATTCCAGCGCGGCATTCAGGATGCGGTAGGTGCCGACGATGTTGGTCTCGATGAAGGCGCCGGGGCCGTCGATAGAGCGGTCGACATGGCTCTCGGCGGCGAGGTTCATGACGATGTCGATGTCGTCGCGGCGCAAGATCTCCAGCACCGCGCGCTCGTCGCAGATATCAGCCTGCTCGAAGCGGTAGTTGTGCGCGTTCTCGATCGGCCTCAGCGATGCGAGGTTGCCGGCATAGGTCAGCTTGTCGAGATTGGTGACGCGATAGGCCGGATTGGCGCACAGATGCCGGCACACGGCCGAGCCGATGAAGCCGGCGCCTCCGGTGACCAGAAAATTCATGCCGCCATCCCTCCTCACGCGAACACCTCCGCCAGGCCGAGCAAGGGCGCGTTGCGGTCCTTGTCCGAAAGCTGGAAGCCGCCCGCGATCGCCGGCCATTTTATGCCGATCGCCGGGTCGTCGAAGCGGATCGAGCGGTCGTGCCCGGGCGAGTAGGTGTCGGTCACCTTGTAGAGCACCTCGGTATCCGGCACGAGCGTGACGAAACCATGCGCGAAGCCTTTCGGCACCAGAACCTGGTTGCCCTTGTCGGCCGATATCTCCAGCGCTTCCCATTTGCCGAAAGTGGGCGAAGAACGGCGGATGTCGACCGCGACATCGAGCACGCTGCCCCGGATGACGCGCAGCAGCTTGGCTTGCGCGCGCGGCGGCAACTGGTAATGCAGGCCCCGCAGCACACCGGCCGCGGCGGAATAGGAATGGTTGTCCTGCACGAAGGCGAGATCGATGCCGGCTTCGGCGAAGCGTTCGGCATTCCAGGTCTCGCTGAAAAAACCGCGTGCATCGCCATGCCGCTTGGGCACGATCTCCAGCACGCCATCGAGGCCGAGCGGCCTGACCTCAAGCACCGCGTTCCTCCATCAGATCGGCCACCCGCCGGCGCAAATAGGCGGCATATTCGTTCTTGCCGAGCCGAAAGGCGCGATCCAGAACCTTGTCGGCGCTGATCCAGTGCTGCTCCAGCGCAATCTCCTCGGGGCACGCAATCTTGATGCCTTGGCGATGCTCGATCGTGCGCACGAAAGACGATGCCTCGAGCAGGCTGTCATGCGTGCCGGTGTCGAGCCAGGCATAGCCGCGGCCGAGACGGTGGACATGCAGTTCGCCACGCTCGAGATAGACGTTGTTGACCGCCGTGATCTCGAGCTCGCCGCGCGCCGAAGGGCGGATCGTCGAGGCAATGTCGACCACGTTGTTGTCGTAGAAATAAAGACCGGTCACGGCCCAGTTGGACTTCGGCTTTTGCGGCTTCTCCTCGATCGTCAGAGCCTTGCCGGAGGCCTTGTCGAAGGAAACCACGCCATAACGCTCAGGATCGTCGACATAGTAGGCAAAGACCGAGGCGCCGCCCTCGCGGATCGCCGCCTCGCGGCAGAGTTGCGACAGGCCGCCGCCAAAATAGATGTTGTCGCCAAGGATCATCGACACGCTGTCGTTGCCAATGAACTCGCGGCCAATGATGAAGGCTTCGGCGAGACCGTTGGGCTGCGGCTGCTCGGCATAGGACAATTCCAGCCCGAATTCGGAACCGTCGCCCAGCAATGCCTGAAAGACCGGCAAGTCGCGCGGAGTCGAGATGATGAGAATCTGGCGAATTCCCGCGAGCATCAGCACGCTCAGCGGGTAATAGATCATCGGCTTGTCGTAGATCGGCAGTATCTGCTTAGAAATCGCTAATGTAAGCGGATAGAGACGTGTTCCGCTGCCGCCCGCAAGGATAATTCCTTTCAACAAGCTCTCCTTGAGCTACCGCGGCCCCCGCCTCGACGCCAAGTTGCCCGTGCTTAGTTTTCGGGCGCTGGCTTGTCAATGTCGGCTTCGACTGCTTCCCGACGTTACTTCATCGCTTTCTATCATCTGGCATAAGGCGGTTTCGAGCGAAATCCGACAGCGCCATGAAAAAGGGCCGGCCGGCGCTTGTCGCCCGCCGGCCCTTTTCTCGCCGATTGTCTCAGCCGCGCTTGAGCAATGTCCACACGGCCGGCACAAGGCTGGCGGCCAAAGCCACCTTGATCAGGTCGCCGACGATGAAGGGCAGGACGCCGAACTGCCAGGACTTTTCCGGCCCGATGAGGATCGCCAGCCAGGCAAAGCCGATGGCCATCATGACGACCTCCGCCGTCAGCATAGCGCCGAACAGCTTGAACGGATTGCGGTCCCAGCCGCGATCCGCGGCCCAGCCGGCGATCGCCGCCATGACCACGAAGCCGGCAAGATAGCCGCCCGTCGAACCCAGCATATACGCGATGCCGATGCCCTTTTCCGGCGTACCCTGGAAAACCGGCAAGCCAAAAGCACCTTCGGCGAGGTAGAGAAGGAGCGTGGCGACGGCCAGCCGCAGGCCGAACGCCGAGGCGATCAACAGCACGGCCAGCGTCTGCAGCGAAATGTCGACCGGGCCGAGCACCACTTTGGTCTTGGCCGAAAGCGTCAGCAGCAGGGTTCCGACGAGTGCCAGGAAGATCTGAGTCGCGAGCCGGGCAGCGCCCCGATCCGGCAGAGTGAGAGAAACAAGCGGGCGCATCGTGGTTGCAGTTGCCATGGTCTTCCCCATTCTGGCTAATCTATTGGGTGGCTGATTTGCTGGCTTGAAGCGCGCCGCGCAGAAACGGATTTCAGGCAACGCGCTTCAGACTTTGTGTCGATGCATGTCGTTCTCCCAAAACCGCTGCGCACTTTTGGGCGACATGCACTAATTTTCCTATATTGGCTTCCGTATCGGGCGGCAATCATTTTGCCGCATTGCAACGGAGCCCGCCGGCATGGCCCTTGAATTCGACACCAGTTTCAATCCCGCCTATGGCCGGGCGGTTGCGGTTGCGCCGGATGTGCTGCGCATCACCGCCAGAAATCCGAGCCCTTTCACCTTTCACGGCACCAACAGCTATCTCGTGGGCCGCGAGACTCTGGCGGTGATCGACCCAGGGCCGGAAGATGACGTCCATCTCGAGACGTTGCTTACCGTGATCGCTGGCCGCCCGGTCAGCCACATCTTCGTCAGCCACACCCATCGCGACCATTCGCCGCTCGCGGCGCGATTGAAAGAGCTGACCGGCGCGCCAACGCTTGCCGAAGGCCCGCATCGACCGGCACGGCCTTTACGCATCGGCGAGGTCAATCCGCTCGACGCCAGCGCCGACCTTGGCTTCGTTCCCGATGTCGTGCTGGCCGACAATGCGCTGACTGAGGGCGACGGCTGGACAATCCGCACCGTGCTGACGCCCGGCCACACCGCCAACCACGCCGTATTTGCCCTCGAGGGAACCGGAACCCTGTTTTCAGCCGACCATGTCATGGCGTGGTCGACCTCGATCGTCGCGCCGCCGGACGGCGCCATGGCCGACTATATGAGCTCCCTCGACAGGCTGCTGGCGCGCGACGATCGCCTGCTTTTGCCGGGCCACGGCGGGCCAGTGACCGCGCCGCGAAGGTTCATGCGCGGCCTCAAGACGCATCGCAAGATGCGCGAAAGGGCGATCCTGGAACGCATCCGCGCCGGAGACCGGACGATCGCGGAAATGGTCGCGGCGATCTATCGCGACACAGACCCGCGGCTGCACGGCGCCGCGGGGCTTTCGGTGCTTGCCCATCTCGAGGATCTGGTCGCGCGCGGCCTGGTCGCAACCGACGGCGAGCCTGCCATCGACGGTGTTTTCAGTCCCGCCGGCTGATCACTCGGCCGGCGCCGCGCCGACCTGCCCGGCGACCTCCTGGTCGAGCTCGCCGAGGAAATCCGTGATGCGGGCGGCATTGTCGCCAAGGTCGTAGCGGCCGTAGCGCGAAGCCGAGCGCATGTCGACGACGACCTGCTCGCCGTCGTCGGTGACGCGGATGGCGACGTCGGCCGGCAGTCCGAGCACGAAGCCCTTGGCCAGCGCATTGATGGTCGCCTCGCTCTGGCCGTTGATGTCGGGATAAGGCGCCGTCAGCTGCCAGTCGCGGCGGTCGAGCACGGTTTCAACAGCGTCGACGACGGTTTCGAAAGGCAGGTTGTAGGTGCGCCCGCTAACTAACGGATAGGCGTCGGCCTGCAGGCTCTGTTCGCCCGGGGTGGGCGGCGACAGCTCGTTCATGTCGGCGGTGCGCTCGCTGGTGTCCAGCACCGGCGGATCGTCGAGATCGGTCGAGATGTCGCGCAGCGGCGGATAGATCGTCGCCCAGTAGACGGCGACGCCGTATGGCGCCAGCACCAGAAGCGCCAGCAGCGCGCCGATGCTGAGATCGCGGCCACCGCGATCGCCGAAACTCCAGACCCTGGATAGACCGAGACCAGCCAGCAACAGGGCAAGCGCCGCCAGCAGCGCCACGACCGCCAGCACCCACAGGAAAGGCGGTGTGTCGACGAGACCCAGCCTGTAGGCGGCAATGACGGTGAGCAAAAGGACGAGGGAAAATGCCCCGATCCGCCGCGACCAGCCGGCCGCCCTCGACGTCTGCCGTTCAGGAATAGATGCCATTCTGTGCCGTGTCGTCCCAACCCGCGCCGAGAGTTAGCGGTTTTTGACGCCGGCTTGAAGCCGAAAGAACAAACATTTTTGGTCAATCCGTCGGCAGGCGGTAATCCTTGAACTGGTCGCGCAAACTGGTCTTCTGGATCTTGCCGGTGGCGGTGTGCGGAATTTCGCCGACGAAGGCCACGTCGTCGGGCATCCACCACTTCGCTACCTTGCCGCTCATGAAGGTGAGGATGTCGCCCTTGCTCGGCTCCCTGCCGGGCTTGCTCACGACGACCAGCAAGGGCCGCTCGCCCCATTTCGAATGCGGGATGCCGATAGCCGCCGCCTCCGCCACGTCGGGATGGCCGACGGCGAGATTCTCGAGATCGATGGTCGATATCCATTCGCCGCCGGACTTGATGACGTCCTTGGCGCGATCGGTGATCTGCATGTAGCCGCTGGCGTCTATATGGGCGACATCGCCGGTGTCGAACCAGCCATCGGCATCGAACTGCTCGGTGCCGGCGCCGCCATAATAGGCGCGGGCCACCGCGGGGCCGCGCACCTTGAGATGCCCGAAGGTCTTGCCGTCCCAGGGCAGCGCGTTGTCGTCGTCGTCGGTCACTTTCATTTCGACGCCGAAGGGCGAAAAACCCTGCTTGCCCTGGATATCGAGCCGCGCCTCGCCAGCCAGCGTCTCATATTGCGGCTTCAGGGTGCAGAGCGTGCCCAGCGGCGACATCTCGGTCATGCCCCAGGCATGCACCACCTGCACATCGTAGTTGTCCTGGAACTTGGCGGTGATGGCGCGCGGACAGGACGCGCCGCCGATGACGACCTTCTTCAGGTGAGGCAGCTTCTTGCCGGTCTCCTCAAGATATTGCAGCAGCATCATCCAGACGGTCGGTACGGCCGCGCTGAACGTCACCTTCTCGGTGTCGAGCAGATCATAGATCGAGGCTCCGTCCATCCTGCAGCCGGGCATCACCAGCTTGGCGCCGATCATCGGTCCGCTCTGGCCAAGACCCCAGGCATTGGCGTGGAACATCGGCACGACAGGCAGGATCACATCCCGGGTGGATATGCCCATGGCGTCGGGCATGGCGGCCATCATGGCGTGCAGGACATTGGAGCGGTGGCTGTAGAGCACGCCCTTCGGGTCGCCCGTCGTGCCCGAGGTGTAGCACATGCCGGCGGCGGTGTTCTCGTCGAACGCCTTCCAGGCGAAGGCGCCATCGGCCTCGGCCAGCCATTCCTCATAGGCGACGGCATTCGCCAGCGACGTTTGCGGCATATGCGCCTGGTCGGTCAGCACGATCACCTTTCTCAGCGACGGGATCGCGCCGGCGATCTTTTCCAGGAGCGGCACGAAGGTCAAATCGACGAAGATCGCCTTGTCCTCCGCATTGTTCATGATCCAGGCGATCTGCTCGGGAAAAAGCCTCGGGTTGAGCGTGTGATAGATCGCGCCGATGCCCATGATGCCGTACCAGGCCTCGATATGGCGGGCCGTGTTCCAGGCAAGGGTTGCGATGCGGTCGCCGAGCCTGAAGCCGTCACGCTCCAGCCGCTGCGCCACCTTGAGCGCCCGGTGATGGATTTCGGCGAAGGTGGTGCGCACGATCGGGCCTTCGATCGAACGCGACACGACCTCCCTGCCGCCGTGCTGGCGTTCGGCATGGTCGAGCAGCTTGTGGCAAAGCAGCGGCCATTCCTGCATCAATCCAAGCATCTGTTCCTCCCCTTTGCGCATTCGCGTCGTTTGTTTCACGCATTGTGGAACGAACCGGCGGTTTGTCCAGCCGCCATAAGTCGAAGCCCGTGGATGGATCGAAGAACCTGAAAAACCGCCATAATCCGGCCATCGTCGCCGTTAAGCTTCATTAACGGGCTGGGTGAGATTGGCGAATGGAGTGGTTCGCATGGACGCGCAGCTCGACGATAAGGCCCTCGAAAGCACGCTTGCCGAAAGTCTGGACGTTCTGACGCCGGACACCAAAACAGTTTCCGAAGATGAATTTGCCGAAGTCGTCGGCGGCGCGCTGGAGGCCGTCGGCGGAACGTTGCTGTTCAAGATGCGCGTCGAAAACGGGACCGAGGGTGAACATGTCGCCGCGGCCTGCGTCGGCAACGCCGACAATCGTCAGTTCCTGCTGCTGACGCTGCCGACCAGCGGCGGCGCGCTGAAGGTCGAAACCGCGGCGAGAAGCACCAATCCGGTTGCGGGCATTGCCGCCGCCTACGCCAGCCTCATGGATGCCTTCAAGACGGCCGCCTGACGGCTGCGTGACAGACATTCAATGAATGGTGATGACACCTCGCGCCGCGCGGGCTTGCGCGACGCGCTTGTCCGACACATGTAAATCTCCCCCAAGGAGACCCATTCATGGACAAGCTCGCCAACCCCGCCCCCGGCTTCCAGCGCAACCCGGACAAGGCGATCACCGTCGAACCCTATCGCGGCAGCGTCATCGTGCGCGCGGGCGACACCGTCATCGCCCGGTCGACCCGGGCCAAGGTGCTGTCGGAGCCGCCCTACGCGGATGCTTTCTACATCCCGTTCGACGACATCGATTTCAGCAAGCTGGCCGCCACCGAGCACTCGACGCATTGCCCGTACAAAGGGGATGCCAGCTACTGGAGCGTCCGCGAAGCCGGCGACGTCGGCGAAAATGCAATGTGGGCTTATGAGACGCCATTCGACGAGATGGCCGAAATCCGCAATCACGGCGCATTCTATACGAGCAAGGTAACGGTCGAAGCTGAGCCGGGCTGAGCCTTTGTTGGCCCGCCAGAGGTGCCTTGAGATTCAGGTCAGGCCGAGCCGACAAAAGCGAGTTCCGAGAGCCGGCCTACGCCGGCCGTAACCTTAACTGACGTGCCATTCATGAGTGCTTCGGCTGGCGAAGGCCGGAAGCGCAGGAACTCGCTGTTCGCAGGCCGGCTTCACCTGAATATCATGGCAACTCAGTCCGTCGTGCCGTCGTTGCCTATGCCCTCGGCATCGTCGAGGCGGACGAAGGTCATGCCCTTCTGCTTCAAGGCAAGCAGCCCCTGAACCACGCCCTCGCCGGCCGCATGGGTCGGCTGGTTGATGTGGGCGATGATGACGTCGCCGTCCTTGGCGGCGGCGATGCGGCGCGCGGTTTCCTTCGCGCCGAGCAGCGAGCCGCCGTCGCCATTGACCGAGAAGCCGGCGATCTTGAAGCCCAGCCTGCGGATCATGGCGATCGCCGAGGGGCTGTATTCGGCGGTTGCGCCGCGAAACCATTTTGGCGCGGGCCCGCCTGCGCCGGCTAGGGCGGCGGCGCCGGATTCGACCTCGGCCTGCACGGCGTCCGGGCTGCCGGCGCTGCGGATGCCGTAGATCTTCTGCGGCGTATCGACCGCCGGAATGTGGCGGCCGCCGTGGTTTTCCAGTTCGAACAGATCGGGATGCGCCCGCATGATCTCGACGGCTTCGGCATTGCGCTTCAGCCAGATGCCGGTAACGAAGATCGTCGCCGGTATCCTGTTGTCGACGAGCGCCGAAAGTATCCTCGTGTCGGTCTTGCCGCCGCAGGCATCGAGCGTCAGCGCGACGCGCCCGCCGCCGACCTCGAGGCCCTGCGGCTTCACATGCAGCGTCGGCTCGAGCAACGTCGCGGCATTGCCCGCCGACGCCGCGAACAGCGACAGCGCCATCGCGCAAAGGGATTTCCGAAGCACGCCCATCATTCGTTCCAAACCGGCACGTTCGGGCATTCTCCGCGCCGCGCCAACAAAACTCGCCTCTACAAAGCCCGCATCTAGGCGAAAATCGGGACGGCAAACAGCGCAAAAAGCAGCAGTCGCGAAAATTTGCTTTCGCTTAGACCGCGGCCTCCAGCGCCAACTCCGTTCGCGCCAGCAGCTGGAGCACGGCATCGACGACCGTGTCGACCTCCAGGCGCCAGGCGCAACACGCCTTGTTGGGGTCAGGCCGTTCGCACAGGTCACCGCCGACGCAATCGCAAGGCATGGCCGGGCGCACCGCGATGCTCGGCACGCCGACCGGTCCCCAGTGGACCGGGCTCTGCAGGCCGAACAGGCCGACGACCGGAGTGCCGACCGCGGCGGCCATGTGCATGGGGCCGCTGTCGTTGCCGAGAAACAGCCGCGCCTGCTTGAACAGCGCCGGCAGCGTGTCGAGCGGGAGCGCTCCGACCAGATTGACGATCGGCGTCTTCGCAGCCGCCAGGATCTTTTCGACCACCTCGTTCTCGTCCGGGCTGCCGACCAGGGCGACGTCCAGACCTGTCTCAGCCGATATCCGGTCGATCGCGGCGGCAAAGCGCTCCGGCTGCCAGCGGCGCCCGGGGAAGCTTGCACCGGCATGCACCGCGACGAAGGCGTTCGGCCGAAGGTGGAATTTGTCCAACAGGGCCAAGGCTTTCGTCGTCTCGAACGGCAGCGGCCGAATGTCGGGATCCCGCACACGCAACTCTATGCCAAGCGCCTCCAGCGGCGAAAGGTAACGATAGAGAAAATGCTGCTCGCCATAGCCGAACGGCTTTGCCTTGACATTGGCAGGTTGGCGCTCGAGCCAACGCGGGGGCCTTTCCGACGGGTGATATCCGACGCGAACCCGTGCACCAACCAGTCCTGAGATGAATCGCGACGTCTTCGTATCGGTGATGTCGACGACCATATCGAAATGGCCGCGGCGTAACTTAAGGAGGGTGAGAATGAGCTCCTGCGTGCGCCGCAGCGGCGTGCCGCGCATATGGGAACGGCGGAATGTCACGACCTCCGAGGCGATGTCGTTGGCCGTGAGGAGGCCGGCGAAGCGGCCATCGCAGAGGAAGACGATGCGCACGCCGGGATATTCGAGCTGCAGATTCCTCGCCAACGCGGAGGAAAGAACGAGATCGCCAATGTGCTTCGTTTGCAGGATCAGGATCGACCGGACAGGGCCGGAGAGAAGCTGCGACACCCGTGTCCGGGCGCCGGATGGATCGGAGTCCACGAAGCTGGGCTGAGACGTCGACATGTGGAGCCGTCATGCGCTTGTTTCACGTGGCTCTCATATACAAGATGGCAAGATCGTGGACCAGAGTGACTCGCGCGCCGACAGGCGCCTTTCACGGAAAAGGCGAAGGGGACGCGCCCAACGTTTCATACCTTCCTGGGATTGGTCCAAAAGGGCGCGCCGCCGACGGGCAACTTTCCGGCGAATGTCAGACCGCGGCCTCCAGGAGCATCTCGGTGCGCGCCAGCAGTTCGAGCGTAGCGTCGACGACCGGATCGACCTCCAGGCGCCAGACGCAGCATGCCTTACGCGGGTCGGTCCGGCGGCAAAGGTCGCCGCCGACGCAGTCGCAAGGCATGGATGGCCGTAACGAAATGCTGGGCACCCCGATCGGCGCCCAGCGAACCGGGCTGGTCAGGCCGAACAGGCCGACGACCGGCGTGCCGGCCGCGGCCGCCATATGCATCGGCCCGCTTTCGTTGCCGAGAAACAGCCGAGCCTCCCTGAGCAGCGCCAGCAGCGTTTCCAACCGCAGCGTGCCCGCCAGGTTGACGACTGGCGTCTTGACCGCGGCCATGATCCTGTCGGTTGCCTCGTTCTCGTCCGGGCCGCCGACCAGAACCACGCGCAGGCCGGTTTCGCGGACGATCCTGTCGATTGTCTCGGCAAACCGCTCCGGCTGCCACCGGCGGCCCACGAAGCTTGCTCCGGCATGGACCGCAACAAAAGCGTTTGGCCGGATCTGGTGCCTGGCGAGCAAGGCCAGGGCGCGCGTCGTCTCGAAGGGCAGCGGGCGAATGGCCGGCGCCCTGACGCGCAGATCGACGCCCAGCGCCTCCAACGGAGACAGATAGCGGTAGAGATAATGCGTCTTGCCAAATCCGAAGGGCTTCATCCTGACGTTGGCGGGTTGACGCTCGTGCCAGCGCAAAGGCCGCTCCGTCGGAAAATAGCCGACCCTGACCGGAGCGTTGACCAGTTCGGAAATGATCCGCGAGGTCTTGGAATCGGTGATGTCGATGGTCATGTCGAAACGGTGCTGCCGCAATGTGCGCACCATGCGGAAGAGCTCGCGACCCCGCTCGAGCGGCGAGCCACGCATCTTGGCACGGCTGAAGGGGACGACCTCGGAAGCTATGCCATGGGCAGTCAGGAAGCCGGCGAAATGCGCTTCGCAAAGAAACACGATCCGGACGCCCGGATATTGAAGCCGCAGGTTCTTCGCCAGCGCGGAGGCAAGCACGATGTCGCCGATGAACTTGGTCTGCAGGATCAGGATCGAGCGGTAAGCGGATGGGGAAATCTGCAACATGGATTTTCCGACACCAATAAATTCGGTGTCGGAAGGTCGCTTGAAACGGTGTCGAGATTCAGGGCCGTCACGCGCACGTTCGCGTGACATTGCATACAAAACCGTAAGGTATCCGAATGCCCCTTGAGCGCGCCGCGCTGAAACGAATTCAGGCAGCGCGCTTCAAGTCTTTGTCTTGATGCATGTCGTTGTCCCAGAACCGCTGCGCACTTCTGGGCGACATGATTCTTTGCTTCGATGCATGTCGTTGTCCCAGAACCGCTGCGCACTTCTGGGCGACATGCATCAGGAAGCGCGTTTTGCAGCGCCCTTCGCCGCCGCCACGGCCGCCTGCGCGGCCGCCAGCCGGGCGATCGGCACCCGGTAGGGCGAGCACGAGACGTAATCGAGGCCGACCTCCTCGCAGAAACGGATCGAGGCCGGATCGCCGCCATGCTCGCCGCAGATGCCGAGCTTGATGCCCGGCCGCGTCGCCTTGCCTTTTTCGGCCGCGATCCGCACCAGTTCGCCGACGCCGTCGACATCGAGCGACACGAACGGATCCTGCTCGATGATGCCCTTCTGCCGGTATGTTTCGAGGAAGGAGGCCGCATCGTCGCGCGAGATGCCGAAGGTGGTCTGCGTCAGATCATTGGTGCCGAAGGAGAAGAATTCGGCCGCCTCGGCGATGACATGGGCGCGGATCGCCGCGCGCGGCAATTCGATCATCGTGCCGGTCAGATAATCGATCTTGGTGCCGCTCTCCTGCATCACGCTCTGCGCGACCGCGTCGATGCGCGCCTTGACATATTCCAGCTCCCTCACGAGGCCGACCAGTGGCACCATGATTTCCGGCACGACAAGCGCGCCGGCCTTGTGGCCGGCCTCGACCGCCGCCTCGAAGATGGCGCGCGCCTGCATCTCGGCGATCTCCGGATAGGAGACCGCGAGCCGGCAGCCGCGATGGCCGAGCATCGGGTTGAATTCGTGCAGCGCCTCCGTGCGCTGCCTGAGCTTGTCCGCCGACACGTTCATGGCCGCGGCGACCTCGGCGAGCTCGGCCTCGGTCTTGGGCAGGAATTCGTGCAGCGGCGGGTCGAGCAGGCGGATCGTCACCGGCAGGCCGGCCATAATCTCGAACAGCTCGAGGAAGTCCGAGCGCTGCATGGGCAGGAGCTTGTCCAGTGCCGCACGCCTGTCCTTCTCGGTATCGGCCAGGATCATCTCGCGCATGGCAACGATACGGTCACCATCGAAGAACATGTGCTCTGTGCGGCAAAGGCCGATGCCCTCGGCGCCGAAAGAGCGCGCCATGCGCGCGTCGAGCGGCGTTTCGGCATTGGTGCGCACCTTCATGCGGCGCGCCGCGTCGGCCCATTCCATGATGGCGGCGAAATCGCCCGACAGCTCCGGCTGCAGCATGGCGACCGCCCCTTTCAGCACCTGGCCGTTGGCGCCATCGATGGTGATGATGTCGCCCTTGCGGAAGGTCTGGCCCATCGAGAGCAGCGTGCCTGCCTTGTAGTCGACACGCAGCGAGCCTGCGCCCGACACGCAGGGCTTGCCCATGCCACGCGCCACCACGGCGGCGTGGCTGGTCATGCCGCCGCGCGTGGTGAGGATGCCTTCGGCGGCATGCATGCCGTGGATGTCCTCGGGGCTGGTCTCGATGCGCACCAGGATTACCTTGCGGCCTTGCGCCTTGGCATCCTCGGCATCGCTGGAGGAAAAAACGATCTCACCGGTGGCCGCACCCGGCGAGGCAGGCAGGCCCATGCCGATGACGTCGCGCGCGGCCTTCGGGTCGATGGTCGGATGCAGCAGCTGATCGAGCGAAGCCGGATCGATGCGGGCGACGGCCTCCTCCTTGGTGATCAGCCCGTCCCTGGCCATCTCGACGGCGATCTTCAGCGCCGCCTTGGCGGTGCGCTTGCCGGAGCGGGTCTGCAACATCCACAATTTGCCGCGCTCGATGGTGAATTCGAGGTCCTGCATGTCGCGGTAATGCTTTTCCAGCCGGTCGGAGATGTCGACGAAAGCCTGGAAGGCGTCGGGCATAAGCTTCTGCAGCGATGGCTTGTCGGAGCCGGCGGCGATGCGCGCCGCTTCGGTGATGTTCTGCGGCGTGCGGATGCCGGCCACCACGTCCTCGCCCTGGGCGTTGACCAGGAACTCGCCGTAGAGCTGCCGATCGCCGGTCGAGGGATTGCGGGTGAAAGCGACACCGGTCGCGGATGTGTCGCCCATATTGCCGAACACCATGGCCTGGACGTTGACGGCCGTGCCCCAGCTTTCCGGGATGTCGTGCAGGCGCCGGTAGGTGATGGCGCGGTTGTTCATCCAGCTCGAGAACACGGCGCCGATCGCGCCCCAGAGCTGCTCCCGCGGATCCTGCGGGAACGGCTTGCCGAGCTCTTCCTCTACCTTGGCCTTGTAGAGGCCGATCACGCCTTGCCACTCCTGGGCCGAGAGCCCGGTGTCGAGCTCGTGACCGAGGCTCGCCTTCTCGTCCTCGAGGATTTCCTCGAACACTTCGTGGTCCAGGCCCATCACGACGTCGGAATACATCTGGATGAAGCGGCGGTAGCTGTCATAGGCAAAACGCGCATCGCCGGAATCGGCGGCCAGGGCCTCGACCGTCTCGTCGTTGAGGCCGAGATTGAGCACCGTATCCATCATGCCGGGCATGGAGGCCCGGGCGCCGGAGCGCACGGAAACCAGGAGCAGCTTCGACGGGTCGCCGAAGCGGCGGCCAGTGATGCGGCCGATATGATCGAGAGCGGAGACGACGTCCGCCTCGAGTGCGTCGGGATAGGTGCGGCCGTTGGCGTAATAGGCGTTGCAGACTTCGGTGGTGATGGTGAAACCGGGCGGCACCGGCAGCCCGAGGCTGCACATCTCGGCCAGATTGGCACCCTTGCCGCCGAGAAGGTTGCGGTCGCCGGCACGGCCTTCGGCAGCGCCGTCGCCGAAGGTGTAAACCCACTTGGTCATGCTTGCCCTCCAGTTCGTGGAAGATAGAACATCCGGATGATTGCCCGGTTCCCCGCCTTCCCCGATCCGAGCGATAGGATGCTGCAGTGCGAAAGGCAAGGCACCGGCCCAGCGGGCATCGCAACTACAATCGATTAAGCAAAAGCTGCGTCAAAAAGACTTGCGGGAGGGGGCAGCGCGATATAGAACATAAAGGGAACATAGTGGAGTAGCGTGATGAAACTCAACGGAAAACTCGACTATCTCGAACTGCCGGCGACAGGCGGCAGGCTGGACAGCGTCAAGTCCTTCTACAGCGCCGCCTTTTCGTGGTCGTTCACCGACTACGGCCCGACCTATGCCGCCTTTGCCGAAGGGCTCGACGGCGGCTTCCAGGCCGATGGCGGCGAAGCGCCGGCCAAGCCGCTTCCGGTCATCTACTGCGAAAACCTCGAGGAAGCGCTGGACGCTGTCGAGAGTGCCGGCGGCACCATCATCAAGCCAATTTTCGCCTTTCCCGGTGGTAGACGGTTTCATTTCACAGATCCGGCCGGTAACGAACTGGCTGTATGGGGATATTAGGAAAGACGCGGATTTCAAGATATCTTTTGCTGTTGACAGTCTTGCTCACTCCAATAAGTAGCGGCGATCTTCCAACGGCAAAAGCAGACTGATGAAATTCGGCTCAAGCGGCGTTCGGGGTTTGGCTTCCGAATTGGTTGGGAGGCCAAGCGGGCTTTATACCGAGGGTTTCGCCCGGCGCTTGCGGTCGACCGGGTTTCAGCAAGGCAAGGTCTTCGTCGGACGCGATCTGCGCGACAGCAGTCCGGCAATTGCAGAGGACTGCATGGCGGCCCTGGCGGCAGCCGGCTTCCAACCGGTCGATTGCGGCCCCATCCCTACACCCGCGCTTGCCTTTTATGCCCGCCTGCACGGCGGCGCGGCGCTGATGGTGACCGGATCGCATATCCCCGCCGACCGCAACGGCATCAAGTTCTACGGGCCGAAGGGCGAGATCGACAAGGCGGACGAGGCAGCGATCACCCATCATGTCGCTGAACTGTCGGACCAGTATCCGTGGCCGCCGGCTCCCGCCGACTGGCAGACCGCCCACGAACAGGCGCGTGTGGCCTTCCGAGACCGGGTCGGCGGCATTCTCCCCCCTGGCGCCCTTTCCGGAATGAGGCTCGGCGTCTACCAGCACAGCACCGTTGCGGCGGCGCTGCTGGTCGAGGTTCTGCGATCCTGCGGCGCCGATGTGATCCCCTTGGGCAAAACGGAAACGTTCGTGCCGGTCGATACCGAGGCCGTCAGCCCGGAAACGATGGCGAAGATGAAAGCCTGGGTGCGCGAATTCAAATTCGACGCCGTGCTCTCGGCCGATGCCGATGCCGATCGCCCTCTCGTCATCGACGACAAAGGCGAGTTGTTCCGCGGCGATCTGATCGGGCTGGCGACGGCGCTGTTCCTCAAGGCCGACATCGTGGTGACGCCGGTCACCTCCAATTCAGGCATCTCCGAGGCTTTCGGGTTCAACGTCAGGAGAACCAAGGTCGGGTCCCCCTTCGTCATAGCGGGCATGGAGGGCGCGCAATCGACCCGCGGCATCGTCGTCGGCTTCGAAGCCAATGGCGGGGTTCTTCTGGGGTCGGACTGCCAGGTGAACGGCAGGGTCTTGTCCGCGCTGCCGACGCGGGATTCGTTCTTGCCCATCCTGGCGGTGCTGGGCACGGCGGCATCGACCGGAAAAACGCTGTCGGGCCTGCGCGAAAGTTGGAACCTTCCGGTCTGCGCCAGCGAGCGGCTCGAGAACTTCCCTGTCGAGGCATCGCGCGGCTTGATGCGCAAGCTCGCCGACCGCGATGCGTTGCGGCAATTCCTTGCCCCCTTCGGCACCGTCACGGACGTCGATGAGACCGACGGCCTCAGGGCACGGATGAGCAGCGGCGAGATCATCCATCTGCGGCCTTCCGGCAACGCTCCCGAATTTCGTTGCTATGCCGAGGCCGCCAGCCATGACAGGGCGACCGAAATTGTGGCAATGGCGCTGGAACGGGCGCGGGACGCCACAGTGTCAGACGAGCGAGAGGCTATCGAATGAAAGTGGTCCCCGTCATCATCAGCGGCGGCGCCGGATCGCGGCTCTGGCCGGCGTCGCGGCAGTCGCATCCAAAGCCTTTTCTCAAGGTTGCGGATGGGCACTCGCTGATTCAGCACACCGTGCTGCGTGCCGCTTCGCTGAAGGATGTCGCGGAGCTTGTCGCGGTAACGTCAAGGGATCATCTTTTCTTGACAAAAGACGATTTCGACGAACTTTCTCCGGCAATACCGCCGCATACTTTCCTTCTTGAGCCGGAAGCGCGTGACACGGCCGCCGCGGTTGCTGCGGCTGTTGTTCACGCCAATACAACGCAGGGTCCGGACGCAATTTTGTGCGTCTTCCCGGCGGACCACATGATCGGCGACCTGCCCGCATTTACAAATGTCATGGGCCGGGCCATCGAGCATGCGCGGCAAGGGCTGATCGCCACGCTCGGCATATGGCCAAGCCGTCCAGACACCGCCTTCGGCTATATTGAGGCCGACGGCGAGAAGGTCATCCGTTTCGTAGAGAAACCGGACCTCGACACGGCTAAGACCTACCTAGCGTCAGGGAGTTTCTTCTGGAACGCCGGCATCTTCTGCTTCAAGGCGCAAACCATGCTCGATGCTATGGCCGCACACTGCCCTGCCGTCCTCAAGGCGGTTGCCGCGAGCTATGAGCAGGGACAATTCAACAACGGGCAGTCCGACAAGATCGAACTTTCGTCCGAGCATTTCGCGCTTGCGCCCCGCATCTCTCTCGATCACGCGGTAATGGAGAAGACGCGCAATCTTGCGGTGGTTCCCTGCGAGATGGAGTGGAACGACATCGGATCGTGGAACGCCATGGCGGAACTGACCCCGGCGGACGATCGCGGGAACAGGATACGGGGGGATGTCCACACGGTGGACACGGCCGGCAGCTACATCAGCTCGGACAAGCGCGTCATCGGCACTGTCGGCGTGAACGATCTGGTCATCGTGGATTCCCCGGACGCGTTGCTGGTGGCATCCCGCGACCGCGTCCAGGATGTCAAGAAACTGTTCGAAGGACTCAAGGCTTCGGGACATGAGGCGCATCTGCTTCACTCGACGGTGCACCGGCCGTGGGGTACCTACACGGTTCTGGAGGAAGGCGACCGGTTCAAGATCAAGCGCATCGAAGTGAAGCCCGGACGGCGCCTAAGCCTGCAGATGCACAACCATCGTTCGGAGCATTGGGTCGTGGTCAGCGGCTCGGCGAAAGTGGTCAACGGCGATCAGGAACTGTTCCTGGCGACGAACCAGTCGACCTACATCCCTTGCGGCCACAAGCACCGGCTGGAAAATCCGGGCAAGATCGATCTGGTGATCATCGAAGTTCAGAGCGGCGATTATCTTGGCGAGGATGACATAGTGCGCTTCGACGACGTATACGGTCGCGCATAGCGATTCATTGGTGCCCGCAGGGCTGGGGCGGGCCGCGACGCAACAGGGCTTGGGAGAGAACCATCAAAACATACTGAGAACATTGATGACAAAGACAGCATTGATAACCGGCATTACCGGGCAGGACGGCGCCTATCTGGCTGAGCTCCTGCTCGCGAAGGGCTATGAGGTCCACGGACTTGCGCGGCGTTCGAGCACGGCGGACGTCAACACCACACGCCTGAAATGGCTCGGCATCGAGAAAGACGTGCGGATCGTGGACGGCAACCTGACGGACCTGTCGGGCCTTGCCCGAACCATGCGCGACATAAGGCCGGACGAGGTCTACAACCTTGCCGCACAATCCTTCGTCAAATCCTCGTGGCAGCAGCCGATACTGACGGGCAACGTCACCGGCATCGGCGTCACCAATGTGCTCGAGGCGCTGCGCCTCGAAATCCCCGAAGCGCGCTTCTATCAGGCTTCGTCGTCGGAGATGTACGGCCTTATCCAGGAGCCGATGCAGTCGGAGACGACGCCTTTCCATCCCCGCTCCCCCTATGCGGTGGCGAAGCTCTACGGCCACTGGATCACGATCAATTATCGCGAGAGCTTCGGCCTGCACGCTTCGAGCGGCATCCTGTTCAACCACGAATCGCCGCTTCGGGGCATCGAATTCGTGACCCGCAAGGTCACGGACGCCGTCGCGCGCATCAAGAAGGGCCTGGCAAAGGAACTGCGCCTGGGCAACATCGACGCCAAGCGCGACTGGGGCCATTCGAAAGACTATGTCCGCGCCATGTGGCTGATGCTGCAGCAGGACCAGCCCGACGACTATGTGGTAGCCACGGGCAGGACGACGACGGTTCGCGACATGTGCCGTATCGCCTTCGAGCATGTGGGGCTGAAGATGGATGGCCATCTTGTGATCGATTCCGACTTGTTCAGGCCGGCGGAAGTCGAAATCCTGCTCGGCAATCCTGGCAAGGCCAAGGCGAAGCTCGGATGGGAAGCGACAATCTCCCTGGAAGAGATGATCCGCGAAATGGTGGACGCCGATCTCGTGCGGCATTCGCATCCATCGAGATACTGAGTGATCAGAAAAGCATTCTTATCGACATGATCGAGCCGTCTCATCGCATCCTTGTAACCGGCGCCAGTGGGTTTGTCGGCACGGCGCTGTTGCAACTGCTGGGGCGCGAGCACGCTGGAAGCAAGGTTTTCCCGCTCGGGCAAGGCCCAGGGTGGCGGAACCCAATCGACCTGCGAGACAAGGAGGCAGTCGATGGCGCCGTTTCCGAAATCCAGCCAACCGCACTTATCCACCTAGCAGCAGTCGCCGCGCCGTCCGATGCACGTGAGGCGCCCCGCCATGCCTGGGACGTCAACGTGATGGGAACGATGAATCTGGCGGAAGCCGTGATGCGTCACGCACCTCAAGCCCGGTTCGTCTATGTTGGCAGTTCAGAAGCTTATGGAGCATCGTTCCAGAACGCAGCTGGTCCTATCACTGAGAATGCACCGCTGCGGCCGGTAAATGTGTACGGAGCAACCAAAGCAGCCGCAGACCTTATGATTGGGCAGATGTCCTACGATGGCCTGCGCGCTATCCGCTTTCGCCCATTCAATCATACCGGCCCGGGTCAGTCCGACACTTACGTGGTTTCCGATTTCGCGCATCAGGTCGCGGACATCTTGTCAGGTAAGGCCGAGCCAGTCATTCACGTAGGGAATCTGGAGGCCGCGCGTGATTTCCTTGACGTCCGCGATGTCGTGCGCGCCTATGCGACCGTCGCGGTCCAGGACTCGGAAACCGGGGCTGATTGTGTCTACAACATCGCGTCCGGACAGCCTCGCAGAATTCGAGATGTTCTAGACGCGCTTATCTCACAGTCGGGTGCCAATATCGACGTGCGCACTGATCGGGAGAAGCTTCGTCCAAACGAGATACCCGTTGCTTGCGGCGATGCGTCAAAGGCGCGCGCCAGGCTAGGCTGGACGCCTCTGATCCCGTTTGAGCAAACATTAGCCGATGTTTTGGACTATTGGCGTCGGGTATGCAGCGCGCATTGACAGTGATGTATAATGGACTGACTCCGGTAAAGCTATCTCTAAGGAACCTATCCACGTGAAGCTTGCGATTATTTCGAGTTACCATCGCGATTGCGGCATCGCACAGTATGTCGAACATCTCGAGGGGCCTCTGCGTGAATTGCTCGACGGCAATCTTTCGATCGCTCCCCTACCTGTCGACCTATTGCGCGCGTCGGGACCGATGGCCCACTCCATGGCTCAAAAGGCACTCGCCCAATCATTGGTAGTGATAGCTGACGCTGACGTTGTAGTGGTAGAGCTCGAGCCTGGTCTTTTCGGTCGGTCGCAGAGGCAGATATGGTCGACTTTGAAGTCAATATTTGAAGCAAGCAAGCGGGTGGTGATCACCTATCATACGGTGCCTACGCTTCCGCCAGCACTCCCGAAAAGCCTTCGAGCTTTGGTGCATTTGGCCAGGCACAGCTACGGCCAAACAGTTTTCCGCCGACTGCTGAGGCTGGTTCGGTCGTCACAGAACAAGTTCGCTCACATCGTCCAAACTCGTCGCGAAAAGACTCGGTTGACATTATTGGGCGTAGATCCAAAACGCATTTTCGACATGCCCCTCTCCTATTTTACTCGCGAGGAGAAGGCAGAGTTCGATCACCAACGTTATCGTCAGAAATTGGACGACGTATACGGAACCGCGGGACAGAAAGTATTCGGCGTCTTCGGTTTTCTGGGCGGAATCAAGGGCACCAAAGTCGCCTTGCGCGCGCTCGATCATCTACCATCAGAGCATCATATCCTTATAGTCGGAGGTCTCCACCCTGAAGCTGTGGTGCACGCGTCTAGCGAGCAGCCGGCCATAAGAGATATAGCCAAGCTTCTCGAACCAACGTTCGATGCCGGAGAGCGAGATGGAGCGGACACGAGGCGCGCCGACTTGCTAAAGCGGGTTCATTTTGCCGGCGCGGTGGATAATCGAACATTCGCAGAGCTTATGGCAGGCTGCGACGCTATTCTGTTGCCCTACGAGGAAGTCGGCCAGACGTCATCAGGCCCAGCCTCACAGGCACTCGATCTACAGCGCCCCATCTATTGTACGAGAACTGGTGCCTTTCGTGAGCTAGGCAAATATGCCAAAGACGCCCTGAGCTTCTTCGAAATAGGCAATCACCTCGAACTCGCCCAGAAGATAAGTCGTGGTGACGCAATGTTGCCTATGCGCGCGCAAGCTCGGGAGCGCTATGCAAATACCGTAACGGTCGAAGTTCGGGCGGAAATGTATGTAACTGCAGCCAAATCCACGCTAAAATCTGACGGCTCATGAGCGCTCATCATTCACGCAACTATTCGGCCGTGCTCGAGCATTATTCTGCGATTGCAAAACTGGTCAAGGATTTCGCTTGAGTGGGAGGCCAGCACAACAATGCTGGCGCGCTCGACAAATTCGGCCATTCTCTTCCGCGCCTTGGCTTGGAACTCGGCATCCCCCGCCCCAAACACTTCGTCGATAACCAGGATCTCGGGGTGAACGGCGGTGGCAACGGCAAAAAGCAGCCGCGTCGTCATGCCTGCGGAATAAGTCCTTATCGGGACATTCAAAAAACCGCCGAGTTGCGTGAAAGCTTCAATGTCGGGTATCGATGCCTCCGCCTCGTCAAAGGTGGCGCCAAGTAGCATGGAAATCCGTCGGATGTTTTCGTAGCCGCTCAATTCCGGCAGCGCGCCAGTTCCCAAGCCGAAAACGGTTGCAATTCGCCCTCTAACCGCAATTTTCCCAGCGGTCGGCTCGAAAATCCCCGCGATTGTTTTTAGCAGCGTCGTCTTACCGGACCCGTTGTGTCCGACGAGCCCAAGACGGGCTCCGTTTCGCAACTCAAGGGACACGTCACTTAGCGCAGTCACCTCGACGGTCGTTCTTCCCTCTCGTGAGAGCAGTCCCCCGGTGCTGACGGTGATTAACTGGTTTCGAAGAGAGTTAGCACCCACACCGTAGATGGGGTACCTGACGGTCACATTCTCAAGCAAAACTTCAGCCATCAGACCCAATACGGCAAACGCGCCCCTTTTGCTCCGGTTATCCAAAGAGCGAAGATCCACAGTACGATACCAGTGCTAATGACCACCGAATAACTCAAAACGCTTGGAACGTCGCCCATCATCGGGTCTCGCACCACTGATATCCAGTGAGCCAACGGGTTGAAAAGCATTACTTCCCTTAGTGGACCTAACTGCTTCGATTCATAAAGAACAGGCGTCAGAAAGAACAACATCGGCATGACAGCGACTACCAATGGTTCGACGTCTCGATATCTGGCTCCAACAAAGCCGATCACCTGCGCCAGTGCCAATAAGTTGCCAACCACGAGCAGCAGCGCCGGCAATGCAAGTAGCATCGTCCAACTCCAGTGATATGGGATCACGATCCACACAACGGCTATAACAATTGCGTTATGGCCAAGCGTCACAAGCTGCCGCAGCAAGAGCTCGCTTGAGAACGAAAATCGAGGCGCATAGATACTGGTCAGCGTCCCGGAATTCCGCTGAAATACTCCACTGGCTTCAGTGATCGTTCCAGATATAAACTGCCAAGTGATCAGACTTACGGTAAGCATCGGCACGAAGCGCTGGATCGGCATCTCCAAAAGGACGCTCCAGACTAGGCCCAAACCAACAACACCAACAGCTGTGCCCAAAACGAGCCACAACGGTCCAAGCACGCTTCGCCGGTACCGCGCAACAGTGTCCGTCCATGCGAAATAGAGCGCGGTACGCCTTCGCGACCAAGCCCCGTGGAGATCGCTTGCACCGCTCGATACCGCTTTAGGAAACGATTTTGTTCGCCCACCGGCCTGAGGCATTCCTATATCCAATTTGTATTCCAGCCCCGCGCCGTTGGCGGCCGTACCTATAGCCACAGCCAGATCGTGAGTCGAGCCCGCTTATCGCCGCAGAATCTGGCATGAATCGGGCGCGGCACCGTAAGGCGAATAACAGTTTAGCGATGGTTCGATATTTCATATGTTGCAGGTAATGGCGAATGGGTGATAAGAACACAATTAGAATGGAGAAATTATGTGCGTTCGGTAGACCAGAAAATTGTTGATGACTTCATGAGGGAGCTGGATGCAATTGAGAAATTTGCACCGATGCTTGGTTCGTATTCTCGCCTAGACCCCGAAGTCATAGAACATGAACAGGCTGGGCACCGCTTTCGTTTCGTGACTTTCCATCAAGAATCGAGAAATTGGTATCCACCGGGATTTCAGGAATGGTCCCTGATTCGGATGGACGCGACGAATTTTGTTCGCGATCGCGATGTAGTGTTCGATCTGGGGTGCAACGCAGGTTACCTAACCACTTGGTTCGCACTTCGCGCGCGGCACGGCCACGTGCACGCTTTCGATCCCTATCCATGGAATGCCGCAGCCACACACGCTCAAGCAAAGCTGAACGGCCTCTCGAATGTCACTGTCCATGCGGTTGGCATCGGCCCAGAACGCAAGACGATAAGAGCCCCTGTCCTGTCGTCGATGACTGTCAATGTCCAGGTCACAGGCGAAAGTCCGAAGGTCGACCTGAGGATTGAGCCACTCGCTGCCTTCGCTGGCGCTAGGCCGACTTTCGCGAAGATCGATATTGAAGGCGCCGAGCATGAATTGGGCCATTCAATCGTCCAGAGCGGCGTGCGGCGTGGATATGTTGAAATGCATCCGCCTATGATTGAGGCAGCTGGAGGCAGTTCGGCCTTGCTTTTGGAGCAATTGTTGGCGGCCAATTATGCAGTTGCCTCGCACGGACCTGGTGTAAGGCCGTGGGCGATGGGGGCCGAAGTTCAACCGACCGGCTACTATTTTGAACGATCGTCACCGAAATGGTGGTGGCCATTTCGGCGATAAAAAGCCGAGAAACGAATCTCGCAACTTATCCGTCCCTTTTATATTTGAAGCTGCCCAAATAGAAATCTGGCAAGCTGGGGGCATTGGGGAAATCGAGGGCGGTTGGAAATATTTCGGTTGATTCATTGAAGTGGTATAGCGACTTTCTCGCGAAAGTAACCTCAATAACACTTGGAAACGGCACACCGCCAATAATCAACCACGGCCCACTATTATTGGCGTGAACGTGAACCACGGAAAATAGTAATTGTAAATTCTTCAAAGCTCTTTCCATATTTATATGTAATTCGTCATTGACTATCGATCCAAACCCGTGAAACTCACAGACTATCTGAGAGAACCTCTCTAAAGTTTCATTATCCGCAGTACTAAAAACATCCCACTCTGATCCTTCTATATCGCATTTCAAGACCAGTTTTTTACCTCGCTGCCGCAATACGGCATCTCTTAACGACACCCCGCTTGAATCATATGGAGAAGTTATTTTCTCTTTAAAAAATTTTAATTTTTCTTTGATGGTAGGCGATCCATCTATAGTATGGTCATACTGGTGAACTTCGATTCCAAGATTGGAAATGTCCGCATCCCAACTGTCGTCGTCGTTGATGCCCAGCGACAACGCACCTTCGACCTCCTTAAAATCGTCAAGCATCACATACCCACCGTCAGCCCGACCACCTATTCTCCTCTTAAGCACTCCTGATACGGCGACAGGAGACAACAATGATCCTATGCCAATTATCCTTTCTCTTAGCTTATCATTCGATGAATTAATCACCAAAGATCCTATCATCAGCTGAGATTGTATTCTATTAATACCATCCTCTATGGATAATATCTTGCTATTTATACTGCATGCACTTGGTAAAATACTATCGTATTTATCTATTTCCAAGCATACTTTGGCACAATTTTCAGAAAAATCCAGAAAAACTCTTTTGTTTACGCTAAAATCTGATCCATTTATTATAATTGGAAGATTTACACCTGCTCTTTCTGAAAAATAATCTACGTGCTTTTTGAGCTCTAAAAACAAGGACTCGTCAAGCAACGTCTCTGCCCTGTACATTCTCTCAAGAATGAAGGCCGCAAGACCAGAGATCGATCTCGCACCCCAAGACGACAACGCCGCCAGGACTTCAGTGTCAGTCTCTAATGCCTTCCGACTATGCATACGAATGATCGTTCCCTTTTTCCGTCGACAGCCGCGCACGAACGCTATTCGCACCTCAGGTACTAATCCACCACCTTCCTACGCAACAGTCTTCACGATTGGATTTTGACGCGTTAGGGTCAAATGGTTACCCGGATTGACGGGAGAGTCTACCGACAAACCACCGCGGAGACAGGGGAGTTTTAGATGGATCTGTGCGCTACGGGTTTGCCGTACAAGCGCCAGCGTTGAGCATGGGGCCTTGCAGTTGTTCGCTGGTGGTTTCACAAAAATCTTTCATTTTCATCTAAAGAAATGCAGCGGCACGTCGCTCAACAATTGGCTAAACTGGCAACAGCCAGACGACCGCCTCTGGGATGAAGCCGAAGTGCTGAAGCTACTGAGGCGGGTCGAACTGTTCAATCAACCCATAAAGAGCGCGGCCCTAACCGCATTCTCCACATCGTATGCATTCGGCACCCATCTGCCGATTCGCGCGTTCGCCGCGGATGACGTTTTCTGCTGCACAGTTTTGAGAGATCCGAGGCAACGTATCCTTTCGCAAATTGCCGATTGGCGCCGCGAGGCGCGGGTGACATCGCATTATATCGGATCACCCGAGGATGACGCCCTCCGCGACTCTGTCCAGCTTTCCTTGACTTCATTTCTAAAGAAGCACTCCCGATCTGGGGTGCGCTTCCTGCTCGACAATTATATGACCAGAGCGCTTGCAGCTGGTTATACAGCCGAAATTGTTGAAGAAATGGAGGACGTCGCCTCATTGTTACCAGTCGCCCTAAGGGCGCTCGAACGGCGCTATCACGTGGTTGGACTTAGTTCACGATTGTCCGAAACGAAGGCAGCCATCGCATCGTCGCTTGGATTAGTTCACGACGTAGGCCAGGAGGTCGCGTTGAATGTTACGGAGTCGAGCCGCCTTTTCGCCTACGAGGTAGACGAGGATGCCAACCGTCTTCTCGAACGTTTCACCGCTCACGATCAGGTTCTCTACAACCGAGCCAATGAGTTGTTCGAAGAGCGCCACAGCATTACTGCAGCCAGATACAACGAGACCGAATTCGAGACTTACCATTCCCCACTTGCAACGAAGCGCTTGCGGCCCTTCGCACGTGACGGCTTCTCTGTCGTTTCTGTCAAGGACACAATCCTCGGCTCGGGCCATTGGGGACGAGATGCTGCGGGCACGGCTCAATGTTGCGTATGGACCGGGCCGCACACAAGAACAGTTTTGTATCTTCCATGTCCAGCCGACGTCGACCTGTCTATTAGAGTATGGATACGCGGCTATGCGGCTGCGCACTTGCGACGGCAACTTCGTTTCGAGATTGACGATGTGGCGCGCACGCATTCTTTCCAACATGCAGAAGGTTGGTTGGAAACGGCGACGATACAAGCGCGCTCGAAGCGAGCATTCTTGAAAATAGCGATGCTAGTGGACGAAACTGTCGCAGATACGGCAATTGGAGAAGACAGGAGGCGCGGCGTGGCCTTCGACTCTTATGGGTGGGCTATTAATTCTAGTTCACTCCTCTGAGCCCGAGGAGCGATTCACAGCAGGTTGCATTGGCGTACTTCGTCATACGGAGTGCGGTTTTTTTCGTATCGCGAAATAGCTGGCATCCTTTAGAGTTCTGCTCCCGGAGAACCCATTGAGAATCGGCGTCGACGGCAGGAACCTCTTATCGGCCACGGATGGTATCGGCCGGTTCGTCCACAAGTCGATCAAGGCGCTGTCGGGACTCGGCGCGGAGGTTTGCGTCTACGCTCCGGCCCCGATCAATGCCGATTACGAGTTGCCGCGCGCCGTTACCTTGCGGACGGATCGATACCGGTCGCTTTCAGGCCGGGCCTTGTGGGGGCAAGCGATCCTGCCGGCCTGGGCCGCGCGCGACGCGGTTGAGGTTTTCTGGGGGCCGTCCCACCGCCTGCCGCTGGTGCTGGACAGCCGGATCGCGCGGGTGGTGACCATCCACGATCTAGTCTGGCTGCATGCGCCGGAAACCATGCGTATGCGGACTTTGCTCGGCGAGCGCCTGCTGATGAAACCCGCGCTACGCCGGGCCGATGTCGTGGTGACCGATTCCGACGCCACGGCAAGCGCGTTAAAAACAGCGGTTCCGTGGCTGCAGACGCCGATCCGCACGATCGCTCCCGGCACCACGCCCCTGCCCGCGCCGGGCGGCTTTTCCAGCCTAGCGCCTCTCGGCATCGCGAGACCCTACGCGCTTTTCGTCGGCACGCTGGAGCCCCGGAAGAACCTCGGCAACCTCATTAAGGCCTACGGATTGCTGCCTGAAAGCGTCCGCTCGGACTGCGATCTCGTCATCGTCGGCGGCACCGGCTGGAAGCAAACCGGCCTGGCGGACGAGGTACGCCGCGGCAGCCTCGAGGAACAGATCTTCTTCACCGGCTTCGTCGACGACAGCGTGCTGTCGACGCTTTATGCGAACTGCCTCTTTCTGGCCATGCCATCGCTCTACGAGGGCTTCGGCTTCCCGATCGTCGAGGCGCAATCCTACGGCAAACCGGTGCTGACGTCGAACACGTCGTCGATGCCGGAAGTGGCCGGCGAAGGCGCCGTTCTGGTCGACCCCAGCGATGCTGCGGCGATCGCCAGTGGCTTTCGTCATCTTTGCCTCGATGCGCAATCGCGCCAAAAGCTTGCTTCCGGCGCGCGCCGCAACGTGGAGCGCTTCACCTGGAAGAATCACGCCGAGGGCATGCGGCATATCTTCGAGCAGGCCATCCGGTTAAGACGAAAGACGCCTGTTTGAAAGTCCTGCATTTCTTCAAGACATATTGGCCGGACAGCTTCGGCGGCGTCGAGCGGACCATCCATGCCATCGCCGAAAGCACGGCCGGCTATGGCATCGAAACGCAGGTGCTGTCACTGAGCAGCGCGCCTGAGGAAAACACCGGGCGGATCGACGGCCATATAGCCGTCAAAGCGAAGCTCGATTTCGAGCTGGCATCGACAGGGTTTTCGCGCGAGGTTTTTCGTAAATTCGACAGGCTCGCACGGCAATCCGACTTGGTGCACTACCATTTTCCGTGGCCGGTCATGGACATAGCGCATCTCAGATCGCGCCACGGCAAGCCGGCCGTCGTCACCTACCATTCCGATATCGTCAAGCAGCGCCTGCTGCTGCCGTTCTACAATCCGCTGATGCAGCGCTTCCTTGGCGATGTCGACGCGATCGTGGCGACATCGCCCGATTATCTGGGCTCGAGCGCGACGCTGAGAAAATTCAGGGCCAAATCGCAGGTCATCCCGATCGGCATAGACCAGAGCGCCTATCCCGTGCCGACGGCTGCAGACAACGCCTGGTGCCAATCGATGGTGTCGGAGCCTTTCGTGCTCTTCGTCGGTGTGCTGCGTTATTATAAGGGGCTGGATATCCTTGTCGAGGCCGCGGACCGGGTGCGGTGCAAGATCGTCATCGCCGGGTCGGGACCGATCGGGCAGCAGTTGAAACGCCAGGCCGAAAGACTCGGCCGCGACAACGTCATCTTCCTCGGTGAAATTTCCGAACCACAGAAGATGGCCCTGCTTCACACCTGCAGCGGTTTCGTCTTCCCCTCAAACCAGCGTTCCGAGGCCTATGGCGTCTCGCTGGCGGAAGCGGCGATGTGCGGCAAGCCGATGATCTCATGCGAGATCGGAACCGGAACCTCCTATGTGAATAAGGCCGGCGTCACCGGCCTTATCGTCCCGCCTTCCGACCCCGCCCGCCTTGCCGAAGCGATCGACCGCCTGCTCGATTCGCCCGAGGAAGCGGAAAAATGGGGACGGGCGGCGCGCGAGCGGTTTTCCAACCTCTTCACCGCCGACAAGATGGGACGAGCCTATGCCGAGCTCTATCTTCGGCTAATCAATCGCCGCGCCTGAGCAGCCGGGACGAATTGCCGTCGTGTTTCATGCACAGCCGGCATTGAGCTTTGCTCCGCCTCGTCCTATAAGGCCGCGCGCAGCGGGCATGCCCCGCCTGCTGGGGCGTCGCCAAGTGGTAAGGCATCGGTTTTTGGTACCGACATTCCCAGGTTCGAATCCTGGCGCCCCAGCCACTGCCATCGGCCAGTCAAACGGATGGTATGGTTGTTGGCGCCGTGGCTTGCACTCGTGCGTTTCACCGTTTCACGGAAACAGCGAACCGCCCTACCTTTTTTGTTTTGACACAATTCCGAACGGAAAACCGCTCACGCTTTTCCTGGAATTGCTCCCATCAGCCGGTGGAGGCCGGTTTCGGAAGCCATTGCTTTTCGATCAGGCAAACCATCGTATAGGCAGGGTCAAAAACGTTTCCGACGTGATACCGGACAACCTGTCCCATCAGATGCGATGCGGCAGCGGCGGACAAGCCGTGGTCACTGGTCAACCAGTTGAACATATCCGTGGTCGCGTGCTGGAGGGCCTGATCAAGCGGACGAGCATTGCCGACAGAGAAAATGTGGGTCTCGTTCTCGCCACGAGGCCATGTCAACCGTCTGTTTTTTTCCACAGTCAAGCGAAACTCAACTTCAAAGCAGGTTTCGATCCCGGTTCCAACGATCTCCCCATCGCCCTGCGCCGCATGGCAATCGCCCGCGAAGAAGAGCGCACCCTCTACGGCAACGGGGAACCAAACGGTCGCACCGGGCCGAAACCCGCGGTAATCCATGTTCCCGCCATTTTCTGCGCTGGTCGCGGTGGAGAAAGCCTGGCCCATCGATGGCGCCACGCCGAAGCAGCCGATCATCGGCTCGACCGGCAAAATGAAGTGCTCGAGGCCTGGCGGCGGCTCCTGCAACACCACAGTTCGCGCTTCCAGGTCGATCTGCCAAGTGACTTTGTCCCTTGCAGGCAGCCCACGGGCAGCCTCCGGATCGACAACGTTTGCAGCCAGTGACGAGATCGTCCAGCCGGAAGAGCGGATCGGGTCCATGCGCAGGATCTCCACACGCAGCGCATCACCAGGTGCGGCTCCCGTCACGAAGATCGGGCCGTTCATAGGATTCGGCCCTCGTGACCGCTGCACACCGCTCTTGTCGAAGCCCTGAGCGTCGAGCGTTTCCGTCGTCACGACATCGCCGGATGCAATTGTGAGCGCCGGCGCGATCGTACCGAGGACATTGTGCCAAGTGGTGTTGGTAAGTTTGTGCGGCGCCATCAGATCGCAGTAACGAAGGCGTCGACGTACGGCAAGTGGGAGGATTGAGCTCTTGCTGGCCGATCGTTTCGTTCGCATGGGCGAGTCGCTGCGATGCGCGACGGCCTAGCGCCGGCCCGAGAAATCCAGTGCTCGACCTAAACCTTTTCCGCCTCCAGGCGTTGTTGTCCGCCAAGCCGGATACTCCCGGCGGGCGCGAAAAACAGCCGGCGGAGAGGTTAAACCGATGTATTTCATGGCATTGGCCACCGACTATGACGGCACGCTGGCGCATGATGGCCTGGTCACGGCCAGCACGATCTCGGCGCTGGAAAAGCTGAAGAAATCAGGGCGCAAGCTCATCCTGGTCACCGGCCGCGAACTGCCCGACCTCAAGGAGGTTTTTCCCGAACTTTTCCTGTTCGACAAGGTCGTCGCCGAAAACGGCGCGCTGATCTACACGCCGGCCAGCGAGGAAGAGCGCACGATCTCGCCCTCGCCTTCCGTCGATCTCATCGACGGGCTCAAGAAGCGCGGCGTGAAGCCGCTGTCGGTTGGGCGCTCGATCGTCGCCACCTGGGAGCCGCACCAGGTGACAGTGCTCGACGTCATCAAGAAGCTCGGGCTGGAGCTGGAGATCATCTTCAACAAGGGCGCGGTGATGATCCTGCCCTCGGGCATCAACAAGGCAACCGGACTGGCGGCTGCGCTCGAGGACCTGAAGCTGTCGCCGCATAATGTCGTGGCCATCGGCGACGCCGAGAACGACCACGCTTTCCTCAGGGCCTCGGGCTGCAGCGTCGCGGTGGCCAACGCGCTGCCCGCGGTCAAGGAAACCGCCGACCTCGTCACCAAGGCGCCGCGCGGCAAAGGCGTCGAGGAACTGATCCGCAAGCTGACCAAGCGCGATTATCCGCTGGCCAAAAAGCGCTCGCGCGGCGTGCTGCTCGGGACCTCACGCGGCAAGGACATCTACTTGTCGCCGATGGAAACAGTGCTGATCGCCGGCAGCTCGGGCATCGGCAAATCGACCTTGGCCACGGCGCTCACCGAGCGGCTGGTCGAAAAAGGTCTGCAATTCTGCATTTTCGACCCCGAGGGCGACTATGACGGACTGAAAGGCGCGGTGCCGCTCGGCAACGGCTCGACCGCGCCGAACAAGGAACAATTGCTGGAATTGATCGAGAAACCGCAGAACAATGTCGTGGTCAACGGCCTGGCACTGAAGGTCGATGAGCGTCCCGATTTCTTCGCCGAATTGCTGCCCGGCCTCGGCAATGTCCGCTATCGCACGGCAAGGCCGCACTGGCTGATCATCGACGAGGCGCATCATTTGATGCCCAAGCGACGCGGAGATACGCGCGCGGTGCTTTCGATCGAGCTGCCTGGCACCGTGCTGATCACCGTCCACCCCGAAGCAATCTCCACCGATGCGTTGCGGCTGGTGACGGCAGTGATCGCACTCGGGCCCAACGCAAAGGACGTGATCAGGACCTTCTGCAAGGAAACCGGGCTCAAGGCGCCGAAGGACATTCCTCTGCCCAAGGGCGACCGCGTGCTGTTCTGGCGGCCGCATGACGGCAAGAAGCCGTTCACGGTCAAGGCGATCGAGCCCGACCAGTCGCTGAAGCGGCACAGCCGCAAATATGCCGAAGGCGAGCTCGACGAGGCGGGCAGCTTCTATTTCACGGGGCCGAAGAAGGCGATGAATCTGCGAGCTCACAATCTCATCATCTTCGCCCAGATGGCGGAAGGTATCGACGACAAGACATGGGAATACCATTTGCGCGCCGGCGATTATTCCAAATGGTTCCGCCAGCAGATCAGGGACAAGGAACTCGCCAACGAAACGGCAGACGCGGAGAAGAACAAGGCGTTGTCGGCCGACGAGAGCCGCAAGCTGGTGATCGACGCCGTGCGCCGCCGCTATACGGCGCCGGCGACGGCGCCGGAGAACTAGGATTGGTCGTTGAACGTGAGAAAGGCGAGCTCAGCTCGCCTCGCGCATCGCCTCGGCCGCTTGCAGGTCGACCGAGACCAGCTGGCTGACGCCTTGCTCGGCCATGGTGACACCGAACAGCCGGTCCATGCGCGCCATGGTGATGGGGTTGTGGGTGATGATGACGAAGCGGGTTTCGGTGGTCTTCGACATCTCGTCCATCAAATTGCAGAAGCGCTCGACATTGTGGTCGTCGAGAGGCGCGTCGACCTCGTCGAGGACACAGATCGGCGCGGGGTTGGTGAGGAACACGGCGAAGATCAGCGACATCGCCGTCAGCGCCTGCTCGCCGCCGGAAAGCAGCGTCATGGTCTGCGGCTTCTTGCCGGGCGGACGGGCGAGGATTTCCAGCCCCGCCTCCAGCGGATCCTCGGACTCGATCAACTGCAGCTCGGCCGTGCCGCCGCCGAACAGATGCGAGAACAGCCGCTGGAAATGGCCGTTGACCACCTCGAAGGCCGACAGCAGCCGCTCGCGGCCCTCGCGGTTGAGGCTCTGGATCGCCTGGCGCAGTTTTCTGATCGCCTCGATGATGTCCTCGCGCTCGGAAACGATGGTCTCCAGCCGCTCCGACAATTCCTTCTGCTCTTCCTCGGCGCGCAGGTTGACGGCGCCGAGCCGCTCGCGCTCGATCTTCAATCGGTCGAGCTGGCGTTCGATCTCGGCCATGTCGGGCATCGGGTCGTCGGCTTCGAGGCCGGTATGCTTGATGACCAGATGCGGCGGCGTGTTGAGCGCTTCCTGGATGCGCGCCTCGACCTCGGCGCGGCGTTCATCCGCCGCGGTGAGCCGCTCCTCGGCGCGGACGCGGGTTTCGCGCGATTCGGCGAGCGATTGGATGGCGGCGGTCGCCGCCTTGTCGAGCTCGGCCTGCTTGTTCTCCGCCTCCTGCAGGCGGTCGCTCGCCGCCTGGCGCAAAGCTTCGGCCTCGGACAGCTGCGTCAGCAGGGCGCGGCGCTTGGCGTCGATCTCGTCCGGCGCGTCGGCCAGCCTTTCGCGCTCGGCCTCGGCTTCGGCCTTGCGCTCGCCAAGGGCCGCGATCTGCGTCGAGGCATTCTCGGCGCGCTCCAGCCAGTTCTTGCGTTCGGCACCGATGGCGTCCAGCCGGCGCATGCGCGCCTCGGCTTCGCGCCGCAGCCCTTCATGCACGGCGCGCGCATCGGCGAGCGTGGCGCGGTCGCGCGAGACGTTGGCGGAGGCCTGTTCGAGCTGCAATTGCAGGTCGCCAAGATCGGGCGCGTCCTGCAACATCGCCTCGGCTTCGAGGAAAGCGGCCTGCGTCTCCTCATGGCTGTCAACAATGCGAGCGCGTGCCTCTTCAAGCGCGGCGCGCCGGTTCAACAGCTCGCCGCCAGCCTTCTCGGCCTCGGCCAGCGCGTTGCGGGCGGCATCCAGCGCATGCTGGGCGTCGCGGCCGGCCTGGCGCGCATTACGCTCGGCATCGCTTGCCTGGCGCATCGCCTGCTCGGCATGCGTCAACGCCTCCTCGGCCTCGCGTACGACAAGCGTCGCCTGCACGGCTTCGGCATCGAGCTCCGCCAGGCGGTTCTTCTGCGCCAGCCGCAGCGCGGCGGCGGTCGGAGCGTCGGCGCTCGCGGTCAAGCCGTCCCAGCGCCAGAGCGCGCCATCGCGGCTGACCAGCCGCTGGCCGGGGGCCAGAAGCGCCTGCAACCGGCGGCCATCGACGGCGTCGACGATGCCGATCTGCGCGAGGCGGCGGGCAAGCTGCGCCGGCGCGCGAACGACGCTAGCCAGGCTCTTCACACCTTCGGGCAGCGACGCATCGCCGGGCTGGACCGAGCTTTCGCCCCAATGCACCGGAGCGCCGCGGTCGAGCGGAACGTCGAGGTCCTCGCCAAGGGCCGCGCCAAGCGCGGTTTCATAGCCGCGCTCGACACTGATCTGCTCCAGCACCGAAGGGAAAAGATCGCCCCCGCTGGTGGCGTTGAGGATCTTCGCCAGCGTGCGCGCTTCCGTCTCGATGCGCGCCAGTTCGGCCCTTGCATCCTGCAGCGGCGGTCTTGCGGCGCTTTCAGCAGTGCGGGCCTCGGCGACGGCCTGCTCGGCGGCAATGGCGCCGGCCTCGCTCTCTTCCAGCCGGGCAAGCGCATCCTCGACCAACAGCCGCTTCTCGGCCGGATCGGGCAGGCCGGAAATGCGCGCGACGATGTCGGAAAGCTCGCGGTCGACCTCGGCGAGCTGGCGGGCGAAGCGATCACGGCGCTCGGCGGTCTCGCGCAGCGAGCGCTCGATCTGGTGGCGCGAGGCGGCCGCCTCGGCGCGCTCGGCGGTCAGCGCGGCAAGTTTTGCTTCGCTTTGCGAGAGCGTCGCGCCGGCCTGTTCGAAGGCGGCGCGTGTGGTCGCCTCGCGCTCGGCGGCACCGGCGTTTTCCGAATTGAGCTCGGCTTCCTCGGTGCGCAGGCGCTCCAGGATGTCGGCATTGTCGCGCACCATCCGCTCCTCGCGGGCGATGTCGGCGTCGAGCTGCTGCAGGCGGCGTTCGAGCTCGGTCTGGCGGGCGCGGATGCGGCCGGCCTCTTCCTCGATCTGGGTCTTGGCGATCGACAGGCGCTGGAAGGCGGCAGCAGCGGCGGCTTCCGCGTCGCGCAGGTCCGGCAGCCGGTGCGCGGCGATGCCCTGCTCCCTGGCCGCCGCCATCTGGGCCGCGGCGCGGTCGCCGACCAGCGTGGTGGCGACGGCAAGCGCGGAACGCGCCTCGCCTTCCTGGGTTTTTGCCAGCGTCCAGCGCAGATGCAGCAGCGTCGCTTCGGCCTTGCGGATGTCAGCCGAAAGGTTCTTGAAGCGCGACGCCTGGCGCGCCTGGCGCTTCAGACTCTCGATCTGGCCTTCCAGCTCGCCGACCACGTCGTCCAGCCGCTCGAGGTTCTGCTCGGCCGCCTTGAGCCGAAGCTCGGCCTCATGCCGGCGCGTGTGCAGGCCGGAGATGCCGGCGGCTTCTTCAAGCAGGGCGCGGCGGGCCTGCGGCTTGGCCTGGATCAGCTCGCCGATACGGCCCTGCCCGACCATGGAGGGCGAGCGGGCGCCGGTCGACTGGTCGGCGAACAGAAGCTGCACGTCCTTGGCGCGCGCTTCCTTGCCGTTGATGCGGTAGAGCGAGCCCGCCTCGCGCTCGATGCGGCGCGACACCTGCAGTTCATCGGCGTCGTTGAAGGCGGAAGGCGCCGTGCGGTCGGTATTGTCGAGGAAAAGCGTGACTTCGGCGGTGTTGCGCGCAGGGCGCGCGCCGGAGCCTGAGAAGATCACGTCGTCCATGCCGGACGCGCGCATGTTCTTGTAAGAGCTTTCGCCCATCACCCAGCGCAAAGCTTCGACGAGATTCGACTTGCCGCAGCCGTTCGGCCCGACAATGCCGGTCAGCCCGCGTTCGATGACGAACTCGCCGGGCTCGACGAACGATTTGAAACCGAGGAGGCGAAGGCGCGAAAATTTCATTCGCGCCGCCCAACACTACAGGCGTGCGCGCCGAAGCCGGACCGCTTCGGCGCGGCCTGGATGTCAGAGCAGAGGGTCGATGATGGCCGACATTTCCTCAATCGACATCGCCCCTTTGTAGGTCTTTCCGTTGATGAAGAAGGTCGGCGTCGAGTCGACCTTGAACTCGTCCGCTCCGCGTTTCTGGACTGCTCTCACATCGTCCAGAAGTTTCTGGTCCGTCAAGCAGGACTCAAAGGACTCCTGTGTAAAACCGGCCAGCTTGGAGATCTGCAGCAGCGCTTCCTTGGTGTTGTTGACGCCGACCCAGCTCGGCTGCTGCTTGAACAGCACGTCGACCATGGCGAAGTAGTTGTCCTTCGAGCAGCGCGCCAGCATGAAGCCGGCCTCGGCGCTTGGGTCGAACGGGAATTCGCGCAGGATGTAACGGACCTTGCCGGTGTCGATATATTTCGACTTCAACTGTGGGAAGGTGGTGTCGTTGAAATGCGCGCAATGCGGGCAGGTCATCGACGCGTATTCGACGATGGTGACCTTGGCGTCGTCCTTGCCGAGCTGCTTGTCGGGCAGCGCGCCCGGCTTGAGCAGTTCCGTCATGTCCACGGTGCCCTGCGCCTCGGGCACCTGGACCGCCGCCGGCGTGGCGGCCGGCTTGGCAGGCGTCGACGGGTTGGCCGGCTTCACGTCGGCTGCCTTCGCCTCCTCGCCGGAGTCGCTGCATGCGGCAAGCAGCGCCACCGCAGGAACAGCAGCCAGCGCGGTCAGAAGGTTTCTGCGAGACAAGCTTTTGCCAGACGGGGCACGGTTCATGCGAATCACCTGATATCGGTTGGATTTTGCAATGCAAGGGCTAGAAAAGGCGAGAGTTGGCGCGAATTAAGGCATCGCGATCCCCAATCCAATCGCGAAACTTGATCACAAGCATCACGAATGCGCGAGATTGGTGACGCATTCATGACGCTTCTTACGATCCTTTGGGCTTCCTTTCACCCATAATCGTAGCGCCGAGCCGCTCCAGCGAAGCGCGCAGGCCGTCATCCTCGATCTGGCCGACCAGATGCGAAAGCTTCGACTTCTCCGCCTCGCTCAGAGGGCGCGGCGCCGGCTTCGGCCGCGCCTTTTGCGAAAGCACCGGTTTTTGCAGAATCTTGATGCGGCCGACCGCGTTGAAACCCAGGAAGGCATTGACGCGGTTGATCACCTCGCCGGCCTCGTGCTGCAGATGCAACGCCGCCATGCCTTCGCAGGCGATGATCAAGGTCGCCGGCTCGAACGGATCGTCCTCGTGCAAGCGGCGTGGCCACTGAATCTTCTCCGGCCGCGAGTGGGCGGCCAGGCGCGGCCCGGCGATCTCTTCCCAGGACTGCACCAGCCCGATCGAGATACCGGCGCGCTTCTTCAGCACCGGGTCGAGGATCTCGGTGGCGAGATCGCTCACCGGAACGGGATTGCCGAAGGGCCTTTTCCCTGCCATGTGCGTTCTCCAGTTCCCCAGCTCATCCGATCAATGGCACCGCTCGATCAGACCCGCAAGGCATCACAGAAGGCCGCATCCGGCGATATCGGATCCGGAGATACCAGCAAAGCTGGATCCCCGGATATCGCCTTCCGCCTGCTTGCCTGGTATGACGCGCATCACCGCGACTTGCCCTGGCGCGTCACGCCGGTCGCGTTTGGGCGCGGCGTGAGGGCCGATCCCTATCGCGTGTGGATGTCCGAGGTGATGCTGCAGCAGACCACGGTCGAGGCGGTGAAAGCCTATTTCCGCAATTTCGTCGAGAAATGGCCGACGGTCGAAGCGTTGGCGGCGGCGCCCGCCGAGGATGTGATGAAGGCGTGGGCCGGGCTCGGCTATTATTCCAGGGCGCGCAACCTGAAAGCCTGCGCCGACCTGGTGGCGCTCCGAGGCGGCCGTTTTCCCGACACCGAGGCGGGTCTGCGCGAATTGCCCGGAATCGGCGCCTATACCGCGGCGGCGATCGCCGCGATCGCCTTCGACCGGCCAGCGGCGGTCGTCGATGGCAATGTCGAGCGGGTCGTGACCCGGCTCTATTCGATCGAAACGCCGCTCGGCGAGGCCAAGCCGCAGATCCGCGCGCTGGTCGAAAAACTGGTGCCGCAGACGCGGCCCGGGGACTTTGCCCAGGCGATGATGGATCTCGGCGCGACGATCTGCACGCCGAAGCGGCCGCGCTGCATGCTCTGCCCGATCCGCGAGGATTGCAGCGCCATTCTCACCGGCGATCCTGAACGTTTCCCGGTCCGGCTGCCGAAAGACGACAAGCCGCTGCGCAAGGGTGCCGCCTTCGTCGCCGAGCGCGACGACGGCGCGATCCTCTTGCGCAAGCGGCCCGAGAAGGGCTTGCTCGGCGGTATGACCGAGGTGCCGACCACCGGCTGGACAGCGCGGGTTGACGGCGCCACGACTACCGAGGCCGCGCCTTTTGTCGCCGATTGGCGCCGCGCCGGGCAGATCGGGCACGTCTTCACCCATTTCGCGCTCGAACTCGAGATCTTCCATGCCCGCGTCAAAGGCGACGCGCCGGACGGGCATTTCTGGTCGCTGGCTCATGATATTTCCGGGGAAGCGCTGCCGACTGTCATGAAAAAGGCAATCGAGGCGGCGATACCGGGCGCGACGAAGAAACCGTCGCCGCACAGTGCAAAGAGGCCTGCATGACCGAAATCCGCCATATCGTGTTCGACATCGGCAAGGTGCTGATCCATTACGATCCGGACCTTGCGTTCAGCCGGCTGATACCGGATGCCGAAGAGCGCAAATGGTTCTTCGACAATGTCTGCACCAGCGAGTGGAACATCGAGCAGGATCGCGGCCGCACATGGGAAGATGCAGAGGCGTTGCTGATCGCCGAGCATCCCGATCACGCCGAGAACATCCGTAACTTCCGCCGCCATTGGCACGAGATGGTGCCGCATGCCTATGACGACAGCGTCGCCATCATGCTCGGCCTGATCGAGCGCGGCCACGATGTGACCATGCTGACCAACTTCGCCGCCGACACGCTTGCCGAAGCACGGCAGCGTTTCGACTTTCTCAACCGGCCGCGCGGCGTGACCGTGTCGGCCGACATCCGCCAGATCAAGCCGGACCGCGCCATCTATGATCATCACGTGACTGCGTTCGGTCTCGAGCCATCCGCCACATTGTTCATCGACGATAGCCAGAAGAATGTCGACGGCGCCAGGGCCGCCGGCTGGCAGTCGGTGCTGTTCACCGACGCCAGGACGCTTAAAGCAGACCTTCAGCGGTTCGGGATTGCGGCCTGAACTGAATCGCTTGCGGCGATCCGTTGAGGTGTTGATTCAAGAGGGGCTGGCGGCTCAGGCCCCTGCCCGCTCCATGCCGAGGCGGGCGATGCGGCGCAATTCGTCGATCGGGGTCAAGCCGCCGCTGCGCTCATAGTGCCAGAAGGTCCAGCCGTTGCAGGCATCCAGCCCCTGCACTTCGGCGCCGATCTTGTGGATCGAGCCGGCGCTGTCGCCAATCGCCAGCGTGCCGTCGGCGCGCACCTTTGCCGCCCAGCGTTTCTTGGCGTCGTAAAGCGTGGCGCCCGGCGTCACCAGGCCGTTGTCGATCAGGCTGATGAAGGCGACGCGCGGCTCGGCACGCTTGCCCGAAAGCACGGTGAGGTCGGCGTTTTCCAGCGGACGCACCGCGGCGATGCGCTCATTGGCAGCGTCGATATAGGCCTGCTCGCGCTCGATGCCGACAAAGTGGCGGCCAAGGCGCTTAGCGACGGCGCCAGTGGTGCCGGAGCCGAAGAAGGGATCGAGCACGACGTCGCCC
Organism: Mesorhizobium sp. B3-1-8; assembly: GCF_006439495.1. NCBI lineage: Bacteria > Pseudomonadati > Pseudomonadota > Alphaproteobacteria > Hyphomicrobiales > Phyllobacteriaceae > Mesorhizobium > Mesorhizobium sp. B3-1-8. Next base: position 88,345 of record NZ_VFTK01000029.1, read on the forward strand.
GGCTTGGTCGAGGCCATCATGATACGGGCAAGCAGCGCTTCCGGCTTCTGCGTCGGATGCAGCTTGTTGCCGTTCTCGTCCTTCAGCCGCTCGCCGCCGGTGCAGATCGGGAACAGCCAGTCGGAGCGCATCTGCAAATCGTCGTTCGAGGCCTTCAGCGCTTCGTAATTGAAGGTGTAGCCCTTGGCCTTCTGGTCGCGCGAGGCCCAAATCATCGTCTCATGCGCGTTCTGGAAGCGGCGGCCGCGAAAATTCGGCATCGGGTTGGTCTTGCGCCAGACGATGTCGTTGAGGATCCAGAAGCCGAGATCCTGCATGCGGGCGCCGACGCGGAAGATGTTGTGATAGGAGCCGATGACCCAGATGGTGCCGCTGGGCTTCAGCACGCGGCGCGCCGCGAGCAGCCAGGCGCGGGTGAAGGCATCATAGGCCTCGAAACTCTCGAACTGGTCCCAGTCGTCGTCGACGGCGTCGACCTTGGACTGGTCGGGCCGGCGCAGGTCGCCGTCGAGCTGCAGATTGTAGGGCGGGTCGGCGAAGATGATGTCGACCGACTTTTCCGGCAACTTGTCCAGCGCGGCGACGCAGTCGCCCTTCAGGATCGTGTCCAGCCATTCGGACTGCTGGGGAGCTTGGGAAAGCTCGTCGATAAGACGCACGGCAGACATCAAAACACCCAAAAGAACGCGTTACGGTTTACTGGCTGTTATGGTTACCGATCAGCGTAAACATTCGGTGAAGGCTCGCCGCCCGGCTCACGCGGTTTGCGCAGGCCGGTCCATTGGTGTATGCCGCGCCGCCTAGATCAAAGAAATAGAGCATGATGCCCTCCGAAAACCGCTCCACACTTTTCGGCATCATGCTCTAAGGCCTGTTGATATTCATCTGGAGCTTATGATGGCGGCGGCGAGATGGACGAAGGCGGAGAAGCTCTGGTC
>NZ_VFTK01000003.1:0-265739 GCF_006439495.1 Mesorhizobium sp. B3-1-8
ATCCCTATGCCGACGGCGAGAGCTACCAGGTCGCCATCACCAACACCAGCGGCGGCAACTACGAGGCGCTCGACACCACCGACAAGGCGACGGTGACGGTGCACGACACCATCGACACCACCGCCATCACGCTGGACGACGTCAGCGTCAACGAGGGCGCGGGAACGGCGACGATCACCGCCCACGTCGCCAACGCGGTCACCGGCTCGGATCTGGTGGTCAGCCTCGACAACGGCGCCAGCGTCACCATCGCGGTCGGCGCCACCAGCGGCGTCTCGACCGCCTTTGCGGTGCAGGGCGACGATCCCTATGCCGACGGCGAGAGCTACCAGGTCGCCATCACCAACACCAGCGGCGGCAATTACGAGGCGCTCGACACCGGCGATACCGCGAAGGTGACCGTCACCGACAACGATTCACCGCCGAGCTTCTCGATCGACGTCACGGTCAGCGAGGCGGCCGGAACCATCACCTTCACGGTCACCAAGACGGGCGCGACGGCGTTGCCCGCCACTGTGGACTACCAAGTGGCGCCTGGCACCGCATCGGCCGGCAGCGACTACGCCGCCGGGCCCGACGCGTTGAGCAGCACACTCAGCTTCGCTGCCGGCGAAACGAGCAAAACCATCACCCTGACAATCGTCGACAATGCGGTGTTCGAGCCGACGGAGCAGTTCTACGTCAACCTCAGCAACCCGACCAATGCGACGATTTCCGACAACCAGGGGGTGGGCACGATTACCGACAACGACCTCAGCGGCCCGACTGGCATCGATTTCGTGCCGACGCAGACCGGCAACAATGCGCTTCTGGGTCATTTCATCGAGCTGGGCGATCCGGATGCTGCCACGGATCACTACACATTCAGCTACTCGGCCACCTCCAACAACGCTCTTTCGGCGTCGAACGTCTCGGTCGACTCGGCCGGCAATCTGACGGCGTCTCAATCGAACGCGGGCATCGGCGACTACAATGTCCACGTGACTGTCACCGATCAGGCGAACAACACGACCAGCGCGGATTTTCATGTGCTTGTCGGGCTTAACGGAAGCAGCGACGACACGCTGACTGGCGGAAGCGGCAGCGACATCGCTGCCGGCTACAATGGCGGCGATACGCTGAGCGGTGGCGCCGGACGCGACTATCTGCTCGGCGGCCAGCAAAACGACATTTTAAGCGGCGGCGGCGGCAATGATGTGCTCCTGGGCGGCAGCGGAAATGATCAATTCCGGATGATTGCTCCGAGCCAGAACGGCACCGACACCATTCTGGACTTCGCGGTCGCGGGCCACACGATTGGCCTCCAGCAGGGGGCCGACGGCTGGAACGCGGCCAACACCAGTGCGACCGCCACAGGCGCCGCGCTTAGCGCCTCCGATTATCAGACCAGGAACGCCATCGCCAACATCGCGCCCGGCGACGCCAACAAGGTAGTGGAAATCCAAGCCGCCCAGACTACATCTCAGATCACCAACGGCACGGCAGGCGCCGCCAACGCTTACGTCGTTGTCTTCAACAGTGATACCGGCAAGGGGGAACTCTGGCACGACGCAAATTGGAGCGACACGGGAGGCCGCGTCCATGTGGCCACGCTGGATGATGTGACAACGCTAACGCAGTTGCTAGGGCTCGACAACACCAAGTTCGTCGAGTGGACCTGAGCAGCTCTGTGCAATCGCGCCGGTGCCTGCGATGAACAACGCCCTGCGTATCGCCCTCTCCCGTTGCCGCGGCGGTTTCGCCGCGGTGGCGGGGTTCAGCTTCGTCATCAACCTGCTCGTGCTCTCGACCTCGATCTATATGCTGCAGGTCTATGATCGCGTGCTGACGGGACGCAGCGTGGAAACGCTCGTCTATCTGACGCTGATTACGACGGCGGCGCTGGCTGCAATGGGCGCGCTCGAATTCTTCCGCTCCCGGCTGCTGGTGCAGCTCGGCACCTGGATCGACCGCGTGCTGTCGCCGCAGGTACTGGGCCGTGGGCTTGAGAACGCGTTGCGCGGCTCATCTTACCGCACCGAGGCGCTGCGCGACCTCGCCACGCTGCGCGGCTATCTTGGCGGCGGCGGCATCATGGCGCTGTTCGACGCGCCATGGATGCCGCTCTATCTCGGCTTCATCTTCCTGCTGCATCCCCTGCTCGGACTTCTGGCGCTGGGCGGCGCGATCATCCTGTTCGGCCTCGCCCTTGCCAACAACGCACTGACGGCCAACACGCTCAAACAGGCCAACGCCGCTTCCGCGCGCGCCTACCAGGCGGCGGATGCCGGTTTCCGCAATGCCGAAGTCATCGACGGGATGGGCATGGGCGGGGTACTCGCCCGGCGTTGGGACGCAGCCAATGCGTCCGTGCTCGCGCTGCAGACGACCGCCAGCGACTGGGCTGGCCTGATCAATGCATTCACCAAGCCATTCCGGATGTTCCTGCAGGTCGCGGTGCTGGGGCTCGGCGCCTGGCTGTCGCTGCGCCATGAAGTCTCGCCCGGCGCCATGATCGCGGCCTCGATCATCATGTCGCGCGCGCTCGCGCCGGTCGAGCAGGCTATCGCAACCTGGAAACAGACGACCGCCGCTCGCGAGGCCTGGCGTCGCCTGGACCGGCTGTTCGAGGCTCCGTCGCTGCGCCCCCCGGGGATGGAATTGCCGCGTCCGCAGGGGCGGCTTTCGGTCGAGGCTGTCGCTTACACGCCAGCCGGCGCCAAGGAGCCCGTGCTCAAAAATCTCTCCTTCGCCGTGCCGCCGGGCCAGGTGCTTGCTGTGATTGGCCCGTCTGCGGCCGGCAAGTCGACGCTTGCCCGCCTGATCGTCGGCATGCTGTCGCCGCAGCAAGGCCGGGTTCGGCTCGACGGTGTCGACGTGTTTTCCTGGAACCGAACCGACTTCGGCTCTTATGTCGGCTACCTTCCTCAGGACGTCGAACTCTTTCCCGGCACCATCCGCGAAAACATCGCCCGCATGGAACAAGGCGATCCGGCCGAGATCGTGGCCGCCGCCCAGATGGCGGGCGTGCACGAGATGATCCTCAGGCTCCCGAATGGCTACGATACCGAGATCGGCGAACAGGGTTCGGTGCTCTCCGGTGGGCAGCGCCAGCGCATTGGCCTTGCCAGGGCGCTCTACCGCCGTCCGGCGCTGGTGGTGCTGGACGAGCCGAACTCCAATCTGGATGCCGTCGGCGAGGAAGCGCTGAACCAGGCGATTGCCGCGATGAAGGAGGCAGGTTCGACCGTGGTGATCGTCGCCCACCGCCCGTCCCTGATGGTGAACGTCGATTGCGTCCTGGTGCTGAACGATGGCCAGCCGCAAATGTTCGGCCCGCGCGATGGCGTGCTTGCGCAACTGCGCCGCCCCGAGCAGCAGTCCGCCCCGCCGCAGGTCCGGGTCGTGAGCTCCGAAAGGACCGGGTCGTGACGGAAGCCGCGCTGTCGCTGAAAATGCCGCCGCCACCGCCCGCATGGCCGGCGGTAAGCGCCCATGTCTTCGGCGGCCTGACCGTCATCGGCCTGCTGTTCGGTGGCTTCGGCCTCTGGGCAGCCACCGCGCCGCTGACGAGCGCGGCGGTCGCGTCCGGGGTGGTGAAGGTCGACAGCAACCGCAAGACCGTGCAGCACCTGGAAGGCGGCATCATCCGGGAAATCCTGGTCCGGGAGGGAGACCTGGTCAAGCAGGGTCAGATACTGGTCCGCCTCGACGGGCTCGACGCGGAATCCGACCGCGACGCCGTGCGCGGCGAACTCGATTCCGCGCTCGCCGGCGAAGCCCGCCTGATCGCGCAGCGCGACGGCCTGAAGACAATTCCTTTTTCTGCGGACCTGTCGGCGCGGCAAAGCGACTCCACCGTCGCCGAGGCCATGGCCGGGCAGGAGCGCATCTTCCAGGACCAGGCCAAGGTTCAGGCGTCGGAGGTCGAGGTCTGGCAGCAGCGGATCGCCCAATACCATGCCCAGATGTCGGCGCTCGCTGCGAGAGTTGCGGCCTTCGAGATCCAGTTGCCGTCTCTGCGGGAAGAGCTGGCGGACGCCCGCACACTTCTGAAGAAAGGCTATGGGGTGAAGTCCCGCGTGCTCCAGCTCGAACGGCAGGTCATTGCCGCGCAGGGGGAGGCTGACTCGAACCGTGGCAATATAGAAAGCCTGCGGCAGCAGATCGCCGAGGCGGACGCGCAGATCGACAATGGCCGGCTCTCCTATGTCAAGAAGGCCGCCGAGGACCTTCGTGACGTCCAGACCAAACGCTCCGAGCTCGAAAAGGCGCTTCAGAAGACCGACGCGCGCGCGGCGCGCCGGGATGTCGTTGCGCCGGAAGATGGGGCGGTAATGAACCTTCGGTATTTCACGCCGGGCGGCGTTGTGCCCCCCGGCGGGATTATTCTCGATCTGGTTCCCGACCAGGACAAGATGGTGCTGGACGTCAAGATTCAGCCGCTGGATATCGATGTCGTTCGCCCCGGTTTGCCGGCGACGGTGCGGCTCGTCGCCTACAAGCAGAGAACCACGCCCACGGTGAAGGGCGCCCTTACCCGGGTTTCGGCCGACGCCGAGATCGACGAGCGCAGCGGCGCGACGTTTTTCAGGGGGACGGTCGAGGTGAGTGCCGATGAGCTGAAGAACCTCCCACAAGTGAAGCTATATCCGGGAATGCCGGTGGACGTCTCGGTTGTCACCGGCAAGCGAACCCTGCTCGAATATCTCTTTCAGCCGGTCGCCGACAGTTTCGCTCATGCCTTCAAGGAGGAATGAAAAGGCCGCCAGCCTCCAGTTGGCATGGCATTCATGGCTGCAGCTCCATCGTGCGGGCGCCGCGAAGCGGCGGCGCGCGATGGGTTGAGACGACGACGATCCGATCGCTGAAGCGGGCGAGCAGCCGCTCGAGAACGCGCGCTTCCTGCGTATCGTCGAGGTGGGCTCGTCGAGCAGCATGAGCGGCTTGGTCGACAGCCAGGCGCGGGCGAGATTGATCGGGAGCGAATTGCAGCCGGACGATCTGCTGGCGGCCGCCGGAAAGCGTCTTGGTCAATTTCACGACGCCCGAAAGCACATTCGAGAAACGCTCGACGCTCCTGGAATCGCCCACCAACTCCTTGCCGGCCTCGGCCTTGTACCGCTTCGTCGATTTGGCGAACGCTTGGAACTGTTCGGCATTGAGCGCTCCGCATATGCCGCGATGCGGCGCCTCGCACGAAGCGCAGAGCACCGGGACGCCTGTCGTGTGAATATCCTCGCGCACGACGGAACACCTATGGTGTCGCCTGGCAGCAACGCTCGTGGCGTCGCAGTCCGCCTGAAACCTGCCGGCCGTCCCGGACCTTACTTTATCCTTCGGCCGAGGCCCATGGATTTGGCCAGTTTCGAACGCGTTGCCGAATAATTTGGCGCTACCATCGGGTAGTTCGAAGGCAGGTTCCACTTCGCTCGATACTGATCCGGCGTAAGGCCGTATTGGGTCTCGATATGCCGCTTGAGCGATTTGAAGCGCTTGCCGTCTTCCAGGCAGATGATGAATTCCGGCGTGACGGTTTTTTTCGCCCGGGCCACGCCCTTTATCTCGTCCGGCGGGACATCGGGCGACCCAAGTGAGATCAGCTTGATCGAGGCGTATATCTTGCCGATGAAGTCGGGCAGCTCGGCCGCAGGCAGCGGATTGTTCGCAATGTAGGCGGATACAACGCTTGCGGTCAGGGAGATGGCGGGATCTAGGCGTTCGTTGAGCGAGACAAAGCCGTCCGAGGAGCCTGAAAAGTCCTTTCCGTTGGTCTCCATGCCGCGATGCGCAAGGTCGACGCGGTCGACATTGCCCGCCGTGCCGTCGAATCCATCCAGGGCCTTGTTTATGGCCGGCTTCACATAAGGCCTTTTCAACAATGCTCTCCTCTGCCGGTCATATCTTGGCGGTGATCGATGTGAGATTCTGCCTCTCGATAAAGCATTGTGGGAAAATTTCACACATGTCAACCGAGGGAGGTCTGCCGAGCAGACAACGCGGGAGCTGAGGACTTGGACATGGAGACACGCCTTGCGATTGAGGATAGCGAGGTGGACAGGCGGCATTGCAGGCCCATCTATTGTGGAAGCATTTCCCACGGGCTATTTTCGGCAGGAATTTTCGGGGCATAGGTGGTTGATTGACGGGTGAAGGACGGCGATGAGCAAATCGGCGGAACAATATCTGGATGCCGCGGGCGTCCAGAGCGCGTTGAACCGGGTGCTTCGCCCGTTGGTGCGATTGGCGATCAAATGCGGGGTGACGTTTCCCACCTTCGTCGACCTGCTTCGGCAGATCTACGTCAACGTGGCGGAGCATGAATTCACGCTGCCCGACAAGCAGCAGACGGACAGCAGGGTAAGCCTTTTGACGGGTGTCCATCGCAAGGAGGTCAGCCGTCTGCGAGGCGCCGGCGCCCCTGTCAGGGTGATACCCGAATCCGTTTCGAGGACGAGCGCGATTGTCGCGCGCTGGCTTGCGGATCCGTTGTTCACCGATGCCAAGGGCGCGCCATTGCCATTGCCGCGAATGGCCGAGGCCGGAGAGGCGTCGTTCGCGGGCCTCGTGGAGTCGGTGACGCGGGATTTGCGGCCGAGAGCGGTTCTGGACGACTGGCTCGATCGAAAGCTGGTGGAGATCGACGAGGAGGACCGCATCGTCCTGATGGAGGCGGCGATTGCGCCGCGCGACGACGGCGAGGTCAGACTCTATTACTTTGCCCGCAACCTTCAGGACCATGCCGCCGCCGCCGTCGCGAACATCCTGGCGGACAAACCGCCTTTCATCGAGCGGGCCGTCCACTATGACGGGCTCTCAGAAGACCTTGCCAGGTCGCTCGAAGCCTACAGCCGCAAGGTCGCGATGGAGACACTTATCCAGCTCAACAAGCATGCCAACCAGGCGGTGAAAAGCGATCCCGGCGGGACAAACCGTTGGAATTGCGGCGTCTACATCCTCACCTCCGACGGTGCATCGTTTGCCGGAGAAGAATCCTCCAAGCCTGCCGGCGGAGACGCTTGATGCACTGGAGGTTGACGAGGCGGAGTTTTCTGATGCTCGGCGCCGCCTTTCCGGCGGCGTTGCTCAGTTCAATTGCAACGGCGACGGATACGTCGAGCGACCGGGGTATCGGCGGCACCGGGTGGACGGCGGGAACGGAGAGCGATCACGGCATCGGCGGCACCGGCATAGTGGGCACCATACAGGGCTTCGGCAGCATCTTCGTCAACGATGTGCGCGTCGCCTACGGTCCGGACGTGCCCGTTTGGATCGACGGCGTCGCAGCCACCACAGGCAGCCTCAAGGTGGGACATGTTGTGCGCGTGGCCGTGACACGGGATGCGGATCGCGTCGTCACGCGTGAAATCCACGTCACCAGCGAGGTCGTCGGGCCTGTCGAACGCGCGAGTCGCGGTTCGATCCTGGTTTTGGGACAGAGCGTGGACACCAGCCGCGTTACAGGAATGCCGGCGGTCAAGAAGGGGGATATCGTGGCCGTTCAAGGCATCCGGCGGCCAGGCGGGAAGATCGTTGCAAGCTTGATAGAGGCCAGACCATCCGGGACGCCTTACCTTGTGCGCGGCCTTGCGGTCGTGAGGTCGGGCTCACTGCTGGTGGGACGACTGAGCCTCGGCTCAAGGTCGCTGCAGCTCGCGAACCGCCGCGTCGAACTGTTCCTGGCCAAGGCCAGCGGCGGCTACAGGGTGTTGCGCATCGAGGCGGAGGTTCCGGTTCCACGGGCCGATGCCGCGAACGTGCTGTATGAGACCTTCCTGCGGCGCCAGGGACCTCGGCTGGTTTCGGGTCTGGGGGTCTCTATCGACGACCAAGGCGACGATTCGAAATCGACAGCTGTCGTCCACGCGTTCGTTGCCGTCGGGTTCGACCGGGCGGGCAACATCGTATCGGCCTCGCGCCAGGCGAATTCCGGCATGCGGCCGCAAGGCCCGTCCGGCATGCCCGGTCAGCCGCCTGGTTCAGGTCCGCCAAAAGGCCCAGGCGGTCCAGAGGCTCCCGGGGGCGCCTCCAATGGCGAATCGGTTGGGCCCGGTGGGCCTGGTGGGCCGAGCGGCCCCGGTGGACCGGGGGGTCCAGGCGCTCCCTGAGGTCCCGCACGAGGACCTAGCAGGCTGTTGCCGCCGGCAAGGCCGAACGCTTCGCGGTGCAGGCTGCCCCGCTGCTCGAAAACACGCTGTCTCGCGATGACGATAGATCCGGCCGGCCTGTCTCTTGCGAGGGACAGGCCGGCCGGCGCAGTCGCACTGGGCTCTTTTACCGGGGTGGGTGTTTCGAGCCTTTTCGTTACGGCTGCTCTTCCGCGGATCATGCGGGGGGCAGGTGATCCGTGGAAATTCAGTCCGGGCCTGCGAGAGCAGGTCCGATCGAAGCAGCCTTGATCGACGACCAAATACCTGTGGGAAAATTACCCACATGTCAAGCGACTCGTTGGCCGACCGCCCCCTGGCGGGCGATTTCATGTTCGCCCGGGGCGATGCTCAGGTTGCTTACCCCTGGTAAGGCCCGGCCCGCGGCCTTCCCGCCGACTACCGCATTGCACAAATCCGGCCTACCTGCACAATAGGCGCATGTCCGCCGGTTCGTTGACCATCCTTGTTATCGACGAGAACCGCATCCGTGCCTCGATCATCGAGGCCGGATTGCGGGATGCCGGCCATCGGCATGTGACGGTGATCCATGATGTGGCCGGCATAGCCCGGCGCATCGCCGAGATCGAGCCGGACGTCATCGTCATCGACCTCGAAAACCCCAACCGCGACATGCTGGAGAACATGTTCCAGCTTTCGCGCGCGGTGAAGCGGCCTATCGCCATGTTCGTCGACCGCTCGGATCAGGCTTCGATCGAGGCGGCCGTCGACGCCGGCGTGTCGGCCTATGTGGTCGACGGGCTGAAAAAAGAACGCATCAAGCCGATCCTCGACATGGCGATCAGCCGCTTCAACGCCTTCTCGCGCATGGCGCGCGAACTGGAGGAGGCGCGCAGCGAGCTCGAGAACCGCAAGGTCATCGACCGGGCCAAGGGGATCTTGATGAAGTCGCGGGGCCTAAGCGAAGAGGCGGCCTACGCGCTGCTGCGCAAGACCGCGATGAACCAGAACCGCAAGATCGCCGACATCGCCCAGAGCCTGGTGACGGCTGCGGGATTGCTGGGGCCTCTGGAGGGCGAATGAGCATGTCGGTAGCGCATCAGATCACCGCCGGCTTCATGCCGCTTTTCGACAGCGCCGTCCTGGTCGCAGCCGGCGAGATAGGTTTTGCCGCGCGCGAGGGCATCGAGCTCAAGCTGCAACGCGAGACTTCCTGGGCTAACATCCGCGACCGCATCGCCATCGGCCATTTCGATGTCGCGCATATGCTGGGGCCGATGCCGCTCGCCTGCAGCCTTGGCCTCACGCCGCTTGCCTCCGAAACCATCGTGCCGTTCTCGCTCGGCCTCGGCGGCAATTGCGTCACCGTTTCCAACGCCGTGTGGGAAGGCATGGCGGCGCATGGCGCGGCGCCTGACCTCGATCCCGCCCGCGCCGGGGCGGCGCTCGGCGCGCTGATCCGCGAGCGGATGGGCGCCGTTCGCGAGCCGCTGCGCTTCGCCGTCGTCCACCCGCATTCCGGGCATAATTACGAATTGCGATACTGGCTTGCTGCTTGCGGCATCGATCCCGACCGCGACATCGAAATCGTCATCGTGCCGCCGCCCTTCATGACCGACGCTTTGGCTGCCGGCCGCATCGACGGCTATTGCGTCGGCGAGCCCTGGAACAGCGCCGCCGTCGCGACGGGCACCGGCCACATCGTCACCGTCAAGGCGCTGCTGTGGCGCAACAGCCCGGAAAAGGTCATCGGTGCCCGCAGGGCCTGGGCTGAGGAAAACCCGGAGGCGCTAGCCGCCCTGCTCAGGGCGCTGCATCATTCCGCCCGTTGGTGCCAGGATCCGGCGAACCGCGGCGAACTGGCCGCGCTGATGGCAAGGCCAGCCTTCCTCGGGCAGCCGGAGACGATCCAGATGCCGGCGCTCACCGGACGCCTTCAACTCGGCGGCGGCGCGGAACGGCGCGTCGAGGATTTCTTCCTGCCTTTCGACAAGGCGGCCAATTTTCCCTGGAAGAGCCATGCGCTGTGGTTCTACACGCAGATGGTGCGCTGGGGGCAGTTGCCGCACACGCCACAGAACCTGGCCATCGCCCGCGACTGCTACCGGCCCGACCTCTATCGATCGGCGCTCAAGCCGCTTGGCGTCGCGCTGCCCGGCGCCAATGCCAAGGTCGAGGGCGCATTGAAGGTCGCGACGCCGGTCGGCTCGGCGGGGGCCAGTCTGATCCTTGGCCCCGATGGATTCTTCGACGGCCAGATCTTCGATCCGGACCGGATCGACGCCTATATTGACGGCCAGAAGCGAGCTTGATTATTTGCACGCCATTCTTGTGCGTTGCACAAAATTTATGCGGTGTTGTCGCGCCATTGATCAATGTTTGACCGCAAACATGTTTGGCACGATCGCCGACTGGCGTTCATACCGCTTTGATTTTCCACAGAATTCAGCTTCTTCATAAAACTGGCACGCTTCGTGCTTTGAAATAGCCGAGCCCCTCGCGGGCAATGGAACAGGCGTCCAATGGCGGGCGCCACAGGCAAAGCTGCCGCTCAGGTCACCACGCGATCCCGGATGTACGGACGCGAGAGGGCCTGGACGGCAGCTTTTTCGTTTTTGGCCGACACGCAATCGACGGCGCTGGCCCCAGGCAGCGCCAAACGGGAGACGACGATGACGAGATGGATCGGAACGACATCCCTCAAGGATTTCACCCGCCGCGATTTCCTGGCGAGCAGCGTGCTGACGGCGGTGCTGTTCATCGCCGCGCTGCTCTTGTTTCCCGCCAGCCACGAAGCCGAAGGCAAGGGTCCGCAAGTGATCGCGCAAACCCCGTCGCGCTGACCATGATCAACACCACACGCGGCGCCTTCCACGCTGCAAACCGGAGCCAGCCATGACCGCAAATCTCCCAGCCGCGCCCAGCCAGGACAGTGCTTCCCGGCAGGCGCTTACCATGTCCACCATCGCCTTCACCGTCTGCTTCGCGGTGTGGACGATCTTCTCCATCATCGGCGTTCGCATCAAGCAGGAGCTTGGGCTCAACGAGACCGAGTTCGGCCTGCTGGTCGGCATGCCGATCCTGACGGGCTCGCTCGTGCGCATGGTGCTCGGCGTCTGGACCGACCGCTATGGCGGCCGCCTGGTCTACACAGCGACCATGCTCGCGGCCGCGGTCGCGACCTTCCTGCTCGCTTTCGCGCACACCTACGGGCAGATGCTACTGGCCGCGCTCGGCGTCGGGCTCGCCGGCGGCTCCTTCGCCGTCGGCGTCGCCTATGTCTCGCGGTTCTTTCCAGCCGGAAAACAAGGCACGGCGCTCGGCATCTTCGGTGTCGGCAATGTCGGCGCCGCGGTCACCAAGTTTCTGGCGCCGTTCGTGCTCTTGTCCTGGGGATGGCAGTCGGTGGCGCTGATCTGGGCGGCGGCGCTGGTCGTCATGGCCATCGTCTTCTGGTTCACGACCGACGACGATCCGGTCATCCGCGAGCGCCGCGCCGGTAAGGTGGCGCCGGCAAGAAGCTTCTGGCAGGAATTCGCGCCGCTGAAGAACCTGCGGGTCTGGCGCTTGGCCTTCTACTATTTCTTTTCCTTCGGCGCGTTCGTGGCGCTGTCGCTCTGGCTGCCGCGTTACCTGATCGGCGTCTACGGCTTCGGCATCGCCACCGCCGGCATGATCGGCGCCGCCTATTCGATCCCCGCCAGCATCTTCCGCGCCTATGGTGGCGTGCTTTCCGACCGCATCGGCGCCCGCACGGTGCTCTACTGGACCTTCAGCGTTTGTGCCGTCGCGACGCTCGTTCTGTCTCTCCCCTCGGCAGACTATGTCGTGCGCGGCATCAGCGGGCCGATCCCTTTCCACTTCGAGATCGGCCCGCTCGCCTTCATCGCCATCGCTTCCGTGCTTGGCTTCTTCATGAGCCTCGGCAAGGCCGCCGTCTACAAGCACATCCCGGCCTATTATCCGCAGAGCGTCGGCGCTGTCGGCGGCGTGGTCGGCATGATAGGCGGGCTCGGCGGTTTCATCCTGCCGATCGCTTTCGGCGCGCTGAACGACCTCACCGGCGTCTGGTCGAGCTGCTTCATGCTCCTGTTCCTGATCGTCAGCTCGTGCCTGCTCTGGATGCACGTCACCATCCGCCGGATGGAGCGCGCGGCCGCCGTCAAGACATCGTCCCTTTCCTACGCCGCCGAATAGATCGGAGCAGACCGGACATGAGCGAAAAACTCATCATCATCGGCAATGGCATGGCGCCAGGCAGGATGCTCGAGCACCTGCTGGAGGCAGCGCCGGACCGTTACGCCGTTACCATCTTCAACGCCGAGCCGCGCGTGAACTACGACCGCATCATGCTGTCGCCGGTGCTGTCGGGCGAGAAGGCGTTCGAGGAGATCGTCATCCATGGCGACGGCTGGTACATCAAGCACGGCATCACGCTCTACAAGGGCCACAAGATTGTCGCCATCGACCGTGAGGCCAAGACCGTCACCTCGGACCACGGCGTGACCGAAAGCTATGACCGGCTGGTCATCGCTACCGGCTCGGTGCCCTTCATCATTCCGGTGCCCGGCAAGGAATTGCCGGGCGTGCTCAGCTATCGCGACCTCGACGACGTCAATGCCATGCTGCTCGCCGCGCAGTCGCGTGCCAAGGCAATCGTCATCGGCGGTGGCCTGCTTGGGCTCGAAGCCGCTGCCGGGCTGAAAGAACGCGGCATGGACGTCACCGTGCTGCACGTCATGCCGACGCTGATGGAGCGCCAGCTCGATCCGGCCGCCGGCTACCTGCTGCAGAAGGCCGTCGAGGCGCGCGGCATCAAGGTCATGACCAAGGCCAACACCAAGGCCATCGTCGGCAACGGCAAGGTCGAGGGCGTAGAACTGATGGATGGCACGGTCATCCCGGCAACGCTGGTTGTGATGGCGGTCGGCATCCGGCCCAGCACCACGCTCGCCAAGGAGGCCGGGCTGGAGGTCAATCGCGGCATCGTCGTCGACGACCGCATGCGGACTTCCGATCCGGCGATCATGGCGCTCGGCGAATGCGCGGAGGTCGGCGGCCATGTCTATGGGCTGGTCGCGCCGCTCTACGAGATGGCCCGCGTCGCGGCCGCCGGGCTGGCGGATGGCGAGGACAGGCGCTTCGTCCACTCCGACACGCCGACCAAGCTCAAGGTCACCGGCATCGACCTCTATTCGCTCGGCGATTTCGCCGACGGCGAGGATCGCGAGGAGATTATCCTGCGCGACGCATCCGCCGGCATCTACAAGCGCGTCGTGCTGCAGGACAACCGCATCATCGGCACGGTGCTGTTCGGCGAGACGGGCGACGGCGCCTGGTTCAACGACCTCAAGAAGAAGGCGACCGACATTTCGGAGATGCGCGACACGCTGATCTTCGGCCAGGCGTTCCAGGGAGGCGTTTCCTCGGACCCTTTGGCGGCCGTTGCGGCACTGGCGGATGATGCGGAAATCTGCGGCTGCAACGGCGTCTGCAAGGGAAAGATCACCGGCGCGATCACCGGCAAGGGGCTGACCGGTCTCGACGATGTGCGCGCCCATACCAAGGCCTCGGCTTCGTGCGGCTCGTGCACGGGCCTCGTCGAGCAATTGCTTAAGCTCACGTTGGGCGACACCTACAATCCGGCGGCGGTGCAGCCGATGTGCGGCTGCACCAGCCTTGGCCATGACGACGTGCGGCGGCTGATCAAGGCGAAGGGACTGAAGACGATCCCCGCCGTCATGCAGGAGCTCGAATGGAAGACCTCCTGCGGCTGCGCAAAATGCCGGCCGGCGCTGAACTACTATCTCGTCTGCGACTGGCCTGACCAATATGCCGACGACTACCAGTCGCGCTTCATCAACGAGCGCGTGCACGCCAACATCCAGAAGGACGGTACCTATTCGGTGGTGCCGCGCATGTGGGGCGGCGTCACCAGCGCCGGCGAATTGCGCGCCATCGCCGACGTGGTCGACAAGTTCGATATCCCGATGGTCAAGGTCACCGGCGGCCAGCGCATCGACATGCTTGGCATCCGCAAGGAAGACCTGCCGGCGGTATGGGCCGATCTCGGCAAGGCCGGCTTCGTCTCCGGCCATGCCTACGCCAAGGGCCTGCGCACGGTGAAGACCTGCGTCGGTTCCGACTGGTGCCGTTTCGGCACGCAGGATTCGACCGGCCTTGGCATCCGCATCGAGAAGTTCATGTGGGGCTCCTGGACGCCGGCCAAGGTGAAGATGGCGGTGTCGGGCTGCCCACGCAACTGCGCGGAAGCGACCTGCAAGGATGTCGGCGTGGTCTGCGTCGACTCGGGCTACGAGATCCATTTCGCCGGGGCCGCCGGCCTCGACATCAAGGGCACCGAAGTGCTCGGCCTGGTTAAGACCGAGGACGAGGCGCTGGAGGTGATCGTGGCGCTTGTCCAGATGTATCGCGAGCAGGCCCGCTATCTGGAGCGCATCTACAAATGGGCCAAGCGGATCGGCACCGCCGAGATCAAGAAGCAGACCCTCGACGATGCCGAGAAGCGCAGAGCCTATTTCGAGCGCTTCGTCTTCAGCCAAAGATTCGCGCAGGTCGATCCGTGGTCGGAGCGCGTCTCCGGCAAGGACAAGCACGAGTTCCGGCCGATGGCTTCGGTCGGTTTCGCGGAGGCAGCGGAGTGATCAATATGAACTGGATCGCCATCGGTTCCATTGCCGACATTCCGCAGCGCGGCGCGCGTTGCGTCGTCACACCGCAAGGCAAGATTGCCGTCTTCCGCACGGCGGACGACCAGGTCTTCGCCATCGACGACCATTGCCCGCACAAGGGCGGACCGCTCAGCCAGGGCATCGTCCATGGCGCGGCGGTGACTTGCCCGCTGCACAATTGGGTGATCTCGCTGGAGACCGGCAAGGCGCTCGGCGCCGACGAGGGCTCGGTGAGGACAATCCCGGTCAGGATAGAGGGCGAACGGCTGTTCATCGCGCTTGCAGCGCTGGCCTCGAAAGCGGCCTGAGGCATGGAAGAAGCACGCGAGGTGAGGACCACCTGTCCCTATTGCGGGGTGGGTTGCGGCGTGCTGGCCGAGGTCGCCGCGGACGGCACGACGACCGTTCGCGGCGATCCCGATCATCCGGCCAATCTAGGCAAGCTTTGCTCGAAGGGTGCTGCGCTTGGCGAGACGCTCGGCCTTGAAGGCCGTTTGCTCCGGCCTGAAATCGGCGGCAGGCAGGCCGATTGGGATGAAGCGCTCGATCTCGTCGCCGGAAAATTCTCGCGGGCGATTGCCGAGCATGGACCGGACTCGGTCGCCTTCTATGTATCCGGCCAGCTACTGACCGAGGATTATTACGTCGCCAACAAGCTGATGAAGGGCTTCATCGGCTCGGGCAACGTCGACACCAATTCGCGGCTCTGCATGGCGTCGTCCGTCGCCGGCCATCGCCGCGCTTTCGGCGAGGACATCGTTCCCGGCGTCTATGAGGATTTCGAGCGCGCCGATCTCATCGTGCTCACCGGCTCCAACACCGCATGGTGTCACCCGGTGCTCTATCAGCGCATGCTTGCGGCGCGAAGAGAACGCGGAATCAGGATCGTCGTCATCGATCCGCGCCGCACCGCCACGGCCGACGAGTGCGACCTGCATTTGGCGCTCGATCCCGGTACGGATGTGCTGTTGTTCAACGGGCTGCTGGCGCATCTCGTGCAAGCCGGTAAGGTCGATTCAGGCTTCGTCCGTGACCATACATCGGGCTTCGACGCCGCATCCGTGCTCGCCGGCGCCGATGCGCCGTCGATCGCACGCGTCGCGAAAGGCTGCGGATTGGCGGTCGCCGACGTCCAGGCCTTCTACGATCTCTTCGCCGAGACCGAGCGAACGGTCACCGTCTACAGCCAGGGCGTCAATCAGTCGGCGCATGGGACCGACAAGGTCAACGCCATCATCAACTGCCATCTTGCCACCGGCCGCATCGGGCGACCCGGTATGGGGCCGTTCTCGGTCACCGGTCAGCCGAACGCCATGGGCGGCCGCGAGGTAGGCGGCCTAGCCAACCAGCTCGCCGCGCATATGGACTTCGCGGACGAGGCCAACGTCGACCGGGTCTCGCGCTTCTGGAAGGCGCCAAGCGTCGCGCGGCGCGGCGGCCTGAAGGCGGTGGATATGTTCCAGGCGGTCGCCGACGGCCGCATCAAGGCGCTGTGGGTGATGGGCACCAATCCGGCCGTCAGCATGCCGGATGCGTCGCGCGTGCGCGCCGCCTTGTCCAAATGCGATTTCGTCGTTGTCTCGGATGTGACCCGCACCGACACCACGCGCCATGCCGACGTGCTGCTGCCGGCCGCCACCTGGGGCGAGAAGGACGGCACGGTCACCAATTCGGAGCGGCGCCTCTCGCGTCAGCGGCCGTTCCTGCCGCTGACGCGAGAGGCGAGGGCCGACTGGCGCATCATCTGTGATGTCGCCGCCCGCATGGGCTTTGGCGATGCCTTCGCCTACCAGGCGCCGGCCGACATCTTCCGCGAGCACGCGGCGCTGTCCGCCTTCGAGAACAGCGGCGAGCGCCTGTTCGATCTCGGCGGCATGGCTGACCTCAGCGACACGGACTATGCCGCCTTCGCGCCGCGTCACTGGCCCGCACCGGAGCGAGGCGAGCAGCAGATGCGATTGTTCAGCGACGGCCGTTTCCCGACGCCCGACGGCCGTGCGCGCTTCGTGCCGGTGCGGCAGGAGGCAACCGCCTTCACCGTCGATGCCGATTATCCGCTGGCCCTGAACACCGGCCGGCTGCGCGACCAGTGGCACACCATGACGCGCACCGGGACCGTGCCGCGTTTGATGGCGAACGCGCCGGAGCCCGCGGTCGACATCCATCCGGCGGATGCGGCCGCGCACCGTCTCAAGGACGGCGACCTCGCCCATCTTTCGACCCGCTTCGGCTTCGTCCGTGCACGGGTGCGGGTGTCGGAAGCACAGCGGCGCGGCCAGGCCTTCCTGCCCATGCATTGGAGTGGCCATTTCGCGGCGAAGGCCGCGGCCGGTCTGCTGTCCTCACCGGTTACCGATCCGCATTCCGGCCAGCCGGAGCTCAAGCATGTTCCGGCAATGATCGTGCGGGAAGACATCGGATGGGCAGGCGTGCTCATCACACGGCGCGATCTCAAGCCGACAGGTTTCGTCCATTGGAGCCGGCATGCGGTCGAGGGCGGTTGGGTCTACGAGCTCACAGGAACAGAGCCGCCGGACCAGGGCATTCTCCTGGCGCGCAAGCTGCTCGGCGTCCAACGGCGAGACCAGCTTCTGGAATATACTGACCGGCGCGGCCTCGCCTATCGCGCGGCGGCCATTGACGATGGCGGCGCCATGGCCGAAGCCTTGCTGGTCGCCGCCCCGGATCAGTTGCCGGCACGTGACTGGCTGGTGTCGCTGCTCGCAGCGCGCCAGCCACTGTCGGCGACCGATCGCCATGCGCTTTTGTCGGGACGCTCGCCGGTGCCCATGCCTGCCATCGGGCGGGTCGTGTGCGCCTGCTTCCATGTCGGCGTCAACCAGCTTGCGTCGGCCGTAGCCGCCGGATGCGACAGCCTCGAAGCGATCGGCTCGACGCTGCGCGCCGGTACCAATTGCGGCTCGTGCCGCTCGGAGATCAGGGCGATCATCGATGCCCGCCATGTACAGGCGGCGGAGTGAGCCGTGCCTGTCACGGCCACGTCGCTTGGTTCTATCGGTCCTCGACGATCCGCAGATACGCCGCCGTCACGAACAGCACGATGAAGCCGAACAGGATGCGGCGGCCGCCTTCGGGCATTTGCAGGATGGTGAGCAGCGTCGTCAGCACGGTCAGGATCAGCGCGCCGATGATGGTGCCGGTGTAGCCGCCGCGGCCGCCGAAGATCGAGGTGCCGCCGATGACGGCGGCGGCCACGGATGGCAGCACCAGCGGTTCGGCGAGCGACAGCGAGGGCGCCTTGATCAGGCCGATATAGAGCAGGCCGGTGATGCCGGCGAGCAGGCTGGAGAGGACGTAGAGCGCGGTGATGACCTGCCAGTAGCGGACGCCCGACAGACGCGCGGCGCGCTCATTGTCGCCGACGGCGTAGAGCAGGCGACCGAAGCCGGTGCGGTTCAGCATGAAGACGATCAGCACCGCCACCGGCACGAACAGCAGAAGCGCGTTGGGAAAGCCGTAGGTGACGCCGGTGCCCAGCCAGCTGAGGAAATCCGGAATCTTGGCGCCGGAGGCGATCACGGTGCGCTGGTAGACCTGCAGGAAGCCGGTGCCGATCAGGCTGGTGCCGAGCGTCATGATCAACGGATGCACCCGGAACACGCCGACACCGATGCCGTTGACGAGGCCGATCAGCACGGCGGGCAGCATGGCCAGCAGGAACGCCACCGCCGGATCCTGGTTGACGATCTGCGTCGCCATGATGAAGGCGCCCATCGTCGCCACCGTGCCGACGGAAAGGTCTATGCCGCCGGTCAGCATTGTCATGGTCTGGCAGCCGGCGAGGATCGCCAGCGGGATGGCGAATTTCGCCGTGTTGGCGAGCCAGCGCTCGTTGACGATGCCGGGGCGCAGCACCTGCAGGATCGCGACGAGGATGATCAAAAGGATGATCAGCGGGATCAGTGGCCGGTCCGCCATGAAGCGCTTGATCCGGCGACCGAACGAGACCGGCTGGGGCATGGTCGCGATGTCGGTCATGGCGTTGCTCCTACCGGGCGGCTCCGCATGGTGATGAAGGCGCCGAACATCACAACCGCGACCATGATCGCGCCCTCGATGATCGCGGTGACGTTCGGATCGATGGCCAGAAGCGTCAGGTCGGTGCGCACCAGCCTCAGCACGAAGACGGCGATGATCGGCCCGAGCAGGCCGCCCTTGCCGCCGCCGAGCGCGACGCCGCCCAGCACCACTGCGGCGACGCTGGCCAGCAGATAGGGCCCGGGGATGGGCGCGCCGATGCCGGTGCTGACGGTGAGCGACAGGCCGCCAAGCGCTGCGAACAGGCCGGACAGCGCGTAGGCGGTGATCCTGGTGCGCGCCACCGGCACGCCGCTGCGGAAGGCGGCGAGCTCGTTGCTGCCGATGGCGTAGATGGAGAGGCCGAGGCGTGAGCGCCTGAGCGGAATCCACACGATGCAGAGGCAGACGACGAGCAGCACTAGCGCTTTCGGCACCCAGGCGTCAGCCCAATCCGGCAGGCCGGGGATCGGCACGGTGCCGATAACGCTTGCCTTCAGCCATTCCGCGGCGGCGCCGCCGGGGGCGCCCAGCACAAGCAGCGCCGCGCCCTGGAGCACGAACAGCATGGCCAGGGTGACGACGATGTCGGGCACCCGGGTGACGACGATGAGGAGGCCGTTCAGCGCGCCGAGCACCAGCCCCATGGCCAGCACGAAGGGCACGACGAACAAGGCATATTCCTCGCTGGCGCCGTTCATCATCGAGGCGGCGGTGACGCTGGTCAGCGCCATCATGGCGGCGACCGACAGGTCGATGCCGCCGGCGATGACGACGACGGTCTGGGCCGCGACGGCAAAGGCGTAAGGCAGAACCGCGCGCGCCAGCGAACCGAAGTCGCCGCTGCCATAGCCCGGCTGGATCAGCTTGGTGACGACGAAGAGAAAGATCAGCAGGGCGAACAGCCCCGCGACCCAACCCTGGTTGCGGAGAAAGCGGCTCATGACGCGGCCTCCGCACTGGAACCGGGTTTGACCTCGGCAAGGATGCCGACATCCGCCTTGGCGCCGCGCGGCAGGCCGTAGGCTGCGCGCATCAATGCCGCTTCATCGGCTTGCTCGACCGGGAAAGTGTCGACGACGCGGCCGCCGAAGATGACGATGACGCGGTCGCAGACACGCTGCACCTCTTCCATTTCCGAGGTGTAGAACAGCACCGACTTGCCCTGGCCGGCGAGCTCGCGCAGCAGCTTGTAGATTTCCTGCTTGGTGCCGACATCGATGCCGCGCGTCGGGTCGAAGCAAAGGATGGTGCGGGCGTTGGCCGCGATCCAGCGGGCGATGGTCACCTTCTGCTGGTTGCCGCCGGAAAGGCGCTGCACCTCACCCTGGGCGCGGGTGTCGATCTGCAATCTGGCGATGGCGCTGGAAACCACCACCTGCTCGCGTCGCATGCGGATCGGGCCCCATTTGCGCAACGCCGCGCTGAAGGGCAGCGCGATGTTCTCGCGCACCGAGCGCTGCATGGCCAAGGCCTCGGCGCGGTCGCCCGGCACATAGGCGATGCCGGCCTGGATGGCGTCGCTCGGATGCGAGAACTTCACCGACGCGCCGTCGACGTCGATGGTGCCGCCGGTCGGACGGATCGAGCCGGCAAGCGCTGCGAAGAGCTCGTCCTGGCCCTGGCCCTCGAGCGCAAACACGCCGGCGACCTCGCCATTGGCGAGATCGAAGGAGACGTCGTTGAGCTTGGTGCCGAGCTGCAGGTTGCGGACCGACAATCGCGGGCGGCGGCCGCCGGCAACCGCCACATCATTTGCCGCGCGCGCGGTGACGTGTGTCTTCTCGATGCGGGTGCCGAGCATCATCTCGACTATTCTTTCTTCGACGCCCGGCTCGATGTCGACGACACCGACCGTGGAGCCGTCGCGCAGCACGGTGGCGCGGTCGCAGAGCGCGGAGATCTCGACGAAACGGTGCGAGATGAAGATGACGGAGCGGCCGGCGTCGCCCTGGCGCCGCACGACTTCCAGCACCTTCTCGGCAAGGTTCGCGGGCAGAGCCGCGGTCATCTCGTCGAGGAGAAGCACGTCGGGTTCGACGGCAAGCGCGCGCGCCAGATCGAGCACGCGCAGGATGGCCAAGGGGATATGACGCGCCGTCTCGCGGATATCGAGGTCGGGAATGCCGAGCTCGCGCACCCAGGCGCGGAACGGCTCGACCGGCGTGCCGGTCAGCCGCAGATTGGACAAGACATCGAGATCGGGGATCAGCGCCGGTTCCTGGTAGACCGGCAGCAGCCCGGCGCGGCGGGCGTCGGCGGGCGAGCGGACATCGAGCTGCTGGCCGCGGATCAGGATGCGCCCGGCGTCCGCCTTGATCGCACCGGTCAGGATCTTCACCAGGGTCGACTTGCCGGCGCCGTTGGCGCCCATCAGCGCATGCACCTCGCCCGGCAATACGGAAAGCGAGGCGTTGCGCAGCGCGGCAACCGCACCGTAGTTCTTCGCTACGCCTGTGGCGTCGAGGAGGTTGGTGGTCAAAGCTTTCTCGATTCAGAGTGTTCCACCGTTTCATGGAAACGGCGAACCGCTCTATCCTTTTGTTTTACGCAATTCCGGACGGAAACCGCTCACACTTTTCCTGGAATTGCTCGAAGGCTCAAATTATGCGTGCCAAATCAAATGGCAAGGACGCCAGACCTTGGTCCAGCGTCCTCGCGCTTGCGTCCGGATCAGGCGCTTATTCGCCCGGGCCCTTGCAGGCTACGATCTGCTCCTTGGTGTAGGTCGTCCAGTCCGGGATCGAGATCGAGACCGGCCATTCGGGGCTGAGCGAGGGATCGACGACGCTCTTCAGCTTGGCCTTGCCTTCGTCGGTGGCGTTTTCCCAGAGCTGCGGCTCGACCAGCACGGTCTGCTGCGCCGGCTTCTTGCCGTCGAGAATCTGCAAGGCGAGCGTCACGCCGGCGCCGCCGATCGAGCCGGGATTGGTGACCGCAGCACCGACCAGGCCCTTGACCGAGCTGAGCTGGCCGACGAAGCCGGCATTGTCGGCGCCGACCACAGGCACCATCGGCGCCTGCTGCTCGACCAGCGCGTCGACAATCACGTTGTCGATGCCAGAGGTCCAGATGCCGTTGATCGGGGTGCCGGTGGCGAGGAAGGACAGGATCTGCTGCTTGGCCTGATCCTGCTGCCAGCCGGTGAAGACTTCCTGCGCGACCTTCACGTCGGGGAATTCGGCGAGCGCCTTCTTGAAGCCTTTGTCGCGATCTGAGTCGGCCGAAGCGCCGGCGGCGCCGCGCATGTAGAACACCTCGCCCTTGCCGCCCATCTGCTGGAACAGCCACTTGGCGCCGAGATAGGCATATTGTTCCTGGTTGTTGGAGATGATGTAGGCGGACGGCTCGGTCACCGCCTGGTCGACGGCGACGACGACGATGCCGGCCTTGGTGGCTTCCTCGAGGCCGGCTTTGATGCCAGCCGGATCGGCCGGGTTGACGACGATGGCGTCGACCTTGGCGCTGATCAGGTTGCGGATGTCCTCGAGCTGGCCGGCGGCGTCGGTGTTGCGGTGGGCGATGTTGAGCTTCGTCACTTCGCCGGATGCGAGCGCCTGCGCCTTCATCGCGCAGATCATTTCCTCGCGCCAGCCATTGCCCTGCACGGTGTTGGAAATGCCGATCGTATACTTGCCGGCGGCGGCCGAAACGCCCACCGAGGCAAGCAAGGCGGCGCCGGCAAGGAGCGAGGCCACGGTCAGATGTCTTTTCATTTCAGTACTCCTCCACATTGATCTTTTCAGTTCAGTTCCAGGGCTCCGACGCGGTCGGAGCCGAGCTTTTCGTCATTTGATGAAGGGGCGCAGCACATCGCGGGCAAGCAGGAAGCCGCGCTTGACCTTTTCATCCGTCCCCTCGAAGCGCCGGTCCTCATGCTCGATGATGACCGGCCCGTCATAACCGGCCCGGTAGAGGCCCGAAAAAATCCTGCTCCAGTCGATGTCCCCAAGCCCTGGCATGCGCGGCACCTGCCAGCCTATGCCAGCCGAAAGGATTCCGCGCTCGTACAAACCATCATGATCAATCATCAGATCCTTGGCGTGCACATGCAGCATGCTCTTGCCGAACTCGCGGATGAAGCGCTCCTTGTCGATCATCTGCCAGACGAGATGCGAGGGGTCGAAGTTCATGCCGACGTCGCCGCCCCAGGCTTCGAGGATGCGGCGCCAGACATAGGGCGAGTAGGCGATGTTGTGCCCGCCCGGCCATTCGTCGTAGCTGAAGATCATCGGGCAGTTCTCGAAGGCGAGTTTTACACCGTGCTCCCGGGCGTGGGGGATGATCGACGGCCAGATTTTCTGCGCATCCTCCCAGTTGGTGTCGATAGTCTTCGAAGCGTCGCCGCCGCAGAAGGTGTTGACGAGCGGGACCCCCATGCGGCTCGCCAGCACGATCACTTTCTTCAGATGATCGATCACCGCTTCGCGATGCGCCCGGTCGGGATGGAGCGGATTGGGGTAGAAGCCGAGGCCCGAGATGGCCAGGCCCTTGCCGGCAAGCTCGGCGGCTATGTCCTTGGCCTGCGCGGCCGAGACGTCCACGTCGATATGGCTGGTGCCAGCGTAGCGGCGGCTGGCGCCGAACGTCTTCGGCCAGCAGGCGATTTCCAGCGCCTCGAAGCCGACAGAGCGCGCCCAGTCGGCAACTTCGCCGAGTGGCGTATCCGGAAACGGTGCTGTCAGCAGTCCAAGCTTCATGTTCCCTCCCAGTTGCTAACTATGCAGATCGCGCCGGCTGCTTCAACCGCGCATCGGTTGGCCCAGCGCAGACTTGTCCGACAAAGCCCATCGGATCGCCTGAAAGCAAGCCGTCGAGCCCGGCCACGACATGCGCCCGGAATGTGGCGTTGGCGGCCAAGGACGGGTCGAAGATAGCGTCGATGGCAAGGATCGAATCGACAAGCGCGCTGCTGTCCGCACCGATGGTGTCAGCGATCGCCGCAATTTTCTCGGCAAAGGGGTCGGAAACCTGCCAGGCGCGGCCGAAACGCGCGGACGCCTTGATCAGATAGGCCATCCAGCCGGCGACCGGGACCGAGAGGAGCGCAATGCTCTCGCCCTTCGCCAGGCGGTCGCGGATCGGGTTGAGCAGACGCTGCACGATCTTCTGCGAGCCGTCGGTGGCGATCTGGTGGTTGCGATGGCGGATCGCTGTGTTGGCGAGGCGCGAAAGGCTCTGCTCAACATAGGCAGTGGGCGCTATGCCGGGCACGGGCATCAGCGTCGGCAGCGTTTCCTCGGTCAGCATGCGGCGGACAAAGCCTGCCAGAAGCGGGTCGGCGATGGTCTCGAACGTGTGCTCGAAGCCGCCCAAAACGCCGAGATAGCTGAGCGTCGTCTGGGCGCCGTTCAGGACGCGCATCTTAAGATGCTCGAACGGTGTGACATCGTCGACGAAGGTCGCGCCGACGCGGTCCCAACGCGGGACGCGGCCGGCGAAGCGGTTCTCGATCACCCATTGGCGGAAGCGCTCGCCCACCACCACGGCGCCGTCGCGGTAGCCGAAGCGCTTCTCGACGGTGTCGATATCGGCTTCGGTCGTCGCCGGCGCGATGCGGTCGACCATGGCCGAGGGGAAGGCGACATTGGCCTCGATCCAGTCCGCCAGCCTCCTGCCGCGCCGCTCGGCGAATGTGCGCACGCCATTGCCGAGGATAATGCCGTTGGTGGGGATGTTGTCGCAGGACAGCAGCGTCACCGGCCGGCCATGCGTGGCCATGCGCAGCTCCAGCGCCCTTGCCAGGATGCCTGGCACGCTGCCCGGCGTCTCGGGATTGGCGAGATCGTGCGCGATGTCGGGATGGTCGGGGTCGAGCGCGCCGCTCGACGGAATGTGGCAATAGCCTTTCTCGGTCACCGTCATGGTGACCATCTCGATGTCGGGCGAGGCGAGCACGTCCAGCGCCGGCACCGCACTTTCCTGGCTGTCGACGACGCTAACTATGCTGCCGATGATGCGCGCTTCGACCTCGTCGTTCTGACGGATCAGCCGCGTGTAGAGGCCGTCCTGGCGCCCCAGCGTGTCGGCCAGCAGGGGAGATCGGATATTGATGCCGACCAGTCCCCAGCGGTCGAAATCCTTCGCCAGCAGGTCGTCGGTGTATTCGGCCTGATGGCAGCGGTGGAAGGCGCCGACACCGATATGGGCGATCCCAGGCTTCAGCGCGGCGCGATCGTAAGCCGGCTTGCGGACCTCGGACGGCAAGCGATCGAGCAAGGCAGGGCTGAGGCTCTCGGGCGATGACGCGCTCAACGATTGGCTCCGATCACCCATTGTTCCTGGTCGATCAGCGCGCCGGTCATCGGGCCGGCAGCATCGGAAAGCAGGAAGACGGCAAGGTTGGCTATGTCGGTCACGGCGAACAGCCGGCCGAAGGGCTGCATCGCATTGGCTGCGTCGAGCCAGCCCGGCCCCTGGCCGAGCGTCTCGGCTTGCATGACGCGCTCGGCCGGCGTGTCGGTCCAGCCGACATTGATGCCGTTGACGCGGATGCGGTCGAAGCGGTGGGCGTTGGCGGCGTTCTTGGTCAGCGTCGCCAGCGCGCCCTTGGTGGCGGAATAGACGGCAAGCTCCGGCGAGCCGCAATGCGCGTTGATCGACAGGATGTTGACGATCGAGCCGCCCTGTCCGCGCTTCTTCATGTCGGCGATCGCCGCCTGCATCAGGAAGAAGGGCGCGCGGGCGTTGACGGCAAACAGCGATGCCCAATCGTCGAGCGTGGCGTCGACGAAAGAGGCGCGATCGGTCAGCCCGGCGGCATTGACCAGGCCGTCGATGCGGCCGAAGCGTTCGATGCAGGCCTGCGCCAGCCGCGCCGGGGTTTGCGGATCACCGAGGTCGGCGGAAGCGAAGGCGGTAGCGGTGCCCATGGCCGAGAGCTCTGCCGCGGCAGCGTCGCCACGTTCCTGGTCACGGCCAGTGATCAGCAGTCCGGCGGCGCCGGAGCGCGCGGCGATCTCGGCGATCGCCCGGCCGATGCCTTGCGTCGCGCCGGTGACCAGCACCACCTTGCCGTCGAGACGAACCTCCATTCCTCCTCCCGGAACAAAGTTTCCATTTTTTCAAATATGGAACGATAGTTCTCTTTAGTCAAATCGTGCTAGAGTGGTTCGCCGTTTTCATTGAACCGGTGAACCGCTCTATCTCCTTGTCTTTCGCAATTCCGGACGGAAAACCGCTCACGCTTTATCCTGGAATTGCTCTTGTCAGCCTGTCCGTTGCGCGACGACGCCGTGGACCAAGGCCATGCCGACCGCGAGCGAGGCGGCGAGCGAACGGAAGCCGCCGAAATCCTGCTCGACCACTTCCAGCCAGGTGTCGGAGAGTTTTACCAGCGGCGAAAAGGTGCTGTCGGTGATGGCGACGATGCGCGCCTTGCGCTCATGCGCGACGGCGACGAGGTCGGGCGTGATCGAATTGTAAGGGCTGAAGGAGACGGCCAGCACCGCATCGCGCGGCGTGATGCAACCGACCTGGTCGAGCGCGGTTGAGCCGACATTGTCGACCAGCACGTTGCGCACGCCCTGCTGCGAGAGCGTCAGCGACAGATAGGTGGTGACCGGGAAGGCGCGCTTGCTGCCGATCACATAGATCAGCTCGGCCGCTGCCAGATGGTCGACCATCGTCTCGAAAGTGGCGATATCGAAATTATTGCCGATGCGGCCGAGCGAGGCCTGGCAGGCACCGACCATGCCATTGAGGAAATGCAGGTTCGCATTCGGTTCTGCTGCCTTTTCCTGGCTGCCTTGCATGTCCGGCCAGGAGCCTTTCATGCGGTCCTTGAACAGGACCTGGAAATCGGAAAAGCCGGAGTAGCCGAAGATCTGCGCGAAGCGCACCAGGGTCGAGGGCTGCACGCCGGCCTGGTCCGCCACTTGCGCGATCGTGCCCAGAGCCACGTCGCTCGGATGCTGCCAGAGGAAGATCGCGACCTGGCGAAGCCGTTTCGGGAAATGCACGGTGCCTGACGAGAGCACCGCCCGCAGCTCTTCATAGGTTTGCGGCTTGGTGTAGCCAAGTGCTGCCAGCGACCGGCTCCGCTTTCTCGCCGCCGTCTCCAGGCTGTGGGCGGACGGCTCGTCGGCCGCCTTGCCGCGGCCGCTCATAGGATATGCCTCATCGTGACCCCAACCATCGGATGCGTCATCCGATCCCTGCCCTCCTGATCCACCTCGTTGTTGAAACATGATCTTTTTCCGAAAATCGGTTCCCACTTTTCGGGATCATGCTCTAGCTGGACCTGGATCAAAAGCTAACGCGGCACAATCGTTTTACAAAACAAAAAATAGAAATATCATTCGAAAACAACGGCGGTCGGTTACGACGAACATCCGCGACGACCGGCACATCGAACTTGGGAGAATAATCACAATCATGGTCTATGCAACCGCCGATTGTACGTCGCGTCAACGTCTCCGGGTCGGCATGGTCGGAGGCGGCCGCAACGCCTTCATCGGCGCCGTGCATCGGCTGGCCATGCGCCTCGACGACCAGATCGCGCTGGTCGCGGGCGCGCTGTCTTCGGATCCGGAGAATGCCGCGGCCTCCGCTGCGGAGATCGGCATCGCGCCTGAGCGCAGCTACGCCGACTACCGCGCCATGGCGAAGGCCGAAGCGGCGCGACCGGACGGCATCGAGGCGGTGGTCATCGTCACGCCCAACCATCTGCATGCGCCGGTCGCCACCGCCTTCCTCGAAGCCGGCATCGACGTGATCTGCGACAAGCCGCTGTCGACGACGCTTGCCGAGGCCGAAGCGCTGGTTGCGCTGACCAAAGCCAGGAAGCGCCGCTTCGTCGTCACGCTCAACAACACCGGTTACGCCATGGTGCGCCAGGCGCGCGAGATGGTGGCGGCGGGCGAACTCGGCCGCATCGTGTCGGTGCACGGCGCCTATATCCAGGACTGGCTGACCAAGCCGATCGATGCCGAGGGCCAGAAGCAGGCCGAATGGCGCACCGATCCGGCGCGCGCCGGCCAGTCGGCGGTGCTCGCCGATATCGGCGTGCATGCCTTCAACCTGGCGAGCTTCATTTCCGGTTTCGAGGCCGAGGCGGTTTCCGCAGACCTGTTCACCGCCGTGCCGGGGCGGCGACTCGACGACAACGCGCATGTGCTGCTGCGCTGGACGGACGGGGCGCGCGGCACGATCCTCGCCAGCCAGACCTCGCCCGGCCACTACAACGACCTGTCGGTGCGCATCTATGGCGAGAAGGCCGGGCTCGAATGGTCTGGATCGCGGCCGGAGGAGTTGCGCTTCTCGCCCTATGGCGAGGAAACGCGCACGCTGGTGCGTGGCGGCCATGGCTCGACGGCGGAAGCCCGGCGCCTCTCGCGCATGCCGGCGGCGCATCCGGAAGGCTATATCGAGGCCTTCGCCAATTTCTACCGCGACGCCGCCGACATTATTCGCGCGCACCGCTCGGGCAGTGCGGTCGATACTGGACGGGCGGCGCAGGTGCCCGATGTCGTCGACGGCGCGCGCGGCGTGAAGTTCGTTGCCGCGGCAGTGGCGTCGAACGCGGCGGAAGGGGCGTGGACGGCGGCGCGGTTCGGGTGATTACCCCTTGATCGCCGAGCCCGTGACGCTGCACGACACCGACGTCATCTACGGCGTCTACCGCGAACGCATGATCGAGCGCAGAAGAAGCACCTGCCGACCATGCGTGGGGAATGAGTGATCGCCATGGGCGGCGCTGGAAGCACCGCCCATGAGCCATTCAAGGCCGGCGCCGCCTCGGCGTGGAATGCTTCGGCGGCGTGTCGTTCTCGTCGGGATTGGGGATCGGCTCCTCGTCAGGCAGCCGATCCGGATCCGGCTCGCGCACCGGCTTCGGTTCGGGGATGGGCGGCGTGGGCACCGGCGTGGGAGCCGGGTCCGGATTGGGGAGAATGGCCATCGCGTTTTCCTTCCGCTGGTGCTCTGCTGCGATCCCAACAAGCGGGATGCCCTGCCCGACCTGAAATGATGGAGGTGATCGCCGCACTCGGACGCTTCGTCGGGAGTAATCGGCGGCACAAGCTGGCAGAACGGTCGCGCCCGCGGATGGTTCCAACACGATCGGGCCGCGCGATGGCGGCAGATAATGATCAAATGATTCTACGTGGCTGTTTCGGCTCTTGCCGGCGTCGGTCGGCGCCTTAAATCCCGTTGTGGACGGGGGCCATCTGCCGACACAGGAGACGGCCGTGAAGCACCAAACCCTTGACCAGATCAACGCCGTTGCCGACGTTCATGCCGAAGCACCGGCTCTCATCGCCAATCGCGGCCAGCGCCTTGAACGCTGGGCGCAACTTCTGGAGGATAGTCCGAGCCGCCGCCTCACGGCGCTGGCAGGCACCGAATACGCCGCACCCGACGTGCGTGAAAGAATGCGCACAGACGGATCGGCGATCACCATCGCTTTCGAGGACCCGATCTTTCGCGCGCAAGGCTTGCGCGACGACACTTACGGCGAAGCCAAGCGCTTTTTCGAGATGAGCGACTGGCAGCTGCATGAGGTCGTCTGCCATTGCCATGTCGGCGCCAACATGCCGGCCCGCTGGGCGGCATCGCGCGTGCGGGCGGCGATCTCGCCGGGTGCGGGCATTCTCGCCTGGCTGAGAGCGGTGTTCATGCGTTAGAGAGGTTCACCGTTTCATGGAAACGGCTTTCCGCTCCACCGCTTTGTCCGACGCTATTCCGGACGGAAAAACGCGGGCACTGTCTCTGGAATTGCTCTAGCGCTGGCCGCGATGCCCACGATCGCGACCGTTCAAGACCTCCATGGGAACGACGGAGACTTGGCGGGCTCTCCGCGCTCCCTTTTGTTCAGCGATCGATCTCGCCGAACACGATGTCGAGCGAGCCGATGATCGCCGCGACATCGGCCACCATGTGCCCGCGCGACAGGAAATCCATGGCCTGGAGATGGGCGAAGGACGGTGCGCGTATCTTACAGCGATAGGGAACGTTGCTGCCGTCCGAAACCAGATAGACGCCGAACTCGCCTTTCGGCGCCTCGACCGCGGCATAGACCTCTCCGGGCGGCACGCGGTGGCCTTCGGTATAAAGCTTGAAATGATGGATGGTCGCTTCCATCGAGCGCTTCATGGTGGCGCGCGGCGGCGGCGTGATCTTCTGGTTCGGCACGGCGACAGGACCTTGGCCATCCGATGAGCGCAGCTTTTCCAGGCACTGCCGCATGATCCGCACCGACTGGCGCATCTCTTCCATGCGTACCAGATAGCGATCGTAGCAGTCGCCGTGCTTACCGATGGGGATGTCGAAATCCATTTCGGAATAGCATTCATAGGGCTGCGCCTTGCGCAGGTCCCAGGCGGCACCCGAGCCGCGCACCATGACGCCGGAGAAGCCCAGGCCCCAGGCGTCGTCGAGCGAGATCGCGCCGACATCGACATTGCGCTGCTTGAAGATGCGGTTGTCGGTGAGCAGGCCCTCGAGATTGTCGCAGGCCTGCAGGAACGGATCGCAGAAATCCCAGATGTCATCCAAGAGCTGCCCCGGCAGATCCTGGTGGACGCCGCCGACGCGGAAATAGTTCGCGTGCATACGGGCGCCAGAGGCGCGTTCATAGAACACCATCAGCTTCTCGCGTTCGGCGAAACCCCATAGCGGCGGCGTCAGCGCGCCGATATCCATGGCCTGCGTGGTGACGTTGAGAAGATGCGACAAGAGCCGCCCGATCTCGCAAAACAGCACGCGGATCAGTTGGCCGCGCCGGGGGACGGACAGTTCGAGCAGCTTTTCGGCGGCAAGGCAGAAGGCGTGCTCCTGGTTCATCGGCGCGACATAGTCGAGCCGATCGAAATAAGGCAGAGCCTGCAGATAGTTCTTGTATTCGATCAGCTTTTCGGTGCCGCGGTGGAGCAGGCCGATATGCGGATCGGCACGGTCGACGATTTCGCCGTCCAGTTCCAACACCAGCCTGAGCACGCCATGCGCCGACGGGTGCTGCGGCCCGAAATTGAGCGTGAAGTTACGGACCGCGGCTTCGGTCATGACGACCTCGCAAGAGTGAGTATCGAAGGCGGATCGCGGCCCGTCAGCCGCCGTCCAGCCGGGTCATGCCGTCGTCTGGATGATCAGGGTCAGCGTGCCGTCACCGTCGATGTTGGCGGCGACGACTTGCGAGGAATTCAGTCCGTTGGCATGCAGAACCGACGTCGCCTCGGGCGAGGCGTCGACCGAGCTCTGCAGCTTGGCCAGCTCCTTGGCCGTCGTCCTGGTGACGATGGCCTCGGCCTGAGCTTTCACTTCCGAAGGCAAATCCTCGAATGCGACCACGACAATGTTGGTGACATTCTGGCCGGCATTGTCCTCGCCAGGCTGGGCCTGGTCGGGGGCGGGCTGCTGGGCCGGAGGCAGGACTTGCGGCGGCTGCGGATCGGCGCGTTGAGCGGAAGCGGGCTGCGCCAATGCCATTGCCGACAGGGTCAGGACTATCGTCAACATGCGCATCGTCTTTCCTTTCCATCGGGAAACCTGACGACACAACCCCGGGGCCGGACGATGGTTCCCGGACATTCGCCGGCGCGGCAACTTACGAAGCGCGCATTGTCCGGAAGGTGACGGAATAGCGGTGTTGCTCAACAGGCGGGATGCTGTGCTCCCATTCGTTTCGAGACGGGCCGGCCATGAGATAGACAGACCTGGGCTCAATCTCGATCGTTTCACGATCCCATGCCGCGCCGTTCTTGCGGCGCAGCCGGAAGCTGCAGGGCGCGAGCAGCGAAACGCCGGCGACCAGTTCGAAATGCGGCTTGTCCCGGTGCCAGCCTATGCCGGCACCCGGGCGATACTCGTTGATCAGCACCTGCGCGAATTCGGTGGCCGGGACCGCCGCGAAGGCGGCAACCTTGGCGCGAAGCGGCAGCAGGAAGTCCGGAATCGGCGGCGCTTCGAGCACCTGGCGGCGCTCATAGTCGTAGCGCAGGCCGAAGCCGACGACCTGCCTGTTGGCAAGATGGCCGTGAAAATCGAACGGCTTGAAAGGCAGGCCCTGGATATGACGGACCAGTTCGTGCTCCTCATCGCGGGCGATCAGGTCCGGCCGGTATGAGAAGCCTTCGGGTGTGGGCGGCAGGTCTGCGGGCGCGTCGAAGAGATCGCCCTGGAAGGCGACCCCGCCGGTTCGGCTTTTTGGTGATGACATGTGGCTCAGATAGGCAATCGGAGCCCCTGTGCAAGCCGGCGCGGCGGAACCGCGCGGCGCACGACGAATTAAGAGTTGGAAGCAGGAGCCTGCACGTGCCTTCCACCGCGATCCGGAATATCCACTACGATCCGTCGAAGCGGGTCCTTTCGGTATGGTTCGTCCCGACCGGCAAGCGCTATGACTATGAGGACGTAGGACCCGAGGTCTACACGGCTTTCAAGGCGGCTTTCTCAAAAGGACAGTTCTTCAACGAATTCGTGCGCGATCGTTTCAGATATCACCTGGTCGAGCATGAAGGCTCGGCCTGCTCCGAAAAAATATAGAAATCAATCATGTTAAATGGCGGAGAGAGCGTCTCTCGATTAGGGGCCGACCGAATCCACCCGCCTGCTAGCACTCCTAAGTGGCTCCGAGATTTAAGTGCTTCCGGGATTGGGTTGGAGGGCTAGCCTCGGAACGGCAGCTCTGCGCCGCATCTCGGCCGCTGGAGCAATCTTGCCACTGGCCGGAAGCAGACAGGGTCCGAGCCGCAGAGTCTAGCTTGTCCCAAAGCCGCCCCTCGACGGTACTGTCAATCAGTCGTCTGGCATGTAACACTACTTGCTAATACACGGGTGGGGAAAGCATTCCGCTGAACCTGGCGGAAGGTCCCTTTTGGGAGAAGCCAATATGCAGGGCTCAGTCGAAAGCGATCTTGCCAGTCGCCTGGCATCCGCCGACCGGCGTATTGCCGAACTGGAACATATCAACGCAGTCGCGACGATCGAGCTTGACCGTCTTTCCGTTGAAAACAAGCGATTGATTCAATTCACCGAGGAACGCACCAAGGAATTGGCCATCCTCAACAGCGTCGGCGAAGCGACCGCCAAGACGCTGAATGTCGAAACAGTGACCCGTATTGTTGGCGACAAGGTTCGCGAGATGTTCGGCGCGGATTTGACGGAAATCCTGCTGCACGACGAGACGTCCAATTTGATCAACGTCTCCTATGCATTCGACGGCAATTACCAGTATCCTGAACCTTTTGCGATGGGCGAAGGACTTACCTCGAGAGTTATATTGTCGGGTAAGCCACTATTGCTGGGGACCGCCGACGAAGCCATCGGGTTGGGCGCCCTGATGCCCAAGGAAGAGGACGAGACTGAAACCTATCTCGGTGTGCCTATTATTGCCGGGAATAGGACGCTGGGCGTGGTTAGCGTGCAGAGCTACAGAAAAAACGCCTTCAACGAAGATCATATGCGCCTGTTACAGGGATTATCCTCCAGCATGGGCGTGGCGATTGCTAACGCACGCCTTTTCGACGAAACCCAGCGGCTGCTGAAAATATCAGAGGACCGCGCAAAGGAACTCGCCATTCTCAATAGCGTCGGCGAAGCGATGGCGAAAACGCTGAATGTGAAGACAGTGACCCGTATTGTCGGCGACAAGGTTCGCGAGATATTCGGCACTGAAGTAACCGAAATCCTGTTGCGCGATGAGATGTCGGATCTAATCAGGATCCCTTACGCCTTCTATGGCGATTACCAGGATCCTGAACCGTTTGTTATAGGTGAAGGCCTGACTTCGAAGGTCATATTGTCAGGCAAGCCGCTGCTGCTGGGAAATATTGACGAGCACATTGCTCTGGGTGCCCTGATGCCAAAGGAGGAGGATAGAACCGAATCATACCTGGGCGTGCCGATCATTGCCGGAGACAGAACGCTCGGTGTGGTCAGCGTGCAGAGCTACCAAAAGAATGTCTTTAACGAAGATCACGTGCGCCTGCTGCAAGGGCTGTCGTCCAGCATGGGCATTGCCATTGCCAACGCGTATCTCTTTGACGAGACGCAGCGGCTCCTGAAAATGGCGCAAGACCGCGCAAAGGAATTGGCCATTCTCAACAGCGTCGGCGAAGCGATGACGAAGTCGCTGAATGTTGACACCGTCATCCGACTGGTGGGCGATAAAGTGAGGGAGGCGTTCGGCACAGAGGTCAGCGAGATTCTGTTGCATGATAGTCAATCCGGTTTAGTTCGAGTTCCTTACGCTTACTACAGGGGCTACAAGACCATCGAGCCGTTCCCTTTGGGGATAGGACTTACATCGGAAATTATCTCCACTGGAAAGCCGTTGGTTTTCAACACCATGGAGGAAGGAAAAAGGCGCGGTGCCTATTTTCCAGACGAAGACGACAGGACCTCTTCATACATTGGCGTGCCTATCAATTCAGGCGAGAGAACGCTCGGAGTGGTCAGTGTGCAAAGCTACGAGTCAGATGCCTTCGACGAAAACCACGTGCGCCTGTTGCAGACGATAGCCTCCAGCATGGGAGTCGCGATCGCCAATGCCCGCTTGTTCGACGAGACACAGAGGCTTCTCAAGGAAACCGAGCATCGCGCCGCTGAACTGGGCGCGATCAGCAAGGTTAGCCAAGCCCTCATAGGTGAAGCTGAACTCGGCAATACGATCCAACTGATAGGCGATCAGATGCAGGAGATTTTCAGCGCCGACATCGTCTATGTCGCGCTGCTCGATCCAAAGACCAAGCTCATCCATTTCCCGTATCAGTTCGGCGAGGCCTTCACTACGCTCCGGCTCGGGGAAGGCCTTACAAGCAAGATCATAGAAACCGGCGAGCCGTTGCTCATCAATCAGGATGTCGCGGAACGCGGCGCGGAAATCGGAGCAACTCCAGTTGGCAAGGATGCGCTGTCTTACCTTGGCGTTCCAATCAAGACGGCGCAGGGCAATGTCGGCGTGATCAGCGTGCAGAGCACGACACGGGAGGGCATGTTCAACGAAAATTCGCTGCGGCTGCTTTCAACCATCGCCGCCAATGCGGGTGCGGCGCTTCACAACGCACAACTGTTCACCGAGCTCAAGGAGCTTTCGCTGGCCTTGACGGAGGCCAAGGAAGCGGCGGAGGCTGCCAACGAAGCCAAAAGCACGTTCCTCGCCACCATGAGCCATGAAATCCGCACGCCGATGAACGGCGTTATCGGCATGGCCAACCTGATGCTGGCCACCAAACTTGACGATGAGCAGCGGGAAATCGGCGAGACGATAAACAATAGTGCGGAAGCGCTGCTGACCATCATCAACGACATACTCGACTTCTCAAAGGTCGAGGCGGGTAAGCTCGACCTTGATCCTCGGCAGTTCGAACTGCGCGAATGTCTCGAAAGCGCGATAGACCTGATCGCGCCAAGGACGGCAGAGAAGGGACTGGATCTCGGCTACGTGGTCGAGCCCGGCACGCCGGAAACGATTGTCGCCGACGGCAACCGTCTACGCCAGGTTCTGATCAATCTGCTCAACAACGCCGTCAAATTCACCGAGCGAGGAGAGGTCGTGCTTTCCGTGATGGAGGTGCCGTCCGCAGCCGCGGACACAAGTCCACAGGGCGAAGGCGAGCGGAAAATTTGTACGCTCCAGTTCGCGGTGCGCGACACCGGCATTGGCATAGCCAAGGACCGGATGGATCGCCTGTTCAGGTCATTTAGCCAGGTCGATGCCTCCACGACCAGACGCTATGGCGGAACCGGCCTCGGTCTGGCGATCAGCAGGCGCCTGGTGGAATTGATGGGCGGTGAGGTTTGGGTGGAAAGCGCCGTAGGAAAAGGCACGACATTCTCCTTTACCATCCGCGCTCCGGTTGCCTCGAGTCGAAAAACGGCTCAGGCAGCGCCGTCAAAGGACGAGTTGGCCGGTAAACGGCTGCTGTTCGTCGACGACAACGCAACAAACCGGCGCATCATGTCGCTGCAGGCGCAGTCCTGGAACATGGCTGCATCAGCAATCGAACATCCCGCCGACGCGCTTCGAAGGCTTGCGGGAGGCGAGGTCTTCGATGTCATCGTTCTCGACATGAACATGCCCGGCATGGATGGGATCGAACTGGCCAGGCAAATACGCGCGCTCGAAGGCAACGGCAGCGTTCCGTTGGTGCTGCTCAGTTCAATGGTGCCCATGCCTGGAGACAAGAAGAAGGAGATGGAAGGCATTAAGTTCGCGGCCACGCTCTCCAAGCCGATCAAGCCATCGCCATTGCTCAATACGTTGATGTCGATCTTCGTCGGAACTCCGACACGCTCCATCCGATCAGATCAGCCGAAGGGGACGGCTCTCGATAGCACGATGGCGCAGAAGTTTCCGCTTCACATCCTCCTGGTCGATGACAATGCCACCAACCGGAAGCTTGGCTCCAAGGTGCTCGAGCGTCTGGGTTACAAGCCGCAACTGGCGGTCGACGGGCAGTCGGCGGTCGCCGCCTATACCCAGGGCAGCCATGACGTTATCCTGATGGATATCGAAATGCCTGATATGGACGGTCTCGAAGCGACAAGATTGATCCGCGCGCCCGGCCCCCAATATGCGCGTCAGCCGTTCATCATTGCCCTGACCGCCAACGCGATGGCCGGAGATCGCGAGAGGTATCTGGATGCAGGGATGGATGACTATCTCAGCAAGCCGCTGCGCGTCGAAGACCTTATCGCTTCGCTGAGCAAAGCGGTGCTGGCAGGCGGGCACAGGCCTGCCGTCGCAGCGCGAGATTTCGAGGAACCTGGCGTACCAAGGGTCTAAATAAGAAGGGTGCACCTTGGCGCAATCGCCACCGGCGCCGTGGCGGTATTGATCGAGAACTATGTGCTATCGCTAATTTAGCATGTCTGCGATAGTCTGCCTTTGAGCGCGATGGAACTCTCACAAATCCAATCAGGGAGTTCGATTTCGGTCTTACTTCACCAGTACCGGAAGAAACTCGCGGTCACTGGTTATAGTCGGAAGAAACGCACATCGGGGATGTCGTGGCGATCGACAAAGGGGCACTGGACAAGCTGCGCGAGCTTGTCGGTGGCGAAGAGGCTGATCTTGTAGAGCTCGTGGAGTCCTTTCTCGAAGAGGGGCCATCCATCATGCTGGACATGTGGTCATCGGCTCGGGCTTCCGACCTGGCAGTCACTCGGCGGGCTGCCCATTCCCTGAAATCCAACGCGCGGGATATGGGGGCGGCCGAACTCAGCCAAATCTGCGCCCAGGTGGAGGCGCGGTGCGCAAGTGGGGAGCCGGCGGATTTGGCGGAAATCGACAACGCGCAGCGCGCCTTCGACGCCGCCGTCACGGAGCTCCGAAAAATCTTCAAGCTGGGAGAATAGCGTGAGCAGCCCTGGTAGGATCCTCATTGTTGACGACTCCCGGACGATAAGGATCAAGCTCAAGAAATCGGTCGAGGCTCTCGGACACGAAGCCGAGGCGGTGGAGAGCGGCCGGGCGGCGCTCGATTTGCTCGCCACCGATAATTTCGACCTCATCCTTCTCGATATCATGATGCCGGTGATGGACGGCTTCGAGGTGCTGAAGAGTCTCAAGGCGTCGTCCAGAACGCGGGATGTGCCGATCATCGTGATTTCCGCGCTCGACGATGAGATGAGCAGCGTCGTCAAGGCGATCGAATTGGGCGCCGAGGATTTCCTGCCCAAGGATTTTGAACTCGCGCTTCTCAAGGCACGGGTTTCCACCTGCATCGAGAAGAAGAGACTGCGCGATATCGAGAAAGAATACTTGCGGCAGGTGGCCAAGCTGACGAAGGCGGCCGCGACCTTGGAAAGCGGGAGGTTCAACCCTTCAAAGCTCGGCATCCGCGATGTGGCAGGCCGCCCGGATGGCCTAGGCAAGCTCGCCACGGTTTTCGCTACGATGGCCCAGAAGGTCTATGAGCGCGAGCGCAAGATGCGGCAGAATATCCGCACATTCCGTGGCGCATTGCTGCTGTTGGCCTGCGGAGGACTGTGGGGCCTTGTCGTGCCACTCTCGAAGATGGCTTCACTCGTTGAAGCTCATCCGATAGGGCTGGCGATCCTTATTGACGTCATTGGGGCAGTATTCTGCGTCGGGATAAGCATCAAGCGCGGGACAATGCCGCGCCTGGCTGATCTTACGCGCTCGGATTGGAAGTTCATCCTCATCCTTGCGTTCATCAGCTCGGTGATCAATCAGGTGCTGGTCTATTGGTTGGCAAGCAAGCTTCCCGCCTTCATCGTCTCCATTGTCATCGTCCTGGAGGGATTCTCCGTATTCCTGTTCGCTGCCTTGATGCGGACGGAAGCGCCTAACCTGAAGCGGTTTTTGGGACTTGGATTGGGTCTCGTCGGCATCTTCATCATACTCCTCTATGGAGAGCCGGCGGAAATGGCCACCAGCTGGTTGTGGCTTGCCATTGCACTCGTCATCCCGATCACTTACGCGACCGAGGATATCTACCTCTCGGAGCGCAAGCCTGCTGCTATCGACAGCGTCGCTCTGTTCGGCATCACCCTTGTTGCTTCGGTTTTGATGCTGATGCCGCTGGCGGCCTTCTATCGGGACTTCATCCCGCTTGATCTATTGACCGGAAAGCTTGGCGTGATCGTCGTTCTAATGGCGGTTGCCGGCAATCTGGCAATGCTGCTTTTCATCGCGCTGATCTCCAGCACAGGCGCCGTATTCGCAAGCCAGAACGCCTACGCGGTCACCACAGCCGGCATAGGCTGGAGCATGCTGTTGTTGGGTGAAGCCATACCGGCGCTCACCTGGGTCTCCCTGGCGCTGATCGTCGTTGGTCTTCTGATGGTCGAGCCGAAGCAGGAGGCTGAGGAGGAACCGCCATTACTCGACGACGGGTTGGAGGAATTTGTCCTGCGGCCCGACCTGGTGCCGTTATCGACGGAATGAACAGACTTGGAATATTCGGGCGCGTCGGATTTGTCCTGCTAACAATGGCCAGATTGCCTCCGCGGCGGAGAGAGCGTCTTTCGATTTAAGACATATGCCGTTGAAAATATTGAGCTTTTTGTTTGCTTTGTTACACAGTTTGTTGCACGGACGGGGCGATAGTTCTGGGAGTCATCTGCGTAGGGAAGGTCAGCTTTGCGCCTCGTATCCACCATTCAACGCCCCGCATGCCGGTCCCCACAAGCTGCCGTCCGGCCCTCGCACGACTTCCACTGTCGGTTGGAGATCCTCCGGATGCATTATGCTTGTGGAGCGTCCGCCACTTGGACAGATAGAGGACGAAGAAATAGCTCGTGGTAGAGATTCAGGCCGACTTTCCGGACCGACCGACGGGTCAACGACTCGACCAGCTCATCTCGAAAATCCGGGCGGCATGTTTTTCCAAGGCACGCCTTTGCGGCCCATTTTGTAGCCTTTCTCGAACAGCGCCCGCATGTATTTGTTCTCGAACGGAGTTTTTGGCTCGTCGGTGAAGTCTACCGGAACGTCTATGAAGTTGTAGGCGATGCCGTCGCGCTTGGAGATGGCGTAGAGCCGGTAGAGATCGCCAATCCCTTGCGTCTTGATAAGGGAGGAGACTGCCTTTTCCGCGATATCTGGCAGCGTGGCCTTCACCACAGAAGGTTCCGGCGTCGTCCTGCCGTTGCGGATGATATAGATGCGAGCCTTGACCCGTGCATGGAACGCGTGATCTAGCTCGCGCAGGCTCAAGCCAGCAGGCATGAGAAACACCTGATTGGTGGTGCCGCCATCAACGTGCATTTCGTGGTAAGACTTGCCCCCAGCGGTCACTTTCAGCTCGACCGGAGGGAAAATGCCGGGAATGGCGGTGGAGGCCAGGATAACCTGCTTGAAGAGCTTCAGCCGGTCCGGCCGATGGCTCGCCGCGATCGCGCCCATATCCCAAATCACCGGCCGATCCGCATCAAGGTTGGTCGTTCCGATGAAGAGGCGCCGTCCCTTGCCGGTTTCTCGGGCGATCTGATCGAGCATTTCCTCGGTGACTTCTTCGTCCAGCATTTTGGCAAGGGGGGCGTTGCTGGTGAACGATGCACTCGACAGCACGCCGAGGAAGCTGTGCTCGGTATAGATGTTGGCGTCCTTGATTGTAGTGAAGGCATGCTTCAAGCGATCGTCATAGGTCGGGCCAAGGAATGCGAAGGGCGCGATCAACGATCCGGTGCTGATTCCGGTGACGATGTCGAACCTTGGCCTGGTCCCAGCCTTGGTCCAGCCGGCGAGAATTCCGGCGCCGAAGGCGCCGCTGCTGCCACCGCCTGAAATCGTAAGCGCGTCGAGTTCCCGCAGCTTGATCGACGGATCGGCCTTTGCCGCCTGAATTCTCTCGTCGCGGAATGCGATGAGACGATCGGGCGGAAAACTTTCGTCGGAATCGCCCCAGACGCGTATGTCGCTGGGATAGCCACTCACTTGGGCCGCAGCCATGCGTTCCGTCGGCACGCCATCGCGTGGATAGGCAGCGATGCAGCCTGTAAGCTGAATTGCGCACAGGCCAAGCAGGGTGATCCTCAGCATAGCTTTCAAGCTCCTGACTCGGTTTCTTTTCAAGCTAAGGCGAAGCTACGGAAAAGCTGTTCGCCTCCAAGGACGGCGAAGGAGACGACGGTCATCAGCAGGGCACGATGGAAGCGCGCCTGTTTGATCTCTCTCACGCGTGAGGTTTTCAGCAATTCAGCCGATACCACCGAGGTCCAATCGGATTGCAGGGCCAAGTGAACCAGTTCGCGCACATCGGCGAAAAATTTGGGGTCCACATGGTAGACAGGCGGGATAGCGCAGGCACCAGCTATTTTGCGGTTGAGTTCCTTGTCAGCTCGCTTTCGGCTCGGATAGAGCACTTGTCCGAACTGCATGATCGGCATGATGACGCCCCCCCAGACCGCGACGTAGAACAGCGGTCCGAGTGGAGCATGCGACGGCAGCAGATCACCAAATCGCAGGATCAGATTGAGGGCGAGGATGTAGCCCACGCCCACGATCTGAGCCTTGGTATCGTAGGAACGCGCGACCGACTGCGCCTCTTGCAGCGCCGCGGACAACATCTTCTCGACATATTGGCGCGTGGTCCCGTCGGGTTCTGCGCATATGGTGGCATCGGTCGCAAGAAAGCGGTCAAGGAGAGTGGGGCGTGTTTCCAACATGGCTGTCTCCTTTCTCAGTCCGACAGGGCCAGGATCGGGATTGCACCGACGCTTGGCTCAGGTGCTGCCGATGGCTCGTCGCTTTCCCGGATCCGGTTCACCGCCACATAAAGAGCCGGCAGGAAAACCAGCGTCAGCATGGTTGCGACGGCGAGTCCGCCGACGATGGCGTAGGCCATCGGCCCCCAGAAGACGTCATGCATGATCGGGATCATGCCGAGGATTGCTGCGGCCGCGGTGAGCATGATCGGCCGGAACCGGTGGACGGTCGCGTCGATCACCGCCTTCCATGGTTCGATCCCCTGGGCCCGCTCATGCTCGATCTGGTGCACCAGGATTACTGAGTTGCGGATGATCATGCCGGCGAGCGCAATGATGCCAAGCGTCGCGATGAAGCCCATCGGCGTGCTGGTTGTCAGCAGCGCGATGGCAACTCCGATGAGCCCGAGAGGCGCCACGCTGATGACCATGGCCACCTGTCGGAAGCTCCCGAGCTGGACCATCAAAACTGTAAGCATCAGCGTGATCATCAGCGGGAACTGGGCCAGCAGGGCGGCGTTGCTAAGCGCGGTCTTTTCCACCGTGCCGCCGGTCTCGATCGATGTTTCCGCCGGCATCGACTTGGAAAGCGTGTCCAGCGCAGCGGCAACGTGCTGGTGAACGAAGGCCGGCTGCAGCCCCGGCTGCGGCTGTGCCTGCACTGTGATCGTGGGCAGGCGTTGGCGCCTCCAGACATACCCTTCATCGAGTTCGTATTTGAAATCGGCGAGCTCGCGCAACGGAACGGATGCGCCGGTCGGCGTGGTGATCTGAAGGTGGCGCAGCGCCTCGATAGTGGAACGCTCGTCGCTCTGGGCGCGCGCGACCACGTCGACCAGGTAGATGGAATCGCGCAGTTGCGTGACCGTCGAGCCGTTGAGCACCCGGTTGAGCGCCTGGGAGAGCTGTTCGGAGCTTAGCCCCGCCTGCCGAACGCGGTCCTGGTCGACGACGATGCGCAGCGTCTTGTTCTTCTCGCCCCAGTCGAAGTTGATGGTCTGGACGAGCCCGGAAGCCCGCAGGATATCGGCAACCTGCTCGCCATACTTCCTGGCATCCTCGGGAGTAGGCGCGCTCACCCGGTACTGCACTGGCCAGCCGACCGGCGGGCCCAGTTCCAGGCGCGAAATGCGCACGGTCACGTCCGGAAAATTATCGGCGAACAGCGCCTGCAGTTTGGCCTGCACACGATCGCGCGCCTGAAGATCCTTGGCGACGACCACTGTCTCGGCCATGAAGTCGTTGTCGAGCTGGACATCCAGAGGCAGGTAGAACCGGATGGCGCCGCCACCGACATAAGAGGAGAAGCGCTCGATATCGGCGTCGCCAGCAAGTGCCTTCTCCAGCCGTTCCGTTTGTGTCTCCGTAGCGGTGATCGAGGCATTCTTGGGCAGCGTCATCGTCACCAGCAGCTCAGGCCGGTTGGAGGCCGGGAAGAACTGTTGCTGGACGAAGCCCATGCCATAAAGCGAGAGGCCAAAGGCAATGAGGGATGCGGCGATGGTGAGAAAACGGTGCCGCATGGTGAACGCCAGCAGACGCCGGAACAGCCGCATGAGTGGCCCTGGCTCCGCCGTCCCGTGCGCTTTCATGTGTGCGGGCAAGAGGGTCAGCCCGAGCACTGGCGCGAAGATGACCGCCACAAACCATGAAGCGATGAGCGCCACGCCTATGACGGCAAACAGCGAGAAGGTGTATTGCCCGGTATTGTTGTCCGCGAACCCGATCGGCAGGAAGCCGAGCAGCGTGATCAGTGTTCCGGTCAGCATCGGGAAGGCGGTGGACGTGTAGGCAAAGGTCGCTGCCTTGATCTTCGGCATGCCTTCTTCGATCTTGGAGATCATCATCTCGATCGTGATCATAGCGTCATCGACCAGAAGGCCGAGCGCGATGATGAGCGCACCAAGTGAAATGCGCTGCAGGCTGATGCCCGACGCTTCCATGAATGCGAAGACGATGGCAAGGACAAGCGGGATGGACAGCGCGACCACCAGGCCGGCGCGCAGACCGAGGCTGAGGAAGCTCACGACGAGCACGATTGCGACCGCTTCGAGAAGCGCCTTGGTGAATTCGCCGATCGCCTCACGCACGACCTCAGGCTGGTCCGATACCAGATTGAGTTCGATGCCGACCGGGAAGCGCTGTTTCAGCCGCTCCGCCACCGCATGAAGTCCCTTGCCGAAGTCGAGGTTGTTGCCGCCGTCGCGCATGTTGATGCCGATCCCGATGGCCGGCTTGCCGTTGACGCGAAACATCTTGCTGGGCGGATCGCTATAGCCGCGCTGCACCTCGGCGATGTCGGAAAGCTTGTAGAAACGCCCTTCCACCGAGAAATTGAGCTTGGCTATGTCGCCAGGTGCCAACAGCGAGCCGGTCATGTCGACCAGCACGTTCTCGCTGGGCGTGTTGATGATGCCGGAAGGCACGACGGCATTCTGGCGGGCGATGGCCGTCAGCACGTCGTCGAGACTGAGCTTAAGATTGGCAAGCTTCTGCGGCGAGAAATTCAGATAGAGCTTCTCATCCTGGTCGCCGTAGATGTCGACCTTGCCCACATCGGGAGCACGCAGGAATTCGGCCCGTGCGGTCTCGGCGAAGTCGCGTGCCTGGCGGGGACTGAAACCGTCATAGGTTATGCCGTAGATTGTGCCGAAGACGTCGCCAAACTCGTCGTTGAAGAAGGGGCCGACCACGCCTTGCGGCAGTGTCTGCCT
Organism: Mesorhizobium sp. B3-1-8; assembly: GCF_006439495.1. NCBI lineage: Bacteria > Pseudomonadati > Pseudomonadota > Alphaproteobacteria > Hyphomicrobiales > Phyllobacteriaceae > Mesorhizobium > Mesorhizobium sp. B3-1-8. Next base: position 43,645 of record NZ_VFTK01000003.1, read on the forward strand.
GATGTCGTTCACTTTCTTGCGGACCTGATACCAGATGCCATCGAGGTCGCGTTTCTTGGTCGACTCCTTAAGGTAGACGAAAATCGTCGCCTGGCCTGGCTTGGTGTAGCTCTTGAGGTAATCGAGGTTCGGGGTTTCCTCGAGCTTCTTTTCGATGCGGTCCGTCACCTGCTGCAGCGTGTCGGCGGCGGTTGCTCCCGGCCAGTTTGCCTGAACCACCATGGTCTGCACGGTGAAATCCGGGTCTTCCTGACGACCGAGGCGCTCGTAAGAGGTAATGCCGGCCGCAACGCAGACGAGCATCAGGAAGACGACGATCGAACGGTTGTGGACGGCCCATTCGGAAAGGTTGAAGCTGGCCATCACTCGACCTCCGCGCTGGGCTTGACCAATTCGCCGTCGGCGAGCGAGTTCACGCCGGCGACCACCACCTTGTCGCCCGCGGCCAGTCCCTGGCTCACGGTGACGGAATTTGCATCGAACTCCAGCAGTTGGACCTTGCGCCGCTCCACCTTGTCGTCTTTGCCAACCACCCAAACCTGCGGCTGGCTTCCCGACTGCAGCAACGCGCTCGGGGGAAGTGTCGCAACCATGTGACCCTGGTCGCTTTCGACCCGACCGACGACGATTGCTCCCAGCCGCATTTGCGGCAGCGGAGCAGGTATGGCAACCTTCACCTGATAGGTACCGGTGGCGCTGTCAGCCTCGGGTGAAATCTCGCGGACCGTGCCGATCACCGCGATTTCGGGGTGGGCCTGAAGCGCAACGTTCACCGGCATGCCAAGGCTGGCCCTGACGATGTCCTCGCTCGCGACGGCAAAGACGGCTTCGCGCTCGTCATTGCGCGAGATTTCAATCACCATCTGTCCGGCGGCCACCACTTGGCCGGGATCCGCCCCGGTCGCGGTCACGATGCCATCGTTGGGCGCTTGGAGCTCCGTATAGGCGAGCTGGTTCTGCGCGATACGCAGATTGGCCTCAGTCGCCTGAACCTGCGCTTGCGCGCTCCGCAGTGACTTCAGCGCTTCATCATACTGCGAATGCGTGGCGAAGCCCTTGCCGAGCAGGAGCCGAAACCTCTCTTCCTGCGCGGCAGCCTGAGCGAGAGCGGCCTTGGCCGCGTCGAGGTCTGCCGCAGTGGCGGTCACCTTGTTCTGGTAATCCACCGCGCTTAGTGCCGCGAGCTTCTGGCCCTTCTTGACTGTTGCGCCGGCGTCGACGTCGCGTGAGATGAGCCGGCCGCCGACCTCGAAGCCAACCTGGCTGACATAGCGCGATTGGATGCGGCCGGCGCCTTGCGTTACCAGCTTGAACTTGTGGGGCGTTACCACCACCACGCGGGCCGTTCGTGGCGCTGCCGGCGCCTCGGCCTCCTTTTGTGAACAACCGGCAAGACAAAGGCCGGCGATACCGGCCAACAGGAAATGACGCGACGACAGGCGCATGGAAGCCTCCGCTCGAAAGATCGGGGTTGCAGGGAACTAAAGGGCAAGCCACAGGTCGAACCGAGTGGCATTTCGACTTGAACGATTAAGTCAAATCGACTATATAGTCAATATGAGATGCGCGCAATCGTGCCATGCAAAAAGGCATGGCGAGTGGAGAAGCGAGTTAGCCGCAGGATCGGAGCGAGGATGCGGCCTATTGTGCCGAGCGCCACAGGCCGAGTTCCCGGTACGTCCCGGGAAATGCAGTCGAACGGCAGTTGCCGGTCCGCTCCTTTGATATGCTGGGACCGAACAAAAAAGAAAAGGCAGAATGGATGGCAAAGATTGATTTGGCGCGCAGGGCGGAAATCGGACGGGAGAAGCGAGAAAGAACGCGTACCCTGATCTTGGACGTCGGGACGATGCTCATGGCCGAACGGCCCCGCGAGTCGATTACAATCGATGCCGTCGTGGAGGCAGCCGGCGTCGCGAAGGGTACGTTCTACTACCACTTCCAAAGCATCGACGAACTGGCTGCGGCCGTTGGGGAGAAACTCGGGGAGAGCTTCGACGCGGTGCTGAGGGACGCGCGCCTCGCACTGGACGATCCAGTCAAACGTTTATGCTTCGCTTTCACGAAGTTCTTGGAAAAGGCGATCTCGGACCCGAACTGGGCACGTCTGGTCGTTCAGAGTTCTCAATCGCGCGCCGAGTATGCGCGGGGCATCCGGACGAACCTCAAGGCTGATATCGCCCAGGCGATAGTCCAGGATCGTGTGAGCATACGGGACGCAGAGCTGGCGGTAGATATCGTGATGGGCATATGGCTGCAGGTGACGCGGGGCATCCTTGATCGTGGCGCCAAGCCTGAATTGACACAACAGACTGTCGAGTCGGTACTTCGGGCCCTCGGCGCCTCGCTGTCGGACCAGCAGAACGCCTGGAAAAAGTGGTCATGATATTGCCGTCCGCGATGTTTGCCACGCGCGAAGACTTTGCTTTATGGCGCGTCTGTTTGGATCAAACGATCGTCACCACGCTGGATGCAATGTCTGCTCTCTAATCCAATCTCCCGAAAAGCGTACGTTCCGTTCTGCGGCCCCAGACAGGACGCTGATCACGTCGACGCTGAGCGTCGAATCCTGCCGACCTTGCTCGATTTTCCCTGAAGGAAGCACATACTCCCGTGTGGGCGCTCTCAGAATTATCTAAATTATTGAAATCGTTAAATTTATTAGGAAAATTATGGCGGAGAGAGCGTCTGCCATGCTTATCTGTCGCATGTTGTGGCATGTCGTCTCAATCGATAAAAATACAGAAACAATTTCAAAGATATACGATCGCATCGCTCCCTTATAGCTGTCGCATGCTGTTGCAATCCGCGTCATTCAATGCCATCGTTTTTGGCGGGTAAGATGATGGGAATTAGAAACAGCCATGCCGAAAATTGCCAAGGAACTTTCAGCGCTCGCGGTCAAGAATCTAAAGCATCCGGGGACATCCACACCTGGCAACGCCATTTTCGCCGTTGGCGGCGTGGCTGGGCTAATGCTCCAGATTACACCGGGCGGCGGCAGATCGTGGCTTTTGCGGACAATGGCCAACGGCAAGAGGCGCGAGATTGGCCTTGGCGGACACGACGTGTCATTGGGCGAAGCTCGCGAACGGGCGAGAACAACCAAGGGCGAAATCCGCGTCGGTGTCGATCCGGTCAAGGCGAAGCGCGACCGTCGCAAGGCAGCGGAGGCAGCTGCAAAGCGCCACCTTCTATTCCGCGACGCCGTTGACAAATTTTTGGCCGACACGCTGGCGGAATTCAGGAACGAAAAACACCGCAAACAGTGGCGATCGACGCTCGATAATTATGCGGCACCGGTTATTGGGAACCTTGCCGTTTCCGAAGTCACCAAGCACCACATGGTTGATATTCTCAAACCGATCTGGACGACCAAGACGGAAACGGCCACCCGGTTGCGGCAACGGTGCGAACGGGTATTGGATTGGGCAAAAGCCCATGGTCATCGCGAGGGCGACAATCCGGCGGCATGGAAAGGCAATCTCGCGTCGATGCTGTCCAAGCCTAGCAAGGTTGCGACCGTCGAAAATCATCCCGCCGTTCAGCTAAAAGATGCACCCACGTGGTTCGCAGCATTGCGCAAGCGCGATGGCAACGGCGCACGGGCGCTTGAATTCCTAACGTTGACCGCCGCACGATCCGGCGAAGTGCGCGGCATGGAATGGCCGGAAATCGATTCAGACGCCAAATTGTGGACGGTGCCTGCCGTGCGAATGAAGATGAAAAAGCCTCACACGGTGGCGCTGTCCGATGATGCGCTAGCAATTCTAACCGCAATGGAAGAGGCGGCGACCGACAGCAAATATGTGTTTCCGGCAATTCGTGGCGGCATGCTGTCCGACATGACGTTGAGCGCGACCATGAAGCGGATGCACGAAAGCGAGGTGGAAGCCGGGCGCATCGGATGGCTGGACAAGCATTCGAACCGTCCAGCGGTCCCGCACGGCTTGCGCAGTACCTTTTCGGATTGGGCCGGCGAGCTTTCGGACTATCCGCGAGACATGCGGGAATTTGCGCTCGCCCACGCCATCAACAGCGACGTTGAGGCCGCATACCGGCGCGAAACCATGATTGAGAAGCGCCGCGCCATGATGAGCGATTGGGCTGCGTTTTTGCGGGGCGGGAACTGACCAAAGCTCTAAGACATGAGCCTCGGCAACGCCGACCGAAGGCGATAAGCTTGCGAGCAAAACGGAACGCTAAGCTGTTCAGCAATATCGATCGCTGATCGCATCGGCGAACCGGAATTATCAGCGGTGTCGCTGAGATGTTTCCGCTCGGTTCGATGGGCGCTGCGTGACGCCACCTCTAATTTCGCCTGGCTAAGCGCACGCCGGGCCCACCACCGTTCTCTGGAATGAATTCGATGCCAGCGTTCTCCAGGGCACCTTGTACCGCCTGCAGTGTGTTGTCGAACAAAACCTCGCCGCGCTCCAATCGCGCGATAGTGTTGGGAGAGACCTTGGCGAGGGCAGCAAGCTCCCGAATGCCTAGATGGAGAGCTGCCCGCGCCATCCGACACTGGGCCGAAGATATTGCCATCCGTAGTAACCCTATTACTAAGTTGTTGCATTTGCTGGCCATAGATAGTAACACTGATACTACCGTTGATACCGACAGGCATCTTAAGCGGTTGGACAGGTGCGGTCACACCCGTCCAACCTAACCACAACCCCAGCTTTCATGGAGCTCGGATCATGGATGATTCCGACAATAGCATGAGTTTGTCTTTCGTCACCCGGCGGCGCTTGCTGGCGGGCACGGCCACGGCCGCCGTGGCATGGCCCTTCCGGGTAAAGTCGCGGGCCGCCGAACTGACGGACGGCAGCAGCGCGGCTGATCCTGCTCTTCGTCTGTGTAGGAACTGGCAAAACATCCACCACGAGACACTTGCGCTGTGCCGCGAACAGCAAAGGTTGGAGACACACCTCGCCAGGACGGTCGGCTTTCCCTGCGCCAAGGTACGGCTTGCCGATGGTACGGAATTAACGCTCCATTCCATGGAAGGCATGAACGATGCCTACTCTCCCGAAATTGAAGTCGAATGGGGCAGGGCGGTTGCCGACTTCGCGGCACACCAGGCGCGTTGGGATGCCGCCGATGCTGAGATCGGCTATTCGAGAGCAGACGAACTGATACGGCAATCCGAAATAGCCGAACGCGAACTTCTGGATAATCTACCGCATACAGCGGCTACCTCCATGGAGGGCATTTTAGCCAAGCTGCTCGTTATCTTGCATGACGGTGAGCATTGGGAACGTCCCGCCGATTTCCCTTGGCCTCATATCCGCTCGGTGCTGGATGACCTCGGCCGCCACCATAAATATCGATCCGGCGATGATCGCGATCGATCGGGCAATCGTTAGCCGACGGACCTTATAGAGCGGTGAGGATGCAGCCTGCTTCGAAGGAAGCCGGATCGGAGGCAGCCCGTCACGGCCGCTTCGCTCCAAAGTTGCCCTGCTTGAGCAAGCCATCTTGATCGGCGCGAGGCCGACCATCGTTTCGGTTTGCCGTTTTCGCTCGCCTCGGCGGCGCTTCTGACGGACATGGCAGTAACCCTGCCGCCGTGACCGCTGCGTCTCGATGAAGGCCAGCTTTCCGCGCAGTGTGCATCACCCTCATCACAACTTGTCGCCCTCGTCATGCGGACGCCACGAAACGGGATTGGTTATCCAGCGACTGATGTCGGATTCATGCCAGCCTGCACCGTGGATACTGATCTGGATCTGGCGTGGGAAGGTGCCGTCGGCGATCTTGCGATAGATGGTGGACCGGGACAGACCTGTCCGGGAGACGACGGTTTTCAGGCGGATGATACGGTCTGGTTCGCGCATGGACGCACTGCCTCCTGCTGGTTGTTTTTGACTGCTCCTGATCAAGAGAGGACAGACACTTGCGGGCGTGCAAGAGGGTCTTCCGCGTCATCGTACCCCGGCATAGAGACGGCGGCAGATAGGACTGTCTAGAGCCCAATGCCCCGGCCCCGCCCGAGGTCGATTCCGTGGGTGAATGCGAGTTCCGCACCAAGGCGCCGACCAGAATCGACGCTGATGCCAAGGTCGTGCTTGCGGTTGGCGAGGATGGATTCAAGCTGCGGATCGCGCTCGAGGCTTTTGGCCATGTCACCCATCGCCGATCGCGTCACCTTGTAGCCGGACATGTCACCCGCCTGATACTGGTGCTGGCTGGTCCGGTCGAGTTTGTGCCAACGCTCCACAAAGCGGTCGGCCCGGCGGGCGGGATCGATGTCCATCCCGGTGCGGATTTCCGTTTCAAGCTGGAGAGCAAGTACGATGCGGCTGACGCGGCCGGCCGCCGCCTCACGGACCAGTTCGGGATGTTTCACATAGGCCGCTTCGGCATCGCGCCAGCCATGCGGCCGAACCTTCTCGAACGCACTGCGCGCATCTCCCAATTCACGCATCTGCTCGGGACTGCCCTGCCCGTCCGCATTTCCAGCGCTGAGCATCGCGTCGAGCGCGCGCGCGTGACGCACAAGCGCCTTCGTGCGAGCGCTGCGCAACGCAGCTTCCGGGTCCGGCGGTGCTTCCGTGCTGCGCTGTGTACCCGGCCATGGCTTTTCCCTTTCCGGCGTGACAGCCCCATCTGTAATCCGCGCTCCAACATCTTCCCTTCCAGGCCCCTGCCCACGGTCGTGGCCGTGCTCAGCGTCGCCGGGCGAGCGCAACCCGTCCAGCAGCCCGCCGATCCGGTCGCGCAGCCTCTCGGGAACGATCCGGCGCACGATCTCGACCACACGCTGTCGGAACGTGATGCCGCGCCGTTCGGCATAGCTCTGCGCCGGATCGATCTGCTCATAGTCGGAAGCCATGTCCTTGGCGCGGTCGCGTGACAGGGTGCGGACCAGCCGGTCCCGTGTGGGAAAATCGTCGCCGCCGTAGTGCAGGTCCATCCCGTCCCGATGACGCGACAGGGCGACGTAGCTGCCGTGCGCATCCATCCCCGGCGTCGCGAGCACATGGGTGCGGTCGACTGTCATGCCCTGCGCCTTGTGAATGGTCGCGGCATAGCCGTGGTCAATGTGGGCATAGTCTTTCAGATCGAAGCGCACAGACCTGCCGTCGTCAACGCGAACGGCCATGCTTTGTGTGCTGACTTCTTCCACGATTCCAAGCGTTCCGTTCTTGACACCGAGCCCGCGCTCGTTACGCAGGAACATGACACGGTCGCCGCTGGCGACGGCCCTTGCACCCCGCTCCACATTCACCTGAACATCGTCGCCGAGATCGCCGGCGGCGCGCATGCGCTCGCGCGCCGCGTTGTTGAGCGCGCGCACCTCGTCGTTTGTGTGGGTGAGAATGATCCGGCTTGCCTGTGGCTGCGCCTGCCTGTCGCGGTCCCAGCGCTCGATCAGATCACTGCGCGCCTCATCGCGGGCCGCAGCCTGATGCACCATGCCTTGCGCGTCATACATGTCGATCGCAACGCCGATCCTGCCGGTTGCCAGATCGCGCGTAGCGTCTCGCTGCCAGTCATCGCGCTGGCGGCGCACCTGGCCGATCTCGACGCCACCGTGGCGGTCGTGGAGGGAGCGGAACGCGGCGCCGGCTTCGATCGCCTGCAACTGCTGGGGATCACCAACCAAGACGACCTTTGCGCCAACGTCCGCTGCATGGGAGAGCACGCGCTCCAACTGGCGCGTGCCGACCATGCCGGCTTCATCGATCACCAGAACATCACGCGCGGTGAGCAGATCACGACCCTGTCCCCACCCATGTTCCATGCTGGCAATCGTGCGCGAAGCAATTCCTGATCCGCTTTCGAGATTATCGGCCGCAATGCCGGACAGTGCCGCGCCTCGGACCTCAAAGCCTGCGGCTGCCCAGGCCTGGCGCGCAACGCCAAGCATGGCGCTCTTGCCGGTTCCGGCAAAACCGACGACGACACCAAGACCGCGCCCATCGGTGATGTGATCCAGTGCATCAACCTGCTCGCCTGAGAGGACCAGGCCGCGCTGTCGTGCCCGCGCCAGAGCTGTCTCGCGCTGTGCATCACTCACTGTATAGCGCTCCGCCCCGGCCATGCGTTCCGCAGCGCGATGCAGGCGCTGTTCGGTCTCGATCATCTGCCGGGTGGTGAAGCGATCTTCACCGCGCCCGTCCTTGCCGAGTTCGACCAGATCAGGCGTGTTGCTGATGGCGCCCATGACCGCGTTGAACTGCTCCATTCCGTCGCTGTGGCGATGAGCAAACTTGGCAATGTCTTTTCGGGTGAAGGTCGATTGCTGATGCGTGATGGCGTCCAGCGCCACGGATGGATCGGCGATGATCCGCGCACCATTGTTGCGCGCGATCTCGCGATGCAGTTCGACGCGATCTGCTTCACTGTCGCCAGCGGCAAGGCCGCCGCCCTCAATGCGCTGCGCCGGTGCTCCAATCTGCGTTTGCGGCTCAAGCGCAATGCCCTGCGCCTCCAGACTGCGATGATCGATGCGGGCGTCGATATCGAGTTCGGCCAGGCGTTCATTGGCCAGCTCCGCCCAGCGCTCGCGCCAGCGTTCGACCATCTCGGTAGCATTCCAGTCGCGCACCTTTGCACCGAAACCGTTCTCGTCCACGGAGCGCATGGTGAGCATGACATGGGCATGAGGTTTTGCACTGCCATCCTCGGCCCTGTCCCAATGCACATTGAGATCGGCGACCATGCCCCGGCTGACAAACTCGGCTTGTACGAAGTCGCGCGCCAGTTCGATGCCTTGCGCCTGGCTTAGTTCGCGCGGGAGGGCAAACTCCACCTCGCGGGCCAGCTGCGCATCCTTGCGCACCTCGAAGGCCTCGACGTCGTTCCACAGCCGTTCGCGGTCACTCCAGGCTTGCGGAGCCTTCTCCGGCAGCAGCACCTCGGAATGGACCACACCGCGCTTGGCCGAGAAGTCATGGCTTCGGTCAATGCGCGCGTCGCGCAGCCGAGAAGCCGAGCGGTAGGCGGCCGAGGCCACGGCACTTGAGCCGGCCTTGCGGCCAATGACTTTGACGTGAAGATGATAGATCGCCATCGCGACCAAACCATCTACACAGCAACTCGCACGTCGGCACGACGTATAAGCGCGCCCTCCCTCGAAAAATTCTCGGGATGGACCAGCCCGTCCCCGGCTGTCTCGGCAACCTTGAAGCCTTGCCGCAGACGCTGCCCTATCATCATCCGATCGACAATCGATGGAGACAGCCATGCGCAAACCACGTGACTTCGATGCCGAACTGAAAGCGCTGGAAGACAAGGCACGAGAACTCAAGACCCGAAAGGTGCAGCAGCTTGGCGAACTGGTGATCGCCACCAGCGCCGATCAACTCAGCACTGAAGAACTGGCTGGCGCGTTGGTCGCAATCGCCGAGACGAAGGACACCGCAAAGCGTGAGGCATGGGCCAAGCGTGGGGTGATGTTTTTCGAGAACGGATCCCGGCGGACTGATCGGGCATCTAAGCGCAACCTGCGCGGCGCTGCAGCGCAACCGGGCAATAATCAATCGCCGTCAGGCGGAACGGGCTCGGCATAACATGCGCATCTGGCAGGTCGAGCGCCGCAAGCGCACCCGGCATCTGATCGAACTCGGCGGCCTCGTCGTCAAGGCAGGCATCGTCGAGCTGACCAACGACGATCGCGCCATCATCTACGGAGCGCTCCTTTGGATCGTCGAAAAGCTCCAAAGCGAGGACGCCGAACGCGCACGAGTTGGCTGGGCTGAGAAGGGAAAGATGCGTTTACGACGGAAGGAATGAAGAGCTAAGGGCGGCTAACGTTGCGCTCGTTGGCGCGAGCGGCGGGCGGCGCGGAGACCTCAAATATCGCAGCGCCGCGCGGTGGGTGTGGATGAACGAAGGGAAGTTAGAAACCGATGACGGGGAGACAATCCAACCTCTGATAGGCTGGGGCAGTCTCGACAGTGCGCGTTGTGTGTGAGGCCTAAATTTCGGAAGCTCTTGCTCTGCCAAATCAGGCGCCGCTTCGAAGACTGACTTCACTGATGTCTTTCGCCGTCCTACGAGCACTCTCCGTTTCTCGTCGAGGAATCAAATTCATGGTCGCCTAGCGAGCACCCGTTGCTCCGTTTGGCCACAGAATACCCATATCCATGTTATTGCTTTGTCCAAGGCAGTAAGGGCCATAATGAACAACAGACTTGACGCGACGCCTGCAGTCCGCCGACGCATGCAGCGAACGGGTGGACGAGATAATCCATTCGAGCGATCGGTCCGGTCGCTGCTTCACGCCAGCGGAGTTCGCTACCGCATTCACTATCCGCTGCCCGTCTTGAAGCGTTGCAACTGCGATCTTGCGCTACCTCGTCTTAAAGTCGCGATTTTTCTCGACGGTTGCTTCTGGCACGGCTGCCCGATCCATCCCGCCGTGGTGAAGAAGAATACAGAATTTTGGGTTCAGAAGATCGCTCGCAACCGCGAGCGGGACGCCCAGGTAACCGATTGTCTGACTGCCGGCGGCTGGACAGTTCTCAGGTATTGGGAACACGAAAAGCCGGAGGCTATCGCTCAATCGATCATCTCAGTCGTCAACGCCGCCGCGGCCTAGCTGTTTTCCGTCGTGAGCGTGTATTTATCCTTGAGTGCTAGAAATTCAACAGGGACGAAAGAGGCATATTACCGCGCCGCCCGAGCGCGCTCAAGCACGTGGAGTGGCCGCCGGAGAAGCTCAAAACTGTCTACCGCCACATGGCTTTGACCGAGGTTAAGCGTCTTGAACAGCGCCCTCCTGTCCCACAGAGGATGAACGATCACGCCCCAACGGCTGTTCCTGTTGTCCAAGGAGAACATCGGTATGTCTTCCCTGCCCTTGACGCACGACACAGTGTTGCCGGGGATGAACGTCGCGGTCTCCTGGGCGAGGCGATGGGCGTTCTTCGACCAGTCGCTTGTCTCGAATTCGTCATAGCGGCCGTCGAAGCCGCATTCATAGGCCGGATCGACGAAAGACCGTAAGTAGGATAGCCCGAGTCTCCAGTCGAGCAGTCCGTGAAAGTTCCTGTTGTTATAGCGCTGAAGGCATTTGTAGCAGGATGTACCGCACCTCTTCATATGATGCTCGTCCGAGACCTCCATGCGTGGCCACTTGGCCGCGTCATTGAGAATGCTTCGCAGGAGATCCGACACTGGGATAGTGCTGTCGCCAAGCAGGTGGCGGCAGAATCCCGAGCCGTTCGGCAAAGCATCGGCTATCTGAATATAAGGGAGCGGATTTCCGTCTGCCGACCTCATGATGTTGGGGGCAAGCGTGTCAAATTCCTCGGGTGCGATGTCGAGATCGAATGCTGCCCGTTGGACGAGGATTTCGGTGGCCGAGATCGCGGCGGCCCTGACACTTGTGCGGGATGGATTCCTCTTGCTGTTCATCGAGAGACCGACGTCCATGTCCAACAGCCGAAGGTTCTTGTTGATGCGGACCGGGCCGATCTGGAGCGAGTTCGTGATCTTGGGAGACGCGAGGCATGCGCTGACAATCTCGCCGGCCATTGTCCGGTAGCGGTAGCCAGCGTCTTCGGCGATGACTTCGGAGCTGATCGCCTGCTCGGCTAGCTTTACGACCGGCCTCGACTTGAACCAACCGATCCTCTTGGCATGGACGTCGGTGGCATCTTCGACTTGGAACCCCGTAAAGTCCTCCGTTTCGTCCCTAAATCCGAGGTTGACCAGGAAAATCTCGGACCGTTCGGCAAAGTTGACGTTGATGTTTTCCTTTATCCTTTGATCGTCAGGCTTTCCAAGGCTCGCCATCGTGGCCCGCTGGCTAACTTTCGACTGGAGGTTCTCGTCGGTTGGACGAAAATCACTTCTATAGCCGCTGGGAGTGATGCAGCGAATTCCGGGATCCGCCATCGCCGCCCCACAGCTCTTGCATTCCAGGACATCGCTCGCCCCGCGGCTCCATGATCCGCAATTCTCGCAGAACCGCAGGTGGAAATCGTACTTTGACCAATGACTGAAGGGCCGTATTGGCACGCCGAAATCACTGCCGAACTCTTTCGGCTCCCCAAGTGGTCCCGTGAAGCCGATGCACCTGTGGCGAAGCTTTTCCCGCGTGCGTACGCTGCCCGGAGCAAAATCGAATATTGCCATGTCCTGATCGCGGTCGATCGTATCCCACTCGGCCTCGAAGTTTCCTTTCTTCTGTACGAGGTCGACGTAAAGATTGCGGGAGCGCGTAGGCATTCCGTAGAGAGGCACAAGGCCGCGTTCCGCTAGTGCCGCCGCCAAACCGATCGCTTCCTGGCCGAACTCTTCCTTGAGGTCGTCCACCTCGGCAAGGACGTTCTCTATAGTCACCTCCCGGGTGATATCGCCCAAGCCGCATTTGGACACTTCCGCTAGAATCTCAGCCATCCGGACACGCCGTCCGTCCGTGCGGACCAACGCTGCCGCGAGTTTGTCCCGCCAGCCTTTCCCGGGTTCGAAGAATTCGCAGCAGTAAAGGAACTCTCCGTGGATGTCGCCCGGCACGACGTCGTCGCCAGCCCAGTCAGTTCCGCTCTCTTCCCGCAGGAGGCGAAAGGCTTCCACGAGCCAGAACTTCCGGAGCAATCTTGATGGGATGTCCACCAGTCCGGTCGTGATGAATGGGGGCGGCGGTGCTGATCCCGTGATCTCGATCGGGTTGTGGAAATAATGCACGTCGTGGCTTTTGCTGCGGCACACGGTCAGGACAGTCGAAAACGCCTGTCCACGGCGGCCTGCGCGTCCGACCCGCTGCTGGTAGTTGAAACGCTGCGGAGGCATGTTGCCCTGGTAGACGGCTTGCAAGGAGCCGATGTCGACACCGACCTCCATCGTGGTCGTGACGGAGAGAAAGTCTGCGGTATCGAAAAGCTCCCGCCACTCGAAATCGGCTTCGCTCTCGGCGTCCTTCTTCACGAATATTTCCTTGAACTGCTGGAGACGTTCGGCGGGATCGCGCGTCTGGCCGGTGAGTTCCTCGCACTTCAGCCGGAACAATGGTTCGGCTTTAGCCACGGTCCTCGTGACCCGCCTTCCTAGAAAGTTGCCATCCGTGATTTTTGAGGCAACAAGCCCCTCATCCCGCGTGAGTGTGTCCCCGCACCGCGTGCAGCGGCCGAACCCTGCATGGAGATGGACACGGCCGCATCGCGTGCATCGCCATGCCTTTCCCGACGGATCGGCAGTGCGAAAATAGAGCATGCTGATGTCGATCGAACCGTCACCCCGGTGCTGCTTCAGGGTGTCCCGGAGTTTCACAAGGAACTCGTCGCACTCCTTCTCAGGATCCTGCAGAATCCTGGCCATAAGGCGGCTTAGGCGATTTTCGCCTCGGCCGAGCATGTCGTGTGCGCTTCTCCAGGCTGTCTTTGTTTCCGCCTGGAACTGGTTGGGCGTTATCCGGTATGCATCCGCGAAGATTCGCAGCATTGCGTCATCGCGAGATTTTTCTTCGGTGTATTCCTCGGGTCCGTAGAAGCTGGGCCAGCCAAGACCTGTCTCCTCGAGTGCGAAGTAGGTCTTGCTGAAAAGCAGATCGGTGGCCTCCGGCGGCTGCTCTTCCTGGACCTTTTCTCTGGCTTTCCGAAGGCGGATAAGTTCTTCCTCGGGCACGTCGGTTTTCCAGGCGATCCGTTCACCATCTCTTTCAAAGAACTTGTACCAGGGCTTTCCATCAACTCTCGAAAGTTTTGTGTCGGCACCTTCGACGGGTGTGGAGCCGAGCGCCATGAGTTGGGACAGTATAGGGCGCGCGTCATGGCCGACCTTGTCCCGTTCGAATTCGAACAGCTCTTTCAGTGGCACGCTGGGCGGGTGGAGCGCCGAGGACTTCCGGGACTGTAGCGCCTTCATTCTGGCGGTAAGATCTCCGGGGTCTTCGTCTTTGGCGAGCAGCTTTAGGACTTCTTTTTTGAGGCGCTGGTACTCGGCTTCATGTTCGTCCGTATAAGTGTAATCGTTGCCTATCATCGTGGCTGCCGATATGAGAATCTCGCGCCTGAGATCGCGTTGATGCTGCACCTCGACTTCGAGGGCTAGGTTCGCCGCGTCCTCGCGGCTGTCCGAGAACGCGACCAGCTTGCCGTCTCCGCCCTGCGACTTCAGCGAAGCCACCAACTCGGTTGCCAGAAGCTGCGAGGTTTTGCCGAAGCCGGTCCTGAAGCTTCGGATCGGCGAGATACGCCCCTCGCGTTTCTTCGAGTTCGGCTGTCGGTAGCGGCCTGAGTAGTCGGTGCCGCATTTGGCGCAGCAATATGGCACAGCGGTTCCGTCGTCCTCTGTAGTGCGTTTGTGGAACTTGTCATCACCGCCCCAATGCAGAAGGAAGCCGGGCACGTCGCCTTTGGTTTCGGTTTCCTGGACGATCCCTGTCAGCGGGTTAAGATAGCTTTTCAGCCATTTGTACGGAGTGCCCGCCCTTATTTCCGTTTCCGGTTTTCCCAGGCCCGGCCAGAAAAGTGCAAATTCATTGTAGCTCGCATCTTCGAAGCGCAGGGAGGACGCCGTTTCTGGCAGCTTCTCCAGTTCCTGTGGAGACGGCAGGAGAGAAACCCGCCGGGACATGTTTTCAGGTTCGCCCCGTTTGCCGCCGATATAGAGATCACCGCACGCTTCGCAGTAGAGCATCTCGAATAGGCGTCTCCTCTCGGCCCCGCCGTTGGCGTCGAAGTCCTGGCCCCTTTCGATGCTTGGTTTCCCCCACGCCAGACCACCGTCGGCATCCAGACCAACTGAGGCGAACATCCCCTCTATGTTCCGGACAAAGCAGTGCATCCTGAAACCGGGAAGGCTGGCGACGACATTCCGGTCAGGCTTCTCGTCGTCGGGCAGGACCTCCCGGGGCAGGTCGGGTATCGCCCGCATGGCCAGAAGGCCACGTACGGCTTTCCGGTCATCCGCGCCGAACAGGGCATTGCCAATCTCACTCACCGTACGGGGTGTCCCCTGCATGGTGTAAGCGAGCATCGAGGCCACCACCATTGTGGCATTCTCGAGAGCGGCCGTCTCGGCAAGCGATGCCGATCCGGGAACCGTCCGGGCTGCCGCGATGAACTTCTCCCGCAACTCGCTTGGTCTCTGCCTATAGCTGCCTGTTTCCAGTGCCTCGGCGAGTGCGACCAAGCTTTCGCGGGTTGGTGAGCGGTCAGGACGTGGTACCCGCTTTGAACGTCCCGGCACGATGCTCCGCTTCCAGGTGTTCTCCGTGTCTTCAGCGCCTGCCGTGCCTGCTGTGCCGAACATGTTCATCAGGTACTGAATGCTCGCCTCGGATTTCTCTTCGTCCATTGGAAGCGATGCCGAAGACGAAAGGATGCGGAGCTTGTGTGCGTGATCCGGGTGGGTCAACCCAAGGCGCTCCAACAAAATCCTGAGCAGCCCGGCCATTTCCGCGCCTGCCGAACCGCGGATGAGGTGGAGTTCGTCCAGCACGAGATAGAAGCGGGCGTCGACCGAACCCATCAGCCACTTGCGGGTTCCTTCAAGGATTGGAGCATCCACCTCCCGGACCAGCATTGCATTGAGGATGGATTGGTTGGTGACGAGTATGTCGGGCGGATCAGCCTGCATGTCCCAGCGGGAGATTAGTTCGCCGCCGTCCGTTGTAGGGAAAATGTATCTCAGGTCCTTTTTCCCGCTTTCTTCGGAGATACGCCGCTGGATGGAGCGGTACCGCTGCAACTCTTTCTTTAGGTCACTTCTTGAGCGATCCGTCCGCTCCTTCCAGTATTTTGTCTCGCTCCTCCGTGGGTGTTTCTGGAAGCCTGTAACGGGAGACTTACCGGTATATCTCCCGAAGAACAGGCGGTTGCCGCTGAAATGACGGTCCATGACTTCATGCGCTTCAGGGGAATCCAGGGACTTGCGCAGTCGGACCATCTGATCCTCGACGAGCGCGTTAAGCGGATAGAGGATCAGCGCGCGGATGGCCTTTGGTCGATCGGGGTGCTCGTTCCGCCGATGGAGGCGGAAGCTCTTGCCCTTGTCTAGCCAGCCGTCATCGACCGGCTCGATGGGCGCCGGCCAGGAAGTTGCTTCCTTTGCAAGCTGTGCGAGAATGGGCAGCATGAACGCCTCGGTCTTGCCCGAACCCGTTCCTGAAGTGACGATGCCCGGACTTCCGTCGGTGACGCCGCGCGAAAGCATGTCAATCTGATGCTCATAGGGTTCATAGGCGGACTTCAGCTCGACGCTTTTCCTGTCGCGCTCGAACAGCCCAGAAAGCGAGAGTTCCACGAAAGCCCTTCGCTCAGCCGCGGTGAAACCTGGCAGCTTTCCGGCATCGTTGATCAAGGCCTCAAGGCCCCGTCCCCAGGTCTCGTAGCGCGGGACCGTTTCGAATATCGGGTCGAGCGCCAGCTGCTTCGGGTCCGAAAGCAATTGGCGACGCATTGCTGACACCTTGACGTCATCGATGCGGAATGCGGTATCAAGATACGCCAGAAATTGGTCGATCATCCTGTTGAACCCGCCGATCGGATCAAACATGTCTACCCCCCTATGTTTTGGAAGAAACGAAGGTTTGGGTCCTCGGCCGAAGAGTCCACCACTTCGTTCCACTCATTCTGGCGAAGAAGCACCGCCGCCACGTCTGCCATCATCAATCCGGGCGCCACGGGCATTCTTGAAAGCATCTTGGCAGTAGCCCTCAGGACATCGAGTGCGATGTCCTTTCCTCCCATCAGCAGGTCCAATGCCTCCTGAAAGCCCTCATCGCTGCCCTTGCCGCTCATGGGCCATCGCCCGGCAAACCTGTTGCCGACGGGAGACTTGGTGCCCTCGGGCATCCTTATCGGGAAAAGATGGCGGAGCACAGTTTTTGGCACGGACACGCGCATTCCGTCAGTGCCTGCACTGGCAACGACCGCGGTATTTCTCGGAATCCTGCCGAGGCGTCTCATTTCCACGAGTTGCGGAAGCCAGTATTCGCACGGTCCATTCGTGATACCGCAGAAAGCGACGGGAACGAGGACATCAGGGTTGGCCATCGCCGTTTGGACCGCCTTCGAAAACCCGGACAGTTCGTCCCGCAGCAGATCGGATAGCGAGATTCGGGTCGGATCGCAGAAGACTATTGCAGCGCTACTTCCGCCGACGGCGTTGGCGAAGTGAGCGGCAACGCCAGCAGCTCTCTCACCAAGCAGAACCGGAACGTCTTCCGTCGAATGGAGCAACACAGCTACGACTTCTGCCAGTGACAGGCCGCTGTCTTTGGCAAGTTCTCCCACTATCCGCTGTCGCTCTTCCTCAGTTGCGATCGGCGGAGCCTCCACGGTCGGCGCAGGGGCGGGCCGCCGTTCTACAGGGACGGCAGGAGAATGCGGGATTTCTGCGGTGGACGGCTTTGCCGTTGGGTGCGCCAATCCGTCGACCTCGGCACGGAGCCGATCTACCTCTTCGCGCAGGATCTGCGACTGTTCGGAATAACCGGTTTCCAGGCGGCGTGCGGCTTCTAAAATTTTCTCCTCCAGCAGCGCCTCGTGTTTTTCGGTCTCGTTTTTAAGCAGGACCTGGCGGTGGGCCGCAGAGGCAAGTCTCGTCTCGGCTTCGGCGATCTGGGCACGGAGATCTTCGAGCTGCCTGCCTCCTTCCTCCGTTTCGAACTTGAGCTTCAGCCTGACTTCCTCGCTTATTCGCTTGCGTTCCGCACGCTCGAAATCACGAAGGTTTTTTTCCCACTCCGGATCTCGCTTCAGCAACAGAGGCATGACCTCCAAAAGAGACGTGCGGTTCGAGATCACACGGACGGCAGATTCCAAATCTTCTCTTTCGTCCTTGCCGACGGTGCCGGCAATGCGGGCCTTCAAGAGATCGACAAGGCTCACCGACGCGGATCCCGCCGTTTCAGATGCTGCCGTTGCGGCACGGGTCAGCCACTCCTGTGCGGACCTCAGGATTTCCTCATCTGATCTCAGGTCGGTTGCGGTTGCAGAGGACCATTTTGGCGGCGACCTGAACACCGCAAGGCCCGAAGCCAGTTGGATCCAGTCCGGCTTGCCTTCGATTATTACCGACTGGACGGCGCGGATCGGAACCTGCGGCGACAAGCCGTACGATCCGTTGGGTTGACGAGTGAAGCCTGAGATCATCCAGGTTTTTGGCCGGACCTCGATGGCGTCAACGGTACCCTGTGAGGGAACGTCGAGCCTCCCTGCCCGAAGTCGCTCGACCAAATCCCCATGAGAGATGTCGCGCGGGCAATAGCCGACCGTCAGGCGGGTGGCCGTTGCGAACGAAACGGCGTCCGGTTTTCCTTTGCCGCCGAGCTTTTGCATCCCCTTTGAAAAGTCCGGAATGCCCTTAATACGGCCAACAAGAGCCGATGTCGCAGTGTTGAAGATTGGAACGTGCAGATCCTCGCTTTTCGGCGCCAGATGGGTTTCCCTCTTCTCGCCCGTTACGAGCCAGAATGAATCCTCGCCGCCAAAGTAGATTTTTCCGTTTTTCGTCTCCTGGGCTTTCCCGCTCAGGCCATCGTCGTCATCCCCGACCTCAGCGACGATGGCGACACCGTAACCTTGAACATGGCGGACACGGATGATCTTATTGTCTGAACGTGCCATTCAATTTCACTTTCCCAACGCGAAATAAGCGGTCCGCATTCTCTTGGCGCGGCTGTCGTAGATTGTTCTGTCGGCGTTCGATGCCGAGGCGATAAACCGATCCACCCATGGCAATCCGTCATTGCCCGGGCGGATTACCTGGACGAGCTTGGAAAGGGCCTCAAGAGACCTCTCTCCCACCGGATAGACGTAGCGCCACCTTCCGTTGTGCAGGTCGAGCCCCGCATTGCACAGGGTCTGGTCCGAAACCCATCTCGCCCAACTGGACGGCAGTGAAACGCGTGGGGCCGTCCCGGACAATGTGGACCCGTCATAGGCGAAGAGCGGTTTCCGCCGCCGGACCCCATGGGAGAGGATTGCCAATGAAGCGGAGAGGAAAGTTCGGTCGGCGAGGCCGCGAATGACGGAGCGGAAAAGGAACGGGCTGAGGGATTCCTTCCGCTCAAGCCGATAAAGGCCATCTGCCATGTCGCTGTCGGTTCGTGCTACGAAGAAACCTCGCTCCTCGTCCAGGCGTGAAATGACCTGGTATCCGTGCACTCCGCCGGGGTCTCCATCCTGAGGCGTCGCCTGGACCTTTTCGGCCGGCGCCGGGAGTTGGGAACGTCTCAGGAAATCCTGCAGTGCCGCGCCCTGGGCACGGACGAGATAACGCGGCAACGCCCATGCCGAGCCACCGTCGAGGGACTCAAGGGTGACTCCGGCGGCGTCTGCGGCCGCGGCCAGCCTTTCGACCACGGCGATCGGGGTCGGCCCGCTTATCCTCACAAGTCCGGATTCGCTGCATTCGGAGGCAGTGACGGGACACTGAAGCAGCCGTCGCGCCGGGTAGCGGCGCAGCAGCGTGAAATCGAACCAGCCGGAATCCCCAAATGCACGAAGGATGTCCCATTCCGAAGGACGCTCCGATGTATTAGACAGTCCCCTGCTGGCGATCTCGAATGCTTCTGCCAAAGAGAGGCCCCTCGCGGTCCTTGCGTACAATGCCTCGCCAATGGTCACCATCACCTGGCATGCGGGGAAGCGGCGGCCGCTCCATTGCTCGATGCCGTTTTCCCGGGAGGGGGTAGTGGCAAAATAGAATTCGTCTTCGCTGAACTCGCGGGAGACGTCGAACGCAAGCCGGCGCGATTCCCCGACTTCGTTGGCTCGCGGCACAAGAAGTATCTCCCTGCTTTCGTTCTTGCTATGGGCGATGACACCTCCTGAATAGGTGCCCAGGGGCATGGCGAGTCCGGCTTCGGTTCGCACCAACTCGATGTCGGTGCCGCCCATTTCAACACTGACAGAAGCATGGGCTGGATGCGTCAGAACCGGGGTCAATGGCGCACGCCCAAGGTATGCGCCCCCGACCCTTATCCCACCATGCCACCCGAATTCCTGTCTCGGGACTTCGGCTGACCGGCTGTCCTCGATGCTGCCGCGCAGCGAAACCAAGATCCAGACGCTGTTGATCGAACTGAATGACTTGACTGCGCCCTTCGTGCGTTCGTCTAGCTTCGAGCGGTGTAGCAAGAAGACGTTCGACTGAACTGAACTGGTCGCCCGGTATCGTCCGAAGCCAATGTTTTCGAGGAGGACGACGCCGTTGTTGATAGCCTTGCCTATCGGCTTGGGCACATATTTTACGGCCTCTTCGGGCGTCGTGATCGTCTCACGGGTTCCAATGGGGGAGATACGAAACAGCTCGAACTCCCCGAATTCGCCTTCCGCAATCTCAAGACATTCGAGGGCAGCCTGCTCTGCGACGACCGAATACCAGGCCTGCCAGAAAGGCGTCTCCATGTACGCACGCCCGCCGCGCTTTCGCGCCATGTCGAACTGTTTGAAGTTGTGCTCGAACGACGGCATTTTTTCAGACTGAAGGTGTCGGGTAGTGTTGAGCCTGTTCGACACCAAAAGCGGATCGAGAAGCTGGTCGGCATCAAGGTCCTGGCGAAGCTTCCTGAAAGCGGCACGGTCCCGCCATGTCGGAAAGGCGATGCGGAGCGTACGACCGATTTGGCTGTGCGGATGAATTGCGGGAAGGTGCAGCTGGATTGCGTGTTCCCGTTCAAGGTGATTCCGCAGATGCTCCCACATCGGGTTCAATCCGCGCATGCTCGCTCCCCTGAAACTCTCTCCAATGTGCCTTTCGATCATCTCCCGAAAGTCACGATCTCCTCGCTGTCGGGTTTTCGTCGTTTGCATCCAGCACAGGAAAATCAGTATGCGGATATAGTTCGGTGCCTGGTTCGCGGTTGGTCTAATTTCGCCGGATAGGTAAGACCTTAGGATGGAAGCACGAGGCAATGATTTGACGAGAGCCCGTTGGGCCTCGAAAGCATCTGATACTGAAAATATCTCAAGAATATCTTCGTCGGGTACAAAGACACTGCCGATCGTGCCGCCGCTTCCTGGCCCAAGGAAATACTTCTCAATAAGTGTTGCTTCCAATTCCGGCATCGCTTCCCCCCGAAAGCGGCGTTGTCCGGCTGCATTGAGCCGAATACGCAGTTGACCGATGCAATTCTACGACAACGACGTAAAAAGGCGGTTCGCGACTTTCCCTTTTTTGCGCACGAGCGTTGGCTCGATGTGCAAGACGAGGTGTGGTCGGCGATTACCCGAGTCCGCAAGCATGTCCGATTCTTCGAACCCAAGTCTTGCTAGCGAGACCGCCTCAGAAACATCTCCGAAATGAAGGAGACTTTCAGTTTCCATCGGAACCATTGCAGGCAGATTGACGGCCGCGTTCTCTGCCAGCTTTTCATGAACCAGCCTGATGCGCGAACGCAGATAACGAACCTGCACGTCGACTCTTATGGAGGCGGTCATGCCCGAAAGGATGGCGAGAAGTTGGACGATGGCGCGGTCGATCGCGTCGACCTTTCCTTCGCGCAGCAACGGTATTGCAATGACTCCGTCTGGAGCGCCCTCCCGTAGCTTCTCCTCGTATACTTTTGCAATGTCCTGGTTGAAGAAGCTGTCCCTACTGACGCGCCACTCGTCACGGCGGCGGTATCGCAGGGGCTTAGCATCAAGACGATGACCGTTCGCCGTGACAGCATCTGCAGCAATTGGTTCCCCCCATCCGGCAGGCCAGTATGTTCCACCGCCATACCCGTCTTTAGAGCGCTCCGAGTCGTTTCTCCGGCGCATGAATCTCTTGACCATCTTCGGCAGCTTTCTGCCGTTGGCCAGCGTGCCACTTGTGATCCTCGCCTCGACGCCTTCGGTGCCATGCAACAGGTGCCGGACAAGCTTACTCATGAAGTAGGGAGGAACGGCGTTGCCGACCTGTCGGTACTGGGAGTGGCGGGGACCGGTGAATTCGAAGGAATCCTGAAATCCCTGCAGTCTCGCTCCTTCTCTTACCGTGATCGGCCTGTCGTGCAGGGGATGCGTGAAACATCCCGAGGTTACGTTGCCGAAACCTGCGGAGATCGTGTAGGAGGGGGAGGCCTCGTGCAATCGACCGTAGAGCGTTGCGTAGTCGGTCAGGCGGACACGGCGGAAGCGATCCGGCAGAAGCTCCGGGGGTATATCCTTCCAGCTACCCCCTTGGGGCACGCTTGAAATCCGGTTCCGATTGACTTCACTAAGGCCGTTCGCCGATTGGTTGGCGACTAATCCATGTTTGTCTCTAACGAAACGCTGGAATTCGGTCTTGTCCGGGTTCGGCGCCAGCCTAACAAGTCCATTGCCGTTCGAGGACGTTTTGACCAGGTCGCCGATGGCCTCAGCAACACTTACGTACTGCATACGTCCGTCACTGAGATCGGCGGAATGGGTCGGCTTAGGGAACGTCGAGGGCACCGGATCGATGGAGGCGACCAAGATGAACCTGTTTCTAAGTTGCGGCAGGCCATAGTCCGCCATGTTTAGAACGTCCGCGAAAACATGGTAACCTCGCTCTTCGAAAAGCTTGAATAGCTCTTTCACGATGACGAGGTTGCGGCCATATACAACGCCTGGCACGTTCTCCATTACCACGCGTTTGGGTCTGCGGCCTGCGGACGTGAAGCCGTCGAGTAGCCTTATGAAGTGGACGAACAACGCGTTTCGGGGATCGTCCAGGTGGAACACACCCATTGTGCTTACAGCCTGGCAGGTGGGGCCGGCGAAAAACCAGTCGATCTTGTTTAATCTGGCCCTGTCAATCACGTCCGTCGCCGAAACGAGGGAGACATCGCAGCAGTCAATAAGTGCTTCGGGATGGGCCTTTTTGAAGGTCTGTGTCGCGTACTTATCTATGTCGAGTGCCCATTTGATCTCAAGGTCAGGAATGCTGATCGCAGCTCCCGCCGACATCCCGCCACAACCTGAGTAAAGATCAATCGCCGTTTGGCGCATGATTCCACCGAATCGTCAAAACAACAGCAGCAAGCTAAGTGCAATCGTTGATAGCATTTCCGGGCCCTTAGTAAACTCTGAGGATGTGCCCATACCCGAAAAGGAGATTGCTGCGGAGTCCCTTCGCAGCTGAAGTTGACCCCGTAGCTGTGGCCACTGGACGATTCGCGGCATTCTCGATCCGCTCAAGATAGCCGGGGGCGGCAACGACCGTTCGCCTTCCTCCATGTTCGAATCGAAGCAATTTGCCGGCCTCTCGCGTGAAACTGGAATGAAGATAAGCAGCGGTGCGCCAGCCGAGTTTCACGGTTGCAAGCGCAGCCCCGTAGACATGGGCGTTATGCGCGCCATTGCCTTGGCAAACTGGCGCGGGCTCCGCGGAGCGAAGGAAATCGGGCTGCTGGGACATGGTGGCTATTGGCTGGAGAGCCGGAGTCTCCGGTAAAGCCGCACGAGGTTCAAAAGCCCCCGGACCCCTCACGAGTAGTGGCGGCATGATGGACCCTGACGAGCCGGCCCTCAAGAGGCTTCAGGAGCTGGCTGAATGCTGCGCGGAACGGCACGGGAATTTTCTTCGCTATTTCGTCGCAGATTCCGGAAAATCTTTCGATCATCTGCTCGCGGATGTCCGGCGTCACGGCGGGATTAGTCCAAATGTGTTCTGTGAGAGTGGCAAGTTCCTCAAGAAACCTGACGAAATCCTCGGGTCTCAGCCGCCTGCCATCCGCAGGTCCCCAGGCGCGTGTCAGCGCATCTTCGACTTCGCGGTCCAACTGCCGTTCAATAGAGGTCTGCATGAGATGTCCGATGCGGTCAGTCGTCCGTGCATATAGTTCGGAATCCCCGAGCTTGTGCGTAGCGGACCATGCCATCGTTATGATCGCAGACAGATCCACCGTCGCCGGTATGGATTTCCCGGCGAGGACATCCACAGCATACGTCTCGCAGATCGGCTGATCGCCGGCGTATGGCCAAGTGACGCCGACACCAACGGCATCAAACAACTCGGCGTAGAAGAGCAACCGCCCTTTTTTCGGGTCGCCGACAAGCGCTAGGCGATGTGTCACTTCGCCCGCTGCTTCAATCCAGCGGGTTTCAGGCATGAAGAAGAAAGTGTCGGGCGGAAGAGTCGGCGCTTCAAGATCGAAGCGCTCGACGTACGTGCGGAAACCAGGTGGAACTGCCTGCCCGTGAAAAGTCGCGAATACCGCAGCAGCGCTGAACGTCCAAGGGAAGAGGATGCTCGGTCCCATTTGCATGTTGAGATGCAGCGGCCCTTCCGGCCAGTGGTGCTCGGTAACGGCATGTTTCATTGCCTCATCGATGTCAAATTGGGGATGCTTCTTCTTGATCCTTCCCAAGAGGGTTTTTGCCTCCTTGAGCGTCCTCGCGACGATAGTGAAGTGGGTCTCGTTACCTACTTCCTCCTCAACGAACTCATGATCCAGCGGGGTGAGGTGCTCCCCAAACGTGAAAACGTAGATCCTCCCGTCCTCTCCCTTCATCTTGGTCTCGATGGCCGCCTTTGAACGGTCGGCTGACCCGCCAATAAGGTTCATGATCGCCTGGAATGCTTCGATCAGTGGATAGTCGAACTTGTCGTCGAGGATCCCGTTTCCGATGCGCGAGAGGATACCCTTCGGCTTGAGGCGTCCGCCTAGCGCGCTCGGGACTACATGCGCCTTTGAGTTGTTCGCAGGCGTGATCGGATCGCCAGTGACTATGCATTTCGCTGGTGCCGACATGGTTCTCCCCTCTGGCTTGCTTCTCGCAAAAGTATAGAGCCCAGGATCAAATGCCAATGGAGCTGAGCGGCCTGATCTGCTGAGCACGCTAGCGCGTGCACCGGTTGCGGTCTGCCTGCCCAGCGAGCGCGTCGAGGTTGCTGGGCAGGACCTCAATTCGCTTGTCGATGTCGGAAATCTGGTCGCGCAAAGCCGGGTAGAACTTCGAGCAGGAGATACATCCGCGCGTCCAAGTTGCCCTGACGCTCTTCGGCCTTCTTGAGGCGATCCCGGGCTACTTGTCACTCCGGGCTGTGCGAGCACGCTATGATCTCGACGCTGCTGAAATTCAGAGCGATCGAGGCGGTTATCTGGCGCCTATAGGCGGAGTGACACTTGCGCAAGAATCTGAACCGAGTCGAACCCAGAAGCTAGGGCACTCGCGACCTTATGTTCGACAGCTAAACTTAAGAGGCGAAGGGCTATTGATAGGAGGAGAATGAGGATCGCATATCCTCGTCGCATGCGAGAATAGCTTCGATAATCACGAGGCCATTCTCTAGGAGTGCCATGTCTCGGCCGATTTTTTTAGACTCTGGCTCGAACCCTTTGCCACCGTGGAACAGGTTGTTCCGAACTCGTGTCAACCAGATCAAAAGTCGTTCGCTACGCATCGGCTCTTGTTGAACTGTCACTTTCCAGTCTGGCTTGGTGCCGTCCCATATTTGTTTCCTGGGTGGATCGTTCTCGTAATATTCAACCGCTCCTCTCAATGATGGGTTTGTCAGGATATGGGCTTGCAAATCCGCATCAATCACCATCGCCAAACTGTTGTGAGACAGTCTGAGTTCGGTCGGCGCCGCAGGCTTTTGGACGTGACCGTTGTCTTTTGCTGCATATTCGAACCGCGAGTAGATCAAAAAGAAGTCGAGCGCCAAATCAACGACAATATTCAGATTTCCAACCGCGTTCTTTGCCAAAGGATGCATCTGATCCCCATCTATTTTCTATTTCATCGCGACCCGAAACGCCTACGGTGTCCAGGTCGGTTTTTTATTGCATTCAATGCCCTACAGATAGTTCTCGCATCATCTTGGCAACTTCAGAATAGTATTTCGTCCAGGCATACTGGCTTCCGGAATCGAAGGAAGTCGGCTTGCCCTTCATTCGGCGAAAAAAGAAGTGGTCGCGATACATGCGAGAGAGCGTTTCGTCGACAACTCTCCAGTGTCGTTCCACAAATCTGTTGGGAGCGGTAAAATGCGACGTACCAAAGTCAAGCAGGCTCAAGCGAACTCGTTTCTCATCTATAGCTCGTACGATAACATTCTTCGTGTGGGGATCTCCGTGCACATGACCCGATTCACAAAGCTGTTCAATGGCCCACACGTAAGCTTGTGCAACAACAGATCGCTGAAAAAGGCCTTTCTCCTTCGAGATATATTCCTTGAGTGTTTCGCCTTCGATCATTTCCATGCTGGCATAAAAGATACCATCGCCTACGTCGCCAGCACTATAGATTTGGGGAGCTACGCCGCCAGCTGCTGCAGCTGCCTTTTGCGCTTCCGAGATTCCCTGCTTAAATTTGTCGCGTCGGTCCTTGTTCCGAAGCTTCACCCATATTTTCAGAGCTTCTGGCCTTTTGAGGAACGTATTCTCACATAAAATTACAATTCCATTGGCCCCTCTGCCGATTTCCCGTTCCGGCCGAAGAGAGGGGATATCAAGTGTTTTACCTTGGAAAATGAGTTCGCCATCGCGGATGGCAACAAGGTCATTGACAGCTTTTGCCAAGGGCATCTTCCAAGCCTCAGCCTTCAAACATCGGCCAGTAAGGGATGCTTATTGTGTAGGCGAGGTCGAACATTTACCGACAATTCCACCTCCTGCCCCAACTGCGTTAGCACGGTTATTAGGCGATCTAGCGTGAAACGCCCTAGATTTGCGCGCCGGATGCGGGAAAAATCCGCATGGCTAACCCCCGTGGCATCTTCGGCTTTCCGGGTTGTCCAATGACGATCGTCGAGTATCTTAATGATCTCGGACGCCATAAGAGCTTTGGCCTGCAAAAGGTCGGCGTCATCGCGATTGAAGTCGCGAAACACGTTGCCGCTACCGTGGACCAATTCCATGTTGTCTTCTTTTTTCGTGCTCATCTCAGCATCTCCTTCAGTCGTTTTATCCGATCAAGGATCAGGTCGATCTCCTGTTTGGGTGTTTTGATTCCGCTCTTCGACTTCTTTTGAAAGGCGTGGACAACCCACAAGGCGCCTTCAAACTGAATCGTGTAGACCGCGCGATAAGCGTCGGTACGGTGACGTAAAGCCACCTCATAAACGCCAGGTCCTAAGCCCTTCATCGGCTTAGCGTTGCTGGGGAAGCCACCGTCGGCGGCGATCGTGAGAGCCGTCAAGACCTCGTCCTGAGCGTTCTTCGGAAAATCCTCGAATGCCTTTAGGGCGGCTTTAACCCATGAAACCGGCCTGGTATCGCGGTACGTAATCATCTATCACCATGTTGGCAAATTTGCCACCAAACGTCAAGGGCTGAGCTAGTGACCTTTCGGGCTTGGGCCGGTGCACCGTTAAGCATGAGCCTGCGTTGGATTGAAACGCTCTTATCGCTTCGAAACAGCGGCAGAAGCGGGTACGATCACCTTGGACAATCTAGATTCTGAGAACATCGTGAGCGCCAACTCGCCAAGCACCAGCGATATCAAGCGCCTATTTGCCCTTTCGGGAAACCGTTGCGCTTTTCCAAAATGCAACGCTCCAATGGCTATCGGTGAAACGCTGGTCGGTGAGATTTGCCACATCAAAGGAGCCCGGCTTCGCAGCTCTCGACATGATCCAGATCAACCTCCAGAGGAGAGGCACGCATTCGAGAATCTCATCTTAATGTGCCCGACGCACCATACGGTCATTGACGATGACAAAGAGTCATACACGGTTGACCGGCTTATTCGCCTGAAGCGCGACCACGAGGACCACGCGAAACCAGTAGAGGAGGGCGAAGCTGATCGGGTGGCGCAAGTCTATGTGGAAAGTGTCGTAGCCACCGGCCAGAGCGGCGGTTTCGCCGCGCATACTGTCCATGCAAATACCATTACAGTGCAAACCACCCACAGCGCTGGGCATTTATCCAGCCGTCAGATGGCGGCTGTCGAACGTCTCTGGGAGATAGTCAGAAGCCTGGGCAGCGAGTTCAGTATCGTTGTTTTTATCGACTCCATCCTATTGCCAGAGGAAATGGACGACTACTTCAAAGGCAAGGAGACGCCTCCTTTGATGGATGCGCTTCTCGAATTCAAAAGCCCGAATGTGCCTATCGACAAGTTGACACGTGCAGGGGCCAACGAGGCAGCCAAGGAGCGACCCTTTGTCAGTCCTCGCCTTTGGTCAATCTACTATATTATCCACGCTATATATGGTCGCAGCGCGTTTCTCTTGGGCAACTCGTTCAAAGAGAGACGGCTCAAACATTGGCGGGACGACAATGGTTGCGACCAGTTGCTAAGATCGGTACTCCCGGCACAAGCCGTTGATCACGCCAAAGGCCTCTCGTTTAATGGGCTACGGACAGCGATTGATATGCTCGAATCTCAGTTTCTAACCGAAGCAGGCATGAATAAGACTCGGTGATTTGGTTGCTTCGAGGCACGGTCGAGAAGATTTCGCGAACGTGGTATTCTGAGGCGAATCTATAAGGAGTCTTCCAGTGGTTAGCATCGTTCACCTGGAACCTGGCAAAGGTCCCCCCGAAGAGCGGCATGTTCGGGTTGTTGTTCACCGCGATGGCTTCGGCGAAAAGGGCTATTT
Organism: Mesorhizobium sp. B3-1-8; assembly: GCF_006439495.1. Taxonomy (NCBI): domain Bacteria; kingdom Pseudomonadati; phylum Pseudomonadota; class Alphaproteobacteria; order Hyphomicrobiales; family Phyllobacteriaceae; genus Mesorhizobium; species Mesorhizobium sp. B3-1-8. Next base: position 72,052 of record NZ_VFTK01000003.1, read on the forward strand.
CTTTGACAGCGCCGAAGGAGATTACGGCGGCAGTGGGCCATTCGACTGGCGCAAGGATGAAGCGCTCGATCGCGCTCAGGATTTTGCCGCCATGAATGGCATTGGACTTTTGATCATCGAAGGCAGATTGCAGCGATGACAGCTCGTGCACCGGTCGCGCAACTGGTTCAGCGGATACATTTCGAGGATTTTGGTGGCGCCGAATTTGAACGGCTCGTTTTTGCCTATCACGTCCGCGCAGGATGGCGTGATGTCGAATGGTACGGCCAAACGGGTAGCGACCAAGGCCGAGATATCGTGGGGGAGTGTGCCGACGAGGCGGGAAACTTCAAGCGTGCCGTTATCCAATGTGTCAATCGCGGCAGCCTCACGCAGGCGAAAGCCGAGAACGATATTGATAAGGCCCTATCATGCAATCCGAGCATCGCAAGCTTTAAGTTCGTGACGCGTGGCACGGTGTCCGCAGCTCGCAGAAACGCGGTGAAAGCATTTGCGAACAAGCGTTGTGTCAATCACCTGACAATCTGGTCGGGTGCGGATTTCGAGGAGAATCTTCGCCTTATCGGCGAAGATCTCTTGCGCCGCTTCTGTATGGGAGAAGCCTTTCCCGACGGCGCCGAAAAGCTCCGAAGTTTCGCAGATGACTTTCCCAGCCTCGGGGACGAGGAGTCTTTGGCACAGATGGCTGCCGTTTTTGATCGGCCCGCGTTTCGGACCCCATTTTTCCGAGAATGTTCGCTTCATGCATTCCAGCAGGCAGTTGAGGATACCATCGCTGCGCTAAATACGGGCCTGTGGCGAACCCGAGAGGGAGAGGACGTTCGCCGTATTCCCTCTGTTCACCATCTGCGGGATCCTGTTGCGAAAAGGCATGTCACGCGGGCGATCCAGCTGGTTGATGAACTCCGACGCGCGTTCGTCTCGGGCCTGCGTGATGGCACGATTAAGCCTTGTGGCTGCGGTAATCCCAGTTGCCCTATTTTTATGGTCGAACCATCAATGGGGGAGCGGCTCGACAGGATACGCGCGGACGCGTTGCAAACGTTTCATGCGGCGTGGCCTGGATTTGCGGTAGCGTTGGAATAGAGTCGTCCCGACAGCCCAATCTTGCCCCTGTGGGGTGAAACCGTGTTGGGGTTAGGTGGCAAGCCATAGAGCCCGTTTTTCGTACATTGCGGAAAATGGCAGCCAAGCTCAAAATCTCGCCTAATATTGTCGTCTCTGGTACGCTTTTCGAATGCTCAAACAGCTTGCGGCAAATCTCGAACAGCTGGACCTTGCCTACGATCATTTGATGCTGGGCGATGCAAATAATGCACGTTTTGCGCTAATGCTGACGGACAATGCGATCGAGATAACGCTGCATCAAATTGCCGAGCTGCAAGCCGGCTCAAACAGGTCCTGGTCCCGCGCAAAAGAATTTAAATACGAACGTGAACTCGCTGATGCGCTTGGGCGCAATTTTGAGCCGAAGGTGAAATTCGCACGCCTGATGGGCCATTTCTCGCAGGAGGTTGGCGAGACGATCTTCACAGCGCATGGCTATAGGAACGAGGTCTATCACATCGGTGTGAAGCACGAAGAGCTGCTTCCGGCGCTCAGTCGGTTTTATTTTTCTGTCGCATGTGACGTGCTGGCAACCCTGAAATCCATCGGGATCGGCTGGGGCTCAAATTTGAAGATTCCTGAGCGTGCCAAAAAATATTTTCCGAACCATGATAGGCGTTTCATGCCCGGCAGTTGGGAGGAATACAGGGCCGGGTGTTCGTTGTTGGCGAGCAAAGTGAGCGGAAGCGATGAGGCCTTAAGGGCACATCTCGCATCGCACATGGACAGCGTAATTACGGAGAAGGACGATTTCATCAAGTATCTACAGGGTGGCTATCCGCGTGACGAACGTCCGACGCGGGAGCAAATTGTGATCGACTGTCAGGCGTGGCCGGTGACATTCAGCGATGCTGGAAAGGCCTTCCTACGATCCAATCCGCCACCAGGCAAAAGTGTCCATGGTTACGTTCAATGGATTGGCGAGCACTATCCATTTCAATATCGGAATGATCCCATTCCTTCTTGGCGCAAGCGTCTCCTGGGCGTGCGCGGGGAGAAAAATCCGCACAAGGCGCTTCGAAAGTATCAGATGTTTATGGATGAAACTTCAGCCGTGCGCGGCTGGATTGACGAAGCCACATCTGCGCTCGACGCTCGCGTTGAGGAAGAGATTGAACGGATGCGCGGCAACTAGGGTCATTGCCGTTCAGGGAGTGGCAGTCCCTTTCTCGCGAAAGCGTTGAAGATACGTGAGCCCGCTCTTGAATTTCCCGTTGTCGCCCATGATGGTGGCGATCGCATCGAAAACCTGATGAGGCGTCACGTTCTTTGGCAGGCTGCGTTCTTGATAGAGTGCCAGCAGCGAGGTGCCCTTGTGCATCGCATGCCTAAAGAATTCCGCCCCGTTTTTGGCTTTGTATTTCTTTCGGAATTTGTGACCGTCTGGGCTCTCGAAAATATCGGCATCGATTTTATGCGTGTCGTGGTCGGCTGGTTCGAACGCCAGCAACTCGAAGGCCTCCGACTGGAAGGTGAGGGCGATCTCCATGACCAAATTGTAGATTTGGTACTTTTGCCAAGCGGTATCGACCTGAAGGCTGCTGGCAACTTCCTTCGCAGAATCCGGGATTCGCCCCTGCAAGTTCATTTGTATGGCCCTACCCATGGCGAAATCGCGGGGGCGGTCGGCCTTCGCCGGCTTTGCTGCCACACCATCGGCAGGATCAGCACCGGCGTGATCGAGGACGGTGTCGGCATTGCCGGTACGTAGCGCGGCCATCTGGCTAGACATGCCGAGCGAGTGCGAAGGCTAAGAGAGCGGCGAGCCCGACCGTGCGGAACTGGACCGCCTCCCGCTTGCCCCTGCCGAACGGCGTCACTGCCAGGGCGATGGACTGGATCACAGCGAGGCCAGGTCCGCTAGCCCCCGTTCGAGCTCTACCGATAGCTGATCTGGCTCGATTATCCCCCGTCCGAAAAGGCTCATCACCTTGATCGCTACGCGCTCGCGGTCATCCATGCGCAATGATCTGGTGCTTTGAGAGCAGTCGCTCGCCAATCTCGACGGGGTCCGCGATGCCGTTTTACGATTGCGCCCCGGCTGGATGTCTCATGCCGTCGCATGCTGTCTAAATCAATAGCATCCTGCATGATGGGCTTTTTGGCGGGTAAGTTCTAAAATTCTCTCTAAGTTATTGATTTTGTTGAGGAGTTGGCGGAGAGAGCGGGATTCGAACCCGCGTTACGGTTTCCCGTAAACACACTTTCCAGGCGTGCGCCTTCAACCACTCGGCCACCTCTCCGTCTTAGCATCTCGCGTCGGCCGGTTTCGCCGCGCGGGTTGGGGAGATGCTCCCGTGGGAAGTCCTCAACGGACATCTGGTGCCTTCAACCGGCGGGCAACCTTCCCGGCACCGCTAGCCGTCTAGGCAAACAGGCGCGGGGCTCATCTAGTCGATCCGAAAGCGAATGCCAAGCCATATTGGCGTTGCCGCGGCTTTTGCCGTGTATGGCGCAAAGGGCGGGGAAGGGCGATGCGTTCGAATGATGTATACAGGCCGATCGTGGCGCGCCGGTGATGCTTGACTTCGCCTGCGCCCGGCTGTCGACTGCCGTTAATCATGCAATCCCGGTGAACGGTTGCGGGCTTTCCTGGAATTGCCGGTTCGGTTTTGCAATCCCGACGAAAGCCGGCAGGCGGCCTTCCTGGAATTGCTTGGGCGAGGGCGTTCCGACATGGCATCGATCGACCAGCAACCCGCGGGGCGGCCGGACGGCGGCCTGTCCTTCATCCCGGTGGCGTGGCTTGTCATCGTCATGGGGCTGTCGGCCTACGGGCTGATCTCCTCCTGGCGGCTGATCGGCGACTTTAGCCTGCCCGACAGCGTGTTCTTCCTGGTCTATGGCGGCTTGACCGGCGGCGTCATCACCATCCTGTGGGGGCTGTACCTGCTTGGCCTTGCCTTCAACCGGTCGGCCCGCTTCCCGCGCCATTACACGATCTGGCAAATCGCCATCATCATCTGGCTCCTCGTGCGCCAGGCCTATGTGTTTTACAGCTTCGCCTTCTCGGCCGAAGCGTTGGGCTTCACAGTGGCCGAGATCGCCATCGGCCTGCTGTGCATCTATCTCCTGCGCAACGGGGCAGGCGCGGACACGATCTACGCCAATCCGGAGACCGAGCGGCCGCCGGTCTTCGTCTCGATCCTTGCCGCGCTGCTCGGCATCATCCTTGGCGGCGCGATCGGCGCCTGCGCCGGGTTCTTCGCCGGCTCGCTGATCGCGGACCTGACGCATATGAGCTGCTTCGAGGGCGCCTGCGGATTTTTCGCGGCTTTTGTCGGCCTGGGAGGCCTGATCGTCGGCGCGATCGCCGGCGGTATTTTCGCCGTCTGGCGGGTGAACCGGCGCGTGCCGGCGCGGGCTCGCTAATTTCACGGGCCGCGATTGCGCGGGAACCACGCACGCTCTATGTCGATTGCGGGGTAGACGGGAGCTTTCCCGGGGAGAGCATCGATGTTGCGTTTCATCTTTCGGCTGGCAGCCATGGTTGCGCTGTCGATTTCCGTCATCATGGTGGTGATCGACACGACACGCTCGGTCGCGGCGTCGTCGCTGGTGATGACGCCGCTCAACGCAAGCTGGCTCGCGGTCTCGCCCGATACCCGCGCGGCTTTCGAGACTTTCGTGCGCGCCAAGGCAAACCCTCTGGTCTGGGACGGCGCGGTCGCCTGGGTGCTCGCGCAACCCGGTTTCGCGGTGTTCGCGGTGCTTGCCTTCCTGCTCTACGCCATCGGCTACCGGCGCAAGCGCCGCGGCGCGGAATTCGCTCCAAGCCCTTGAAGGCTGTTCTGACGCAATTCCGCATGCAAACCGCAACACACTCTTTCGTGGAATTGCTTTTAAGAGACGTGCCGGATCGCCGATAACCGCTTTTTCCAACAGGTCAAAATTCCACGTGAATTTTGTTTCGCGCCGTGCCAGATTGACCGCGAGCGGGAGGGTCAAACACTTCCTGCCTGGCCTCGCCAGCCCGCCGGAGAACCGGGCGAGCAGGCGGTGCAAAAACGGAAAAATAACCGACAGGGTGTGGATCACATGAAACGTATCGTTCTCGGCCTTCTGGCCGCAACCGCAATGGTTCTTCCGGCTTTCGCCGCGGACGTGCAGCCGGCCATCCTCTACGATCTGGGCGGCAAGTTCGACAAATCCTTCAACGAGGCCGCCTATAACGGCGCCGAGAAGTTCAAGAAGGAAACCGGCGTCGCCTATGTCGAATTCGAAGTCTCCAACGCCTCGCAGCGCGAGCAGGCGCTGCGCCGCTTCGCCGAGGACGGCCGCAATCCGATCGTCATGGCGGGCTTTGCCTGGGAGGACGCGCTGAAAGCGGTCGCGAAAGATTATCCCGACCTCAACTTCGCCATCATCGACGATGCCGTCGACCTTCCCAATGTCCGCTCGCTGGTGTTCAAGGAGAACGAAGGCTCCTACCTCGTCGGCATCCTGGCGGCGATGGCGTCGAAGTCGAAGAAGGTGGGCTTCATCGGCGGCATGGACATCCCGCTGATCCGCAAGTTCGAATGCGGCTATGTCGGCGGCGCCAAGTCGGCCGGCGCGACCGATGTCATCCAGAACATGACCGGCGATACGCCGGCCGCCTGGAACGACCCGGCCAAGGGCGGCGAGATCGCCAAGACGCAGATCGATCAGGGCGCCGACGTGGTCTATGCCGCTGCCGGCGGCACCGGCGTTGGCGTGCTGCAGGCGGCGGCGGATGCCGGCAAGCTCGGCATCGGCGTCGATTCCAACCAGAATGGCCTGCAGCCCGGCAAGGTGCTGACCTCGATGATGAAGCGCGTCGACGTTGCCGTCTACAACACCTTCATGGACGGCAAGAACGGCACCTTCAAGGGTGGTCTGGAGAATCTCGGCCTCAAGGAAGGCGGCGTCGACTACGCCATGGACGACAACAACAAGGCGCTGGTGACCGATGAGATGAAAGCGGCCGTCGAAAAGGCCAAGGCCGACATCATCGCTGGCAAGGTCCAGGTGCACGACTACACCGCCGACAACGCCTGCCCCTATTGATCGGCAGCTGAGCCGGAGCGGTTCAGTGATTGAACCGCTCTAGCTTTTGTTTTCACGCAATTCCGGACGGAAAACCGCTACGCACTTTTCGTGGAATTGCTCTGGGGTTCGAACCGCCGGGCCAATGCCCGGTGGTTTTGTTCTGGAGACGGCACGATGCGACCGGCAATCGAAGCCATGGCCGAAGGCGACGTCGAGCCAATGGCGCGGCTTCGGCTCGAGGCTTTCTTTGAGGGTACGGATCGGACACTCGACGAGGACATGGCCGGGCTGCGCGGGCTGATCGCCGGCGACGGCTTCGAGGCGGCCTTTGTCGCCCGCGACCGCGGCCGGCCGATCGGGAACTGCCTGCTCGTCCGCGACGAAATCAGTTCGCCGCACGATCTGACGCCATGGCTGGCCGGACTGATCGTCGAGGAAGCCTATCGAGGCGGCGGCGTCGGCACGGCGCTGGTCAGAACCGTCGAGACTCATGCGGCGTCTGCCGGTATCGGCACGCTCTACCTTTATACCTGGCAGGCGCGCGGCTTCTACGAGGCGCTTGGATGGACGGCGGTCGAGACCTTCGAGCAGGACGGCGCGCCGATGCTTCTGATGTCGAAGTCTCTGCTTTGACGCAATTCCGGACGGAAGGCTACGACGAAGGCGCCGAGCCCAACTGCCCGCACTTTTCCTGGAATTGCCTTTATAGCGTGCTGGCGAGATAGCCGAGCGCAAAGGCCGCCACCAGGGCAAGCGCGATGACGAAGCCCAGCCTGCCGCCAAGCGAATGCAGGCCGACACCGTAGGGCTTCCGCTCGAGCCGGTGGATCATCGGCGGCGGCGGTTCCGTCTCCGGGACGCCAACGCCAGCCAGCCGCGTCTGCATTTGCGGCAGTTCGGCAAGGCGTTGCGTGACCAGTTCCCAGCGATCGCCGCGCGCTTCAGGTCCCGCGGGATCGAAGGCGCGCAGGCGTTCGGCCAGCCGCAGCACCGTGTCGCGAAAGGCGGGATCGATCTCGAGGTCGCGTTCGGCACGGGCGCGTTCCCTGTCGTTCATCAAGCCAAAGACATAATCGCCGGCTCGAGCGACGCGGTCGCTTTCACTGGACATGGCCGTCTTTCCCCATGGCTCCTCACCAATGCGGCGGCTTGGTCACCGGCACATCGGAGGCGGACTGCTCCTCCAATTCCAGGAAGCGGTCGGTCAGGGCTGCGAGCTTGCGCTCCATACGCTCGATCACCTTCCACTGTTCGGCGATCTGGCCGGACAACTCCTCGATGGTCTTCTCCTGCTCGGCGGCGCGGATTTCCAACGTCGTCAGCCGATCGTCAGGCATGGCCATGCAAAACCGATCCTTGCGAATGTGAAGCCTCCAGCTAAGCAGATATTCGTGGGATGCCCCACGAATATCTGCTTAGCTCTGTTGGTTTTCGCAGGTTCAGATCGCAAAACCGTGGGACACTTTTGCGGAACCTGCTCAGGTTCGAAATTGACAAGGACGCGGGGATTTGTCGAGAGTGAACGGCCGATTGGCATAAGCGGGGCATCATGCTAGGCATTTTGACCAAGCGATAAAAAAATAACAGTGGGAACAGGCTGCATGGCGCAAGCCGCAATCGAGCTCATAGGCATCAACAAGAGCTTTGGCGCGGTGCGCGCCAACCGCGACATCAACCTGGAAGTCGCGCGCGGCACGATCCACGGCATTGTCGGCGAGAACGGCGCCGGCAAGTCGACGCTGATGTCGATCCTTTACGGCTTCTACCAGGCCGATAGCGGCGAGATCCGCGTCGGCGGCAAGCCGGTGTCGATCAGCACCTCCAACGACGCAATCGCACTCGGCATCGGCATGGTGCACCAGCATTTCATGCTGGTCGACAATTTCACGGTGCTGGAGAACATCATCCTCGGCGCCGAAAACGATGCGCTGTTGAAGAGCAGCATCGCCAAGGCGCGCTCGGAGCTTGACCGGCTGGAGCGCGAATACGGCCTCGAGGTCGATCCCGACGCCGTCATCGAAGAGCTGCCGGTCGGCCTGCAGCAGCGCGTCGAAATCCTCAAGGCGCTCTATCGCGGCGCCGAGATCCTGATCCTCGACGAGCCGACGGGCGTGTTGACGCCGGCTGAGGCCGATCACCTTTTCCGCATCCTCAAGCAATTGAAGGAGCAGGGCAAAACCATCGTGCTCATCACGCACAAGCTGCGCGAGATCATGGCGATCACCGACACGGTGTCGGTGATGCGCCAAGGCACGATGGTGGCGACCCGGGTGACGAAGGAAACCACGGTCGGCGAATTGGCCGAACTGATGGTCGGCCGGCGGGTGTTGCTCAGGGTCGAGAAGGGCCAGTCGGAAGCCGGCGCGGTAAAACTCTCGGTCAAGAACCTGACGGTCAAGGATTCGCGCGGCGTCACCATGGTCGACAATGTCTCCTTCGACGTGCGCGGCGGCGAGATCGTCGGCATCGCCGGCGTTGCCGGCAACGGCCAGTCCGAGCTGCTCGAGGCGATCTCCGGCATCCGGCATGCGGTCTCCGGCGAGGTGATGCTCGACGGCAAGCCGATCGACCTCACCGGCAAGGCCGATCCCGGCGAACTACGCGACCGCGGACTCGCCCATGTGCCGGAAGACCGTCACCATGTCGGACTGGTGCTCGCCTTCGAGGAAAACGAGAACTCGATCCTCGGCTATCACGACGACGAGCGCTATTTGAAGGGGCCGTTCCTCGACATCGATGCCATCATGGCCGATGCCAAGGACAAGATCGAAAAATACGACATCCGTCCAAGCAATCCGCGGCTGAAGACGGCGAACTTCTCCGGCGGCAACCAGCAGAAGATCGTGCTGGCCAGGGAGATGGAGCAGGATCCCGGCGTGCTGATCGTCGGCCAGCCGACGCGCGGCGTCGATGTCGGCGCCATCGAATTCATCCACAAGCGACTGATCGCCATGCGCGACCAGGGCAAGGCGGTGCTGGTGGTCTCGGTCGAGCTCGACGAGATCCGCTCGCTCTCCGACCGCATCCTGGTGATGTTTGCCGGCCGTGTCGTCGGCGAGCGCGGCCCGGACGCGACCGAAGGCGAGCTTGGCCTATTGATGGCCGGCGTCGAGCACCAGGAGGCCGCCGAATGAGCACGCCTTACGCCAAATTGCCGGCCTGGGCCGATTATGGATTGATTCCGTTGATCAACCTGTCGGTCGCCTTCATCGTCGCCGGCTTCGTCGTCATGCTGGTCGGCGAAAACCCGTTCCGCGCCGCCGTCATCCTGGTCGAGGGCGCCTTCGGCAAGGGCACGGGCATCGCCTTCACTTTGTTTTACGCCACGACCTTCATCTTCACCGGACTTTCCGTGGCGGTAGCGGCGCATTGCAGCCTGTTCAACATCGGCACCGAGGGGCAGGCCTATATAGGCGGCCTCGGCATCGCGCTTGTTTGCCTGAGCCTCGACAGCGTGCTGCCCTGGTGGGTGATCTTTCCAATCGCGATCGTCGCCGCTGCTGCCTTCGGCGCGCTGTGGGGGCTGATCCCGGCCTATCTGCAGGCCAAGCGCGGCTCGCACATCGTCATCACCACCATCATGTTCAATTTCATCGCCGCCTCGGTGATGGTCTACCTGCTGGTCGGCGCGCTGAAGCCGGCCGGCTCGCAGGCGCCGCAGACGCGCAATTTCCTCGCCGGCGCCGAACTGCCGAAGCTCAACTGGATAATCGAATTGTTCGGTGCCAAGATCCGTTCGGCGCCGCTCAACATCTGCTTCCTGCTGGCACTGGTCATGGCTTTCCTTGTCTGGCTTTTGATCTGGCGCACGAGGCTCGGCTACGAGATGCGCACCTATGGCCACAGCCCGAAGGCGGCGCGCTACGCCGGCATTTCGGAAACCCGCATCATCATCACCGCGATGATGATCTCGGGCGCGCTGGCCGGCATGATGGCGCTCAACCCTGTCATGGGCGACCAGCACAATGTCGCGATCGATTTCGTGTCCGGCGCCGGCTATGTCGGCATCGCGGTCGCGCTGATGGGCAGGCTGCATCCGGTCGGCATCGTGCTGGCGGCGATCCTGTTCGGCATGCTCTACCAGGGCGGCGCCGAGCTCGCCTTCGAGATGCCGGCGATCAGCCGCGACATGATCGTCATCATCCAGGGTTTGGTCATTCTCTTCGCCGGCGCGCTGGAACACATGTTCAGGCCCTACATCCAGGCGCTGTTCGCCTCGGTCAGTCCGAAATCGGTCGGCATGCAGGCAGTGAACGGGAAGGGGGCCTGAGATGGACATTTTCAACGCCATCGTCCAGGTGCTGGATTCGACCATCCGCCTTTCGGTGCCGCTGCTGCTCGCCTGCCTGGCGGGCCTCTATTCGGAACGAGCCGGCATCTTCGACATCGGGCTCGAAGGCAAGATGCTGGTCGGCGCCTTTGCCGGCGCTTCGGCCGCCGCCGTCTTCCATTCGGCGCTGATCGGCCTCGGCATGGCGGTGCTGATCTCGGTTGCATTCGCCCTGGTGCACGGCTTCGCCTCGATCACGCATCGCGGCAACCAGATCGTGTCCGGCGTGGCCATCAACTTCATCGCCGCCGGATCGACCATCATCCTCGGCCAGGCCTGGTTCCAGCAGGGCGGGCGCACGCCGGCACTGCAGCCGGGCGAACGCTTCGCAGCGATCACCTGGCCCGGCGCCGACGCGATCAAGGACGTGCCGATCATCGGCCCGATCTATGCCGAGCTGATCTCCGGCCACTCGATCCTGGTCTACTTCGCCTTCGCCATGGTGCCGTTCACCTGGTGGGTGCTGTTTCGCACCCGCTTCGGGCTGAGGATGCGCGCCGTCGGCGAAAATCCGGCCGCCGTCGACACCGCCGGCATCTCGGTCGCGTGGCTGCGCTATAGGGCGCTGATCTGCACCGGCGTGCTTACCGGCGTCGCGGGCGCCTATCTTTCCATGGTGCAGAATGGCGGTTTCGTGAAAGACATGACCGCGGGCAAGGGCTATATCGCGCTTGCCGCGCTGATCTTCGCCAAATGGAAGCCGGTCAACGCCATGTTCGCCTGCCTTCTGTTCGGCTTTCTCGACGCGGCATCGATCCGCCTGCAGGGCTCGCCGCTGCCTATTGTCGGCAAGGTTCCGGCACAGTTCATGCAGGCGCTGCCCTATGTGCTGACCGTCATCCTGCTCGCCGGCTTCATCGGCAAGGCGATCCCGCCGCGCGCCGGCGGCGTGCCTTATGTCAAGGAACGCTGAGGTTGGATTTTCGTCCGGCGGCGACCGGCATTTGAACAAGATCATGGGAGAGAAGAACCGGATGTCGCATGATCTGTTCGAGGCGGCGAAGACGGCGATGGCCAAGGCCTACGCGCCCTATTCGAAATTCCCGGTGGGTGCGGCGTTGCGCACCGAGGACGGGCGCGTCTTCACCGGCGCCAACATCGAGGTGGCGTCCTATCCGGAAGGCTGGTGCGCCGAGACGACGGCGCTCGGCCACTACATAATGGGCGGCGGCGGCAGGATCGTCGAGATCGCGGTGATCGCCGAACGCATGGCCAAATGCTCGCCCTGCGGCGGCTGCCGGCAACGGCTGGCGGAATTCTGCCGGCCGGACACGAAGCTCTATCTGTGCGACAACGCCGGCGTGGCCGAGACCGTGACCATGGGCGACATGCTGCCTTACGGCTTCAGGGGCGACATCTTGAAATGAAGAGCGGGTTGAAATGAAGGAAGCGCTGGATCATCTGGTCGAGAAGCTGGACGGGCTGGCGCCCGCGGCCGCGCTTGTGCTGGGCTCGGGCCTTGGCGGTCTGGTCGACCAGGTCAAGGATGCCAGGCGCATCTCCTATGCCGAACTGCCGGGCTTCCCGCGCAGCGGTGTTTCCGGCCATGCCGGCGAGGTTGTTGCCGGGCATTTCGCCGGCACGCCGGTGCTGATGCTGTCCGGGCGCGCGCATTATTACGAGCATGGCAATGCCGCGGCGATGCGGCCGGCGCTGGAGGTGCTTGCCGGCATCGGCATCTCGCATTTGATCCTCACCAATGCCGCCGGCTCCGTCGATCCTGAAATGGGGCCGGGCTCGGTGATGCTGATCACCGACCACATCAATTTCTCCGGCTCCAACCCGTTGATCGGCGAGCCGAGCGACCGCCGCTTCGTCGGTCTCACCGAGGCCTACGATGCCGGCTTGCGCGGCGCGATCGAGAAGGCGGCGAAGGCGACCGGCACGGCATTGCACCAGGGCGTCTATATGTGGTTTTCCGGACCCTGCTTCGAGACGCCGGCCGAGATCCGCATGGCGCGCGTCATGGGCGCGACGGCGGTCGGCATGTCGACCGTGCCGGAGGTCATCCTCGCCCGCTTCCTCGGACTCAAGGTCGCTGCATGCTCGGTGATCACCAACCTGGCGGCCGGCATGACCGGGGCGGAGCTCTCGCACCAGGAAACCAAGGACATGGCGCCGGTCGGCGGCGCGCGGCTGGCGACGATCCTGCGGCGCGTCTTCCAGGACGGCTTGCCCGACTGATGCTGCCGCAGGAGATCATCCGCCGCAAGCGCGACGGCCACAGACTCTCGGCCGACGAGATCGCGGCCTTCGTCGCAGGGCTGACGGCCGGCACCATCGCCGAGGGCCAGGTCGGCGCTTTCGCCATGGCAGTGTTCCTCAACGGCATGAGCCGCGAGGAGGCGGTGGCGCTGACGCTCGCCATGCGCGATTCCGGCGACGTGCTCGACTGGTCCGACCTGCCGGGGCCGGTCACCGACAAGCATTCGACCGGCGGCGTCGGCGACAATGTCTCGCTGATGCTGGCGCCGATCGTCGCCGCCTGCGGCGCCTATGTGCCGATGATATCGGGCCGTGGCCTCGGCCACACCGGCGGCACGCTGGACAAGATGGATGCCATCCCTGGCTATGCCAGCCAGCCGGACGTGGCGCTTTTCCGCAAGACGGTGCTCGAGACTGGTTGCGCCATCATCGGCCAGACCGCCGATTTGGCACCCGCCGACCGCAGGCTCTACACGATCCGCGACGTGACGGGAACCGTCGAATCGGTCCCGCTGATCACCGCCTCGATCCTGTCGAAGAAGCTTGCCGCGGGCTTGGGCTCGCTGGTGCTCGACGTCAAGGTCGGCAACGGCGCCTTCATGGAAAAGTCGCGCGATGCGGTCGCGCTGGCGAACAGCCTGGTCGAGGTCGCCAATGGCGCCGGCCTGAATGCATCCGCGCTGGTGACGGGCATGAACGAGCCGCTGGCTTCGGCGGCCGGCAACGCGGTCGAGGTGCGAAATGCCGTCGATTTCCTCACCGGCCGATATCGCGACCGCCGGCTGGAGGACGTTACGCTGGCGCTGGCGGCCGAGATGCTGCAGTCGGCGGGGCTCGTCTCGTCTCACCAGGACGGTATCAGGCGCGGCACCGAGGCGCTTGCCGGAGGCCGTGCGGCAGCCGTCTTCGCGCGAATGGTGGCGGTGCTTGGCGGTCCCGGCGATTTCATCGAGAAACCGGAAAAGTATCTGCCGACAGCGCCGGTCGAATTGGCCGTGAAAGCGGAACAGGACGGGTTCGTGACCGGCATCGCCACGCGCGATATCGGGCTTGCCGTCGTCACGCTCGGTGGCGGGCGTTCCCGTCCCGACGACAAGATCGATCATGCTGTCGGTCTGACCAGGCTGTTGCCGGTCGGCGCCGAGGCGCGCCCGGGCGAGGCCCTGGCGCTGGTGCATGCCCGCACCGACGCCGAGGCCGAGGCGACAGCGGCCGCCGTGCGTGCCGCCTATACGATCGGGGGTTCCAAGCCGCCCGCCGAAAAGACCGTGCTCAGGCGGATATTGCCTCGCTGATCGGCCTTACTGAACGAGCAGCAGCGAGCCGTCCTGGACCTGGTATTTCTGCAGGCGCTGCAGGAAGCTCATGCCGATCAGGTTGGTCTGCAGCGCCCTGTCGTCGAGCACCATCGCCTGGACGTTGTCGACCGATATCTTGCCGATCTGCAGGCGCTCGACCGTCACCACGGCGGCCTTGATCGCCCCGTTGGCAGTGTTCACCTGGCGATTGAAGTCGGACGGGTTGAGCGAGATGCCGATCCTGCGGGCGGTCGAGGTGTTGATGGCGACCAGCGTCGCGCCGGTGTCGATCATGCCGTCGATCTGGCGGCCGTTGAGCTTGAACTGCGACGTGAAGTGACCGCGCCCGTCGGCATTGACCAGCACCTGGCGGCCGAGCGGCATTGGCGTCGCCGGCTTGTCCGGGACCGAAGCGAGATTGACCTGCGGCTCTGCCTTCGGCGCAGCCGGCTGCGAGGCGACGGTCGATTTCAACAAGCCGTCCACCAGATGCGGATTCGCCTGATAGACGATCGGAATCGAAGCCGAGGTTCCGGCAAAGATGCCAAGGATAAGAAGCTTGCGCAGCATGGATGCCCCTTAAATCGAGGTCGCATCCTTGCGCCGACGTGGTGTTTTCCGCCTTAACGTGCGCCGGAACCGCGCGGTTGTGTAAACGCGTGGTAAACGGATGCGCTCATTTTGTGCCGTACATGCGGTCGCCGGCGTCGCCAAGGCCGGGCATGATGTAGCCCTTGTCATTCAACTGCCGGTCTATCGAGGCGGTGAAGATCGGCACGTCCGGATGCGCCTTGGTGAAGCGCTCGATGCCTTCGGGGGCGGCAAGCAGGCAGAGGAAGCGGATGTTGGTGGCACCGCGGCCTTTCAGCTTGTCGATCGCAGCGATCGCGGAATTGGCGGTCGCCAGCATCGGATCGACGACGATCACCAGGCGGTCGGCGAGATCGCTCGGCGCCTTGAAGAAATACTCGACCGCTTCCAGCGTCTCATGGTCGCGGTAGAGGCCGATATGGGCGACGCGTGCCGCCGGCACCAGGTCGAGCAGGCCCTCGAGCAGGCCGTTGCCGGCGCGCAGCACCGAGGCGAAGACCAGCTTCTTGCCTTCCAGCGTCGGCGCCTCCATCTCCTCGATCGGCGTCTCGATCATGGTCGTGGTCAGTTCGAGATTGCGGGTCACCTCATAGCCGAGCAGAAGTGAAATCTCGCGCAGCAGCCGCCGGAAACCTGCCGTCGAGGTCTCCTTCTTGCGCATGATGGTCAGCTTGTGCTGGACGAGGGGGTGGTCGACGACGGTGACGCCCTGCATGATGTGCTCCGACTGGTTCGGGGTAGTAGTCAGTAGTGAGTAGTGAATAGTGAGCCGATTTGCGAGTCCTCGCCTCGGGGAAAGCTCTGGCCTTCAACCGATCTATGCGCGCTCGGCCAAATCCATAACTACTGACTACCGACTACTCCCTACTCACTCACCGCACCTTCACGTCCAACCGGCCTAGCAGCATCACCTTGGTCTTCTTGTCCACGAAGGCCGCCTCGATGGCCGTCCTGGTGATCTCCGCGAGCGCCTTGTCGTTCATGGCGAAATGCTCGGCCGCGATATCGTATTCGCGCTTCAGCGAGGTCCAGAAATAGGGCGGGTCGTCGGAGTTAAGCGTCACCTTGCAGCCGGCGGCGCGCAGCGCCGGAAAGGGATGGTCGGCGAAGCTGCCGAACACCTTCAGCGCGATGTTGGAGCCAGGGCAGCATTCCAGCACCACGCCCTCGGCGGCGATGCGGCGGACGAGATCCGCGTTTTCGATGGCGCGAACGCCATGGCCGATGCGTGACGGGCGGATGTGGTCGAGGGCCGCCTTGACACTTTCCCAGCCCATCAGCTCGCCGGCATGGATGGTGATGCCGAGGCCCGCCTCGCGCGCGATCTCGAAGGCGCGCACATAGTCCTCGACATCGCCGATGCGCTCGTCGCCGGCGACGCCGAAGCCGGTCACCAGCGGATGGCCGCAGCGCGCCGCGAAGCGCGCCGCCTGCTCGATCGCCTCAACCCCGACATGGCGCACGCCGGTGACGATCATGCGGCCCTCGATGCCGGTCTTGGCCTTGGCGCGGGTCATGCCTTCGCCCAGCGCGTCCGTATAGGCTTTTGGCGACAGCCCAGCCTTTTTGGCATGGTCCGGCGAGGTGAAAACCTCGGAATAGATGGCGCCGTCGCGGGCGAGGCTGGTCAGGTAATAGTCGGCGAGGCGCGCATAATCCTCTTCGGTGCGAAACAGGTCGGAAGCGAAATCGTAGGCGGCCAGAAACGAGGTGAAATCGTGCCAGATGAAGGAGCCTTCCTGGATATAGGGGGAAGGGTCCTTGCCATATTTGCGGGCCTGGCTGACGACGAGCTCGGGCGCCGCCGCCCCTTCGATGTGGCAATGCAGTTCGGCCTTCAAAATCATGCGGTCATCTCGTCCGATATGCTGCTCTCGCGCAGATTCTGGCCGGAAAATCATGCGTGACCTTTCCCTGCCGGGTTTTGAAGGCGCGGCCGAAAACCGCGCCTTGGACAATAGCGTCGGCACCATCGATCGGCTATGGTCCCGCCGGTTTTATGACGGATCAAAATAATGTCAGTTGAGAGAACCACGGCCGCGGGCGGCATGGAAACCTCCTATGGTTTCAGGAGGGTCCGGGAAGGCGAGAAGCAGCCCCTCGTCAACGACGTCTTCCACAAGGTGGCCAATCGATACGATCTGATGAACGATCTGATGTCGGCTGGGTTGCATCGGTTGTGGAAGGACGCGATGGTCGCCTGGCTGAACCCTCCCAAAAAGGTGGGCTGGAAGGTGCTCGACGTCGCCGGGGGCAGCGGCGATATCGCCTTCCGCATCGTCGAGGCCAGTCAGCGACAGGCCCATGCCACGGTGCTCGACATCAATGGCTCGATGCTGGCCGTCGGCCGCGACCGCGCCGAGAAGCAGGGCCTTGCGGCAAACACCGACTTTGTCGAGGCCAATGCCGAGGAATTGCCTTTCAACGATGAGTCCTTCGACGCCTATACGATCGCGTTCGGCATTCGCAACGTGCCGCGCATCGAAGTCGCGCTTGCCGAAGCCTATCGCGTGCTGAAGCGGGGCGGACGGTTTCTGTGCCTGGAGTTCTCCGAGGTCGACATGCCGTTGCTCGACAAGGCCTATGAGGCCTGGTCGTTCAATGCGATCCCCAAGATCGGCAAGGCGGTCACCGGCGATGGCGAGCCCTATTCCTACCTTATCGAATCCATCCGCAAATTCCCCAACCAGCAGAATTTCGCGGCGATGATTACCCGCGCCGGCTTCGACCGCGTCACATTCCGCAACTATTCGGGCGGCATCGCCGCCCTTCATTCCGGCTGGAAGCTTTGAGGCGCGGCCCCTTGCAGCAGGCCCCTTTGACACAGGCAGGGCTATGAGCAGCGTCGCCGCCGCCTTTCGGCTCGCCAGGGCCGGCTGGGTGCTGGTCCGCGAGGGCGTCGTCGCGGCGTTGCCTGGCGAAGAACTGTCCGGCATGCCGAAATTCGGCTGGCGCGTGGCGCGGCTTTTTACCCGCCGCCGGGCGCTGAGCTATCAGCGCGGCGACCGGCTGGCGCGAGCGGTGGTGCGGCTTGGACCCTCCTACGTCAAGCTCGGCCAGTTCCTGGCGACGCGGCCCGATGTCGTCGGCAACGACATGGCGCTGGACCTCGCGCTGTTGCAGGACAAGATGCACACCTTCCCGAAAGCGGAAGCGGTCCATGCGATCGAAGCCTCGCTCGGGCGCAGGATCGACGATCTCTATGCCAGGTTCGGGGATCCCGTTGCCGCCGCCTCGATCGCGCAGGTGCATGGCGCCGACGTGGCTCGTGACGGAACGACGTCGCGCGTGGCGGTGAAGGTCATCCGACCCGGCGTGCGCCGCCGCTTCTTCCAGGATCTCGAAAGCTATTTCCTTGCTGCCCATCTGCAGGAAAGATACATCCCCTCGTCGCGCCGGCTGCGTCCGGTCGAGGTGACCCAGACGCTGGCGCAGACCACCAAGGTCGAGATGGACTTGAGGCTCGAGGCGGCCGCGCTTTCGGAACTCGGCGAGAACACCAAGGACGATCCGGGCTTTCGCGTGCCCGCGGTTGACTGGGAGCGCACCGGCCGCGACGTGCTCACCATGGAGTGGATCGACGGCACCAAGATGAACGACATCGCCGGCCTTGCCAATGCCGGTCATAACCTCAAGGCGATCGCCGCCAATCTGGTCCAGTCGTTCCTCAGGCACACGTTGCGCGACGGCTTCTTCCATGCCGACATGCATCCGGGCAACCTGTTCGTCGAAGCCAATGGCACCATCGTCGCCGTCGATCTCGGCATTGCAGGCCGGCTCGGCAAGAAGGAGCGGCGCTTCCTCGCCGAAATTCTCTACGGCTTCATCGTGCGCGACTATCAGCGCGTCGCCGAGGTGCATTTCGAGGCGGGCTACGTGCCGCGTCAGCACAATGTCTCGGCCTTCGCGCAGGCGATCCGCGCCATCGGTGAGCCGATCCACGGCCAGTCGGCCGAGACCATTTCGATGGCGAAGTTGCTGACGCTGCTGTTCGAAGTCACCGAGCTGTTCGATATGGCGACGCGGACCGAGTTGGTGCTTTTGCAAAAGACCATGGTGGTGGTCGAAGGCGTCGCCCGCACGCTCGATCCGGCCTTCAACATGTGGAAGACTTCCGAGCCTGTGGTCAGCGACTGGATCGCGGGCAATCTCGGCCCGCGCGGCATGCTCACCGACGCGCGCGACGGCGCCAAGGCGCTATTGACGCTGGCACGACAGGCGCCGGACCTTGCCACCCGTACCGACCGGCTGTCGCGCGAGATCGACCTGATGGCCGAGAACGGCCTGCGCTTCGACGAAGCGACGGCCCGCGCCATCGGCAAGGCCGAAGCGCGCCACACCCGCTCCGGCCGCGTGGCGCTATGGGTGATCGCGCTGACGCTGATCTACATCGCCTGGAAATTGCTGTGATCGTATCAAATGACAGCAATGCAAGCATTGCTGTCATTGAAAGCAGCTCTTTTATGTCCTATCTTGCAGGGTAAGGAGCAGAGATATGGGCACACTTACGATCCGCAATCTCGATGACAGCGTGAAGCAAAAACTACGTGAGCGAGCTGCAGTAAGAGGAGTCTCGATGGAGGAGGAAGCGCGTAGTGTTCTCGCCAAGAGCGTTTTGTCGGACGGGTCGGGTTATGATGTGCACGGCGAGTCACTTTACGCAGCGATTCGTCGGCTAGTTGAGCCTCATGGCGGCTTCGATATTGAGCTGCCGGAGCGTGGCCCCGCGCGCGAGCCGCCAAAATTCGATTGACCATGTTCGTGCTGGATACGAACGTTATTTCGGAAACTTTCAAGCCGCAGCCAGATGCGGGAGTAGCCGCTTGGATGGAAAGTTCGTTTGGGAGGCGCTCTTACGTCACGGCGATGACCAAAGCGGAACTGCTCGTAGTCCTGGCAAATATGCCGGATGGGAAGCGTAAGGCTGCTCTGGGTAGCGTGATCGGGGCGTTTTTCACGATGAAGCTCAAGACCCCTGTGCTTGCGTTCGGAGATCGTGAGGCTGAGGCGTACGCAGAGATTGTTTCGAAGAGACGGGTTCTGGGGCATCCTATTCGTGAATTTGACGCGCAGATCGCCTCGGTTGCTCTCTGTCGGAGTTTTGCTGTGGTGACAAGGAATGTGGCCGACTTTGTTGATTGTGGCATTTACATAGTCAATCCTTGGGAGGGAGCATGACTCTTTCCGGCAAGCGCATCCTGCTCATCATCGGCGGCGGCATCGCCGCCTACAAGGCGCTCGACCTCATCCGGCGGCTGCGCGAGCGTGGCGCGTCGGTGCGGGTGGCGATGACGTCGGCCGCGCAGGAATTCGTCACCACGCTTTCGGTCGGCGCGCTTTCGGCCGATCATGTCTTCACCGAGCTGTTCGACCGCAAGGACGAGCACGATGTCGGCCATATAAGGCTGTCGCGCGAAGCCGACTTGCTGGTGGTGGCGCCGGCCACCGCCGATTTGATGGCGAAGCTCGCCAATGGCCATGCCAACGACCTTGCCTCGACGGTGCTTCTTGCCACCGACAAGAAGGTGCTGATGGCGCCGGCGATGAACCCGAAAATGTGGGCGCATGCTGCCACGCGCCGCAACCGGGCGACTTTGCTGAAGGACGGCATCGCCTTTGTCGGTCCCGCCAAGGGCGAGATGGCGGAAAGCCACGAAGCGGGTGAGGGCCGCATGGCCGAACCGCTGGAGATCGTCGCCGCGATCGAAGCCATGCTCGACGAGAAGCCGAAGCCGCTTGCCGGCCGCAGGATCATCGTCACCTCCGGGCCGACGCATGAGCCGATCGACCCGGTGCGCTACATCGCCAACCGCTCCTCGGGCAAGCAGGGCCACGCGATAGCGGCCGCGCTGGCGAAGCTCGGCGCCGATGTGCGGCTGGTTTCCGGTCCGGTCACCATCGCCGATCCGGCCGGCGTCGTGACCACGCATGTCGAAACAGCTGCCCAGATGAAGGACGCGGTCGAGCGCCTGCTGCCGGCGGATGCCGCCGTGTTTGTCGCGGCGGTCGCCGACTGGCGCACCGCCAACGCCGCCGGCGAGAAGATCAAGAAGGTGGCTGGCGAGGGGCCGCCTTCGCTGGAGATGGTCGAGAACCCGGACATCCTGGCCGGCATCGGCCATCACGCGCAGCGGCCGGGCCTCATCGTCGGCTTCGCCGCCGAGACGCAGGATCTGATCGCCAATGCCGAGGCCAAGCTCAAGAAAAAGGGCGCGGACTTCATCGTCGCCAATGACGTCTCGCATGAAAGCGGCATCGGGCCGTCCGGCGTGATGGGCGGCGACCGCAACAAGGTGCGCATCGTCTCCAGGACCGGTGTCGAGGAATGGCCGGAAATGGGCAAGGACGAGGTGGCGGCGCGGCTCGCCGCGCTGATTGCCGAGCGGCTGCAGCAAACTGTCGTGGTCTGAGCGGCAAGCCCGCGTTTCGGTCGTTGCCGTCGCCGCAGTCAACCCGCCGCAAGTCGCGGCCGGTTCGCTGTGGAGAAGATCCTCAGCGCCGCCAGGCAGCCGAACACGCCGAGCGGCACGAAGGCCAGGTACAGCCAACTGGCGACGGAAGCGGCCGCTTCCCGGTTCAGCCCTTCGGAGAAGCCGCTGGCATTGGCGATGATGCCGGCAAGCGCGGCGCCGACGGCATAGCCGATGCGCTGCATGGTCGGCACTGCGGCCGAGGCGATGGTTTGCTCGTCCGGCGCCGCCGACGCCACGATGATGCGGGTCAGGAACGGCCAGGCGATACCGAAGCCGCCGCCCTGCAAAAGGGCGCAGAGCAGGATCAGCGGGATCGAGCCGGCAGGGATCGTATAGGCGAAGCCGGCAATTCCGCATGCAATCATCAGCGCGCCGACGAGGATGATCGAGCGTTCGCGTTCCGGCGGGGCATTGGCGACGAGGATCGACAGTATCGACCATGAGATCGACTCGGCGGCGATGATGTAGCCGCTGGTGAGCAGAGGTATGTCGTGCAGCGTGGTCAGAAGCAGCGGCCCGTATATGCCAAAGGAACAGGTCGCCACCGAAAAGGCGGCGACCATGGTCATGCCGGTGCCGAGCGGCGCGCGCCATGAAAACAGATCTGACGGGAACAGGCGCGACCGGGGTCTCAGCCCATCGACCCTGACGAACAGCGCCAGGCCGATCAGGCCAAGGCAAAGCAGCAGCGACGAGCGCAGCAGGGCTATGTCGACGCCGGCGGTCGCGATCAGCACCACGCTGACGGCAAGGCAGGCGAGCGCGCCATAGGGGAAGGGCGGCGCGGCATCGGCCGAAACCTGCGGACGCGACGCGCCGGCGGTGTTGAGAACGGTGAGGCTGGCAAGCGCAACCGCGATGCCGCCCAGCGTGAAGATGCCGACCGCCCAGCGCCAGGACAGAAGCTCGACCATGATCGCCCCGATCATCGGGCCGCTGAAGGCGGCGATGCCCCAGATCGCCGACATCACGCCGAAAAGCTGGGGCCAGATGCTGCGCGGAAAGAGCCGCTCGACGGAGACGAAGGCAAGCGACACCAGCGCGCCGCCGCCGAAGCCTTCGATCAGCTGCCCGGCGAGGAACTGGGTCATCGAGGGCGCGACGGCGCTCAACAGCGCGCCGGCCGCGTAGAGGGTGGCGGCGACCGCCATGTTGCTGCGCAGGCTGACATAGCTGACGAGCCGTCCGGCCGCGGCGCCGGCGGTGATGGCGCCAAGCTCGTAGATCGCCAGCGACCAGCCGACGAGCTGCACGCCGTCGAGTTCGCCGACCATCGCCGGCATCACCGTCGCCACCATCGTCTCGTTGGTGGCGTAAAGCAGGATGCCGAGATTGATGAAGCAGAACCGCGCCAGATCGCCGCTCGCCCACAGCGCCCGCCAATCCACCCTCTTGCTGGCCACCTTGTTGCCGCTCGCTGCCGTCACGCCGATCTCCTGCTTGTTTTGCGCACCTCATCCGCGTTGCGAACGAGGGGCAAGATCCAGTTCGGCAGGGCTTGTAGAACCTCAAGCGCAGTTGAGCTCAAGAGGCTTTTTCGCGGATTTCGAGGCAAGCCACCATTTGCGCCGAAGGGATCCGGCTTTCCAAAGCACTCGGCCCGGAACAGATGTTCCGGGCCGAGTGCGGCGCAATGAATTTGAAAAGCCGAGGGCTCACTTGTAGGAGTGGACGAGATCCAGCGAGGCCACCGCGACGGCCAGGTTGAGGCCGGTCTGTGCCTGGACGCTGAGCGGCTCCAGCATGAAGGCGCCGTCAAGGCCGCCGACCAGGAGGTTGGCGCCGCCGCCGGTCACGACGCTCGCCTCGGCGTTGACGCCGTAATAGCTGCCGGCGAGGTCGCCCGCGTCGTGATGACGTGTGGCGGCAAGCACTGCCCAGACGAGCTGGCCCTGATGCGTCTTGCCGACGTCGACGCCGAGTTTGGAGATCATCCCGGTATAAATCTCGGCCGGGCCATGATGGGAGGGGCGGAAGGTGCAGGAGACGCCCTTGTTCGACGTGATGACGTAGCCGACGCCGCCGTCGATCGTGCAATCGAGCGTACCGAGCCGGAGCGTGCCGGCGCTGACCGGAGAAGCGAGGACCGTGGCGGCAAGCGCGGCAGCGGCACAGGCAAGTGTTTTGATCATTGGAAAGGTCCTTTCGCGAAAATCTTGGCCCCGGCTTAAACGATCGAGGTGCACGGAGCGTTCCGCCGAAAACTTGGCGCGAACATGGCAAAGATTAACGCGTTGGACTGGGCGGTTAACGGATCGCTATCGGCGTCTCCGCGGCGCAACACTGCGCTCGCAGGCGGACCCGTAAGTCGTGCAAGACACCTTATTTTCGGCGCCAGCTTCCGATCAGCTGGCGTTGCCACCGGTGCGCGACAGGCCGTCCTTGGCCGGCTGATAGTTCGGGTCGAGGTGGATGGCCTCGCGGTAGGACTTGGCTGCCCTTCCCTTGTCGCCGCGCTTTTCGTAGATCAGCGCCTGGTTGGCCCAGGCCTCGGCGTTCTTGCCGTCGAGCTTGATGGCCATGTTGAAGTCGGAGAAGGCGTTGTCCTCGTCACCCGTCGCCAGATAGGAGAGGCCGCGGCCGTTGTACGGCTCGGCGGCGTCGGGCGCCAGCGAGATGGCGGTCGAGAAATCCTCGATGGCGAATTTGTGCTGGCCCTGGCTCTGATAGATCAGGCCGCGATTGTGGTAGGCGCGGGCATCGGTGGTGTCGAGCTGGATCGCCTTCTGGAAGTCGTTGAAGGCATCCTGGGTGCGGCCTGCCTTGCGGTAGAGATTGCCGCGGCCGATATAGGCGGCGTCGTAGTTGGCGTTGATCTGGATCGAGCGGTTGTAGTCGGCCAAAGCGGCTTCCTGATTGCCGAGGAAGCGCTGGATCAGCGCGCGGTTCGAATAGGCCTGGTAGAAGTTCGGGTTGAGCTGGATCGCCTGGTTGAAGTCCTTGAGCGCAGCCTGGTACTGGCCGCCGCGGCCATAGGCCGAGCCACGCACGTTATAGCCCTCGGGATCCTGCGGATTGCGCTGGATGACCGCCGAAAGCGAGGAGATGTTCTCGCTCGACCCTTGCGCCTTGTCGATCGAGTTGAACTCACCCGTCGGGGTCGTCTGGCATGCTGCAAGCGTCAGACCCGAAAGCAGGGCCGCCGTCAGGGCGAAGCCGCGAAAAGCGGTTTTGCGCTCCACGGAAATTGCGTTCATCTTTGTCCTCACTGCCGCAGCGCCGTCAGTCCGTTCCCTCTCCGAACCGGCTCCTATGCATAAACAAAAAGGTGGCGGCGATTCCGCATCGCGCCACCCTCGGTATCCTTCGAAAAGGACGAAAAATAGGCGTTATGAGCGCGGCGAGCGCGATGCGCCGGCAGCACCAGCCGGAGCCGGGCGCGGGGTCATCGGCAGCAGGCCTTCGCGCTGGGCGCGCTTGCGGGCCAGCTTGCGGGCGCGGCGCACGGCCTCGGCCTTCTCGCGGGCACGCTTCTCGGACGGCTTCTCGTAGTGACCGCGCATCTTCATTTCGCGGAAAATACCTTCGCGCTGCATTTTCTTCTTCAGCGCGCGAAGCGCCTGATCAACGTTGTTGTCGCGGACGAGTACCTGCACGGGCAATCCTGTCTTCGGGTTTGATATCGATAGGCACACAGCCATAGCCGCCATGCCTCCGCGGCGGGTTGCACCGCGAATTGTGGGCGGCTGATAGCAGAATCATGCCGCACTGTCCACCGCTGATTGCAGGAAACCGCGATCAAAATCCCGCGTGTCCCGTCGTGACGGCCGGAGCACTATGCGGTCGCCAGATGCAGGCGGGCGAAATCCTCGAAAAACTCGCCATAATCGCAGGTGATTTCCTCGCCGGCGGCAATGTCGCGAATGGCGGTGGCGCCGCCATATTGCGAGAAATCCGTGTTCGGCCGCTCGGAATGGTTCATGAAGCGGCCATTGTCGACCTCATAGACCATGAAGCCCGGCTTGTCCGGGCTCGGATAGGCGTAGCGGTCGAGCAGTTCCTTGAGATGCGCGGGAGCGGTCTCGTATTTCTCCATCGGGACCAGCCGGTCGAAATCGGGATCGAGCCGCCAGATCGAGGCGCCTCTCCTGATCGGCTCGGCGGCGAAAACGCCGACGCCTTCGATGGCGCTCTGGGCGACATAGGTTCTGATCAGCAGCATCGTTCCGGTCCGTTTTTCGACGGGAAACGAAAATCGTCAAAACAGACCGGAATGCAAGGGTGCAGTCGCAAGATTTTAGCGGATGAGCATGTCTGCCGCCCGCCAAACGGATCACGTCCGGTTGATTGACACGCCGCCATCGGCAAACAGCGCGGTTCCGGTGGTGAAACTCGAAGCATCCGAGGCGAGATAAAGCGCCGAGCGGGCAATCTCTTCTGGTTGCGCCATGCGCTTGAGCGCGTGAATGCCTTCGACGAAAGCGCGCGCCTCCGGCGTCGTGGTCGTGGCGCCGGGCGTGTCGGTGCCGCCGGGCAGCAGCGCGTTGACGCGCAATCCCCTCGGCCCGTATTCGGCGGCCAGCACCTGCGTCAGGCCGGTCAGGCCGGCCTTGGCGGCGGCATAAGCCGCCATGCCTGGCATGCCGGCGGTGTAGCCGACGAAGCTCGAGGTGAAGATCAGCGAGCCGCCGCCGCGTTCCAGCATGGTCGGGATCTGATGCCTGGCGGCGAGGTAAGCGCTGGTCAGGTTGGTGTCGATCGTCTCCTGCCAGATCGCCGGCGCCATGTCGGTCACCGGTCCCATCACGCCGACGGCGCCGGCATTGTTGAAGGCGATGTCGAGGCCGCCGAACCTTTCGACCGCGAGTTCGACGAGCGCCTTCGCGTAGGCCTCGTCCCTTACATCGCCGGCAAGCTTAACCGCTGTGCCGCCGGCATCCTCGATCTCGCCGACGAGCGCGTCGAGTTCGGCCTGGCGGCGCGCCGCGACGACGAGGCTCGCGCCCTGGTCGGCGAACAGTCTGGCTGTGGCGCGGCCGATACCGGAGCTGGCGCCCGTCACGATGGCGACCTTGTTTGTCAGGGTGAACATGTCCTTGCATCCTTCCTTTGTGCCTGGCTTGCCGGCGGTTGGATGCTTGGTCGCAAATCGGTATGAATGCAGCCACCCGAAAGCTGCCTTGCCATCGGCGCGCGGGCATTACGCGGCACGGCGCAAAACGGCAAGTGCCGTCGCAAACAGCGCAAGGATGACAGCGCGGTTTCGCTAGTGATACACCTCGCGCGCCGAGGCGGGAATGCCCGGCCGCAAATCCGCGAAAGCTACTGGCGCGAGGCCTGAAACGTGAAGAAATACTCGGTATTCGCCATTGCCCGCGAGGCCATGCGCGGCCACAAGGGCTGGGAAGAGCAGTGGACGTCGCCCGAGCCGAAGAAGGAATACGACGTCATCATCGTCGGCGCCGGCGGGCATGGCCTGGCGACGGCCTATTATCTGGCGAGCGAGCACGGCATCACCAACGTCGCGGTGCTGGAAAAGGGCTGGCTCGGCGGCGGCAACACCGGCCGCAACACCACCATCATCCGCTCCAACTACCTTTATGACGAAAGCGCCGGCATCTACGATCATGCGCTGAAGCTGTGGGATGGGCTGAGCCAGGAGCTCAACTACAACGTCATGTATTCGGCGCGTGGCGTGATGATGCTGGCGCACAATGTCCACGACGTCCAGGTCTTCAAGCGCCACATCCATGCCAACCGCCTCAACGGCATCGACAATGAATGGCTGACGCCGGAAGAGGCGAAGGAATTCTGTCCGCCGCTCAACATCTCCAAGGACGCGCGCTATCCGGTGATGGGTGCCGCGTTGCAGCGGCGCGGCGGCACGGCGCGCCACGACGCGGTCGCCTGGGGCTATGCGCGCGGCGCCTCGGCGCGCGGCGTGCACATCATCCAGAACTGCGAGGTCACCGGCATCAAGCGCGCGGCCAATGGCGCGGTCAGCGGCGTGGAGACGACGCGCGGCTTCATCGGCGCCAAGAAGGTCGGCGTGGTCGCGGCCGGTCATTCCTCCGTTATCATGAACATGGCCGGCGTGCGCATGCCGCTCGAAAGCTATCCGCTGCAGGCGCTGGTGTCGGAGCCGATCAAGCCGGTCGTGCCCTGCGTGGTGATGTCGAACACCGTGCACGCCTATATCTCGCAGTCGGACAAGGGGGAACTGGTGATCGGCGCCGGCACCGACCAGTATGTCTCCTATTCGCAGACCGGCGGCCTGCACATATTGCAGCATACGCTCGACGCCATCTGCGAGATGTTCCCGATTTTCACCCGCATGAAGATGCTGCGCTCCTGGGGCGGCATCGTCGACGTGACGCCCGACCGCTCGCCGATCCTGGCAAAGACGCCGGTGCAGGGCCTCTATGTCAATTGCGGCTGGGGCACCGGCGGCTTCAAGGCGACGCCCGGCTCGGGCAACGTCTTCGCGCACACGATCGCCAAGGACGAGCCGCACCCGATCAACGCGCCCTTCACGCTCGAGCGTTTCCGCACGGGACGCCTCATCGATGAAGCGGCCGCGGCGGCGGTGGCGCACTGATGATGGCTCAGCCGCTTTGCTTTCACTCGGCCGACGCGCGCGCCGGTCACGGCAAGTTTTAGGATCACACAGATGCTTCTCATCCGCTGCCCCTATTGCGAGGAAGAGCGCCCGGAACTCGAGTTCCGCAATGCCGGCGAGGCGCATGTCGTGCGCTCAGCCAACATTGCCGGCGAGAGTGACGACGATTTCGAGAAATTCTTCTTCATCCGCGCCAATCCGAAGGGCGTCATCTATGAGCGCTGGCGGCACATCCATGGCTGCGCGCGCTTCTTCAACGCCGTCCGCGACACCGTCACCGACAAGTTCGTCATGACCTACAAGGCCGGCGAACCGAAGCCGGCGAAACTGCCTGGAGCCGCGAAATGAGCGCTGCATTCCGTATCTCCGGCGCCGGTCGCCTCAGCCAGGCGAAGACCGCATCGTTCAGCTTCGACGGCCAGGCCTATTCCGGCATCGAGGGCGATACGCTGGCCTCGGCGCTGCTCGCCAACGGCGTGCATCTGGTCGGCCGCTCGTTCAAGTACCACAGGCCGCGCGGCTTCCTGTCGGCCGGCGCGGAAGAACCTAACGCGCTGGTGCAGATCGTGCGCGACGATGCGCGCAAGACGCCCAATGTGCGCGCCACCGTGCAGGAGCTCTATGACGGGCTGACGGCCAATTCGCAGAACCGCTGGCCGTCGCTTGCCTTCGACGTCGGCGCCGTCAACGACATCGCCTCGCCGATGTTCTCGGCCGGCTTCTACTACAAGACCTTCATGTGGCCGAAGTGGGCGTGGAAGGATCTCTACGAGCCGAAGATCCGCGCTGCGGCGGGCCTCGGCGTTTCGCCGGAGAAGCCGGATCCGGACCATTATGCCGCCCGCTACGCGCATTGCGAGGTGCTGGTGCTGGGAGGCGGCGCCGCCGGCATTGCAGCTGCCCTTGCCGCCGCCGAAACGGGCGTGCGGGTGATCCTCGCCGACGAGCAGGCCGAATTCGGCGGCAGCCTGCGCTTCGAGAGCGGCGCCAGGATCGACGGCCAGAACGGCTTTGCCTGGGCTCAAGGCGCGATCGCCAGGCTCAAGGCGATGGACAATGTGCGCGTGCTGTCGCGCACGACTGCTTTTGGGTACTACGCGCAGAACTTCGTCGGCCTGGTCGAGCGGGTCAGCGACCATCTCAAGAGCCCGGGCCGCGAGCTGGCGCGCGAGCGCCTGTGGCAGGTTCGCGCCAATCGCGTCGTCATCGCCACCGGCGCCATCGAGCGCCACATGGTTTTCGCCAACAACGACCGTCCGGGCGTCATGCTGGCTTCGGCGGCGCGCACCTACCTCAACCATTATGGCGTGGCGGTCGGCAGGAATGTCGGCGTCTATACGGCCAACGATTCCGCTTACGCCGCCGCGATCGATCTCAAGAAGGCGGGCGTCAATGTCGCTGCCATCGTCGACCTGCGCGACAATCCCGCCGGCGCGGTGATCGACGAGGCGAGGGCGCTCGGCATCGAGATCAATTTCGGCCGCGCCGTGGTCAGCGCCGGCGGCAAATTGCGCGTGTCGTCGATGACGGTGCAGCCGAAGAATGGCGGCGGCGAGCGGACCATCCCGGTCGACGCGATCCTGATGTCGGCCGGCTGGACGCCGTCGGTGCATCTGTTCTCGCAGTCGCGCGGCAAGGTCGCCTTCAACGACGAGACCAAGCGCTTCGTGCCCGGCACCTATGCGCAGGACTGCGTCTCGGCCGGTGCCTGCAACGGCACGGACGGACTGGACGCGACGGTCGACGAGGCCTATGCGGCCGGCGCCAAGGCGGCGAAGGACGCCGGCGGCAGCGCCAGGAAGAGCGCCAAGCCGAAGGTCGATGCCGGCGAGAGCTGGTCGCGCGGCATGCTGGGCGCCGGGCCCGGCGCCGGGCAGGGCACAACGGTCAAGGCCTTCGTCGATTTCCAGAACGACGTCACCGCCAAGGACATCCGCCAGGCGGTGCATGAAGGCATGCACTCGATCGAGCACGTCAAGCGCTTCACCACCAACGGCATGGCGACCGACCAGGGCAAGACGTCGAACATGCATGGCCTGGCGATCGCCGCCGAGGAACTCGGCAAGCCGATCCCGCAGGTCGGCCTCACCACGTTCCGCGCGCCCTATACGCCGGTGACGTTCGGCTCGATCGTCGGCCACGCGCGGGGTGCGCTCTTCGACCCGACCCGCCGCACGGCAACGCATGGCTGGGCCGCGTCGCAAGGTGCTGTGTTCGAGGATGTCGGTCACTGGAAGCGCGCCTGGTATTTCCCCAAGGCCGGCGAGGACATGCACGCCGCCGTCGACCGCGAATGCGTGACGGTGCGAAAAGTGGGCGGCCTGTTCGACGCCTCGACGCTCGGCAAGATCGAGGTGGTCGGGCCGGATGCGGCGAAGTTCATGGAACTGCTCTACACCAACCCGTGGGAGAAGCTGGAAACTGGCCGCTGCCGCTACGGCATCATGCTGCGCGAGGACGGCTTCATCTATGATGACGGCGTCGTCGGCAGGCTGGCGCCCGACCGCTTCCATGTGACGACGACGACTGGCGGCGCGCCGCGCGTGATGAACCACATGGAGGATTACCTCCAGACCGAGTTCCCGCATCTCAATGTCTGGCTGACCTCGATCACCGAACAGTGGGCGGTCATAGCCGTCCAAGGGCCGAAGTCGCGTGACATCATCGCGCCGCTGGTTGAAGGCATCGACATGTCGGACGAGGCGATGCCGCATATGTCGGTGCGCGAGGGCAAGATCTGCGGCGTGCCCACGAGGCTGTTCCGCATGTCCTTCACCGGCGAGCGCGGTTTTGAAGTGAACGTGCCTGCCGATTACGGCGAGGCGGTCTGGGAAGCGCTGTGGGCTGAAGGCCAGAAGCATGGCGCGACTGCTTATGGCACGGAAGCGATGCACGTGCTGCGCGCCGAGAAGGGCTACATCATCGTCGGCCAGGACACCGACGGCACGGTGACGCCGAACGATGCCGGGCTCGACTGGGCGGTCGGCAAGAAGAAGACCGATTTCGTCGGCATCCGCGGCCTGACCCGGCCGGACCTTGTAGCCAAGGGCCGCAAGCAGCTCGTGGGCTTGAAGACCAAGGATCCGAAGGTCGTGCTGGAAGAGGGCGCGCAGATCGTCGCCGACCCGAAGCAGCCGATCCCGATGAAGATGATCGGCCACGTCACCTCCAGCTATTGGTCGGAGAATTGCGGCCGCTCGATCGCCCTGGCGCTGGTCGCCGGCGGTCGCGACCGCATGGGGCAGACGCTCTACGTGCCGATGCCGAACGGCACGATCGAGGTGGAAGTCACCGGCATGGTGTTCGTCGACGAGAAGGGAGAACGCCTCAATGGCTAAGGCCGCCGCCAAGACAAAAGCCGCTGCTGCCGCGCCTTCCGTCGAGCGGCGGCCGGCATTCGCCGGCCGCACGGTCTCGGCGCCGGGCGTAAAAGTGGAGATGCTGCCGCCGGCCGAACGCATCTCGCTGCGCGCGCCGCAGGCTTCGGTCGCAGCACTTTCCAAGGCGCTCGGTGTGACGCTGCCGGCCAAGCCGAAGACCTCGGCGACCAAGGACGGACGCATGGCGCTGTGGCTCGGGCCGGACGAATGGCTGATCATCGACGAGGCGGGCAACGATCCGCTCGCCGACTGTGCCAAGGTGACGGCGCTGCATTCGGCGGTCGGCATCTCGCACCGCAATGTCGCAATCTCGGTCACCGGGCCAGCGGCCGCGATGACGGTCAATTCGGGCTGTCCGCAGGACCTGTCGCTCGAGGCTTTCCCGGTGGGTGCTGCCTCGCGCACCATTCTCGGCAAATCCGAGATCGTGCTGTTGCGCATCGCGGCCGACGCGTTCCGTGTGGAGTGCTGGCGTTCCTTCGCGGACTATGTCTTTACTCTGCTGTCGGAAGCGGCGAGCGACGCGGCGAACTGATCTTTGCGCCACGCTATCCGAAGGGATGCGGCGTGGCAGGAACCATCGCCGATCCAGCCCGTTCTTGCGACTTGAGGGAGACCGCGATGCCATCCAAATCCGCGCCGAAATCGCCCAGGAAGACTTCGGCCGTCCGCTCGCTCGAGCGTGAGAAGCATCGCCAGGTCGAGGACGAGGAACTCGAGGAAGGCCTCGAGGACACATTCCCAGCCAGCGATCCGGTGTCGATCACCAGCACCACCATTCCCGGCGCTCCCGCCAAAACCGGCAAGGCCAAGACGGTACCCGGGAGCAAGCCGCGCAAGAAATAGGTGCTGTCGCCGACCGTTTCAGTTGGCGCCATACAGGTGGATACGAAACGGGCGGCCGGATGCCACCCGTTTCGATGTTGAGATCTTAAAAGCCGGCCGGCACTTAGAGGCCGGGCACGAACCACGGGCTGACATCGATGCCGAGCCGCGGGCTCTTCGTCGTCTTGTTGGCGTCCGCCTTTTCGACCGAACCGGTCGACGTGCAGTCGAGTTTCACGCTGGCGTTGGTCTGAGCGCAAGCCGCGGGGGCATGCTTGGCCGGCTGGCTCGCGCCAGCGAAAGCAGCACCCGAGAAAGCCAGCACGGTGGCGAGCGCAAGGAGGGTCTTCTTCATTTTCCGTCTCCAGTCAATCTCGTCGTACACGTACGATACGGCGTACAAATACGGTTAATAGAGTCGGAATTCAAGGAGGAATCTGTACGTGTACGACAAATTTTTTTGAACACAGGAATTCGCCGCCGCAAATCAGGCGAAGCGATGCGAGCCGACGATCAAAGAGATCAGCAGTTGACGGGCGTTGCGGTCAGCGGCGGAATATCCTGCGCCTGCAACCCCACAAGCGTGAAATCGCACATGCGCTTCACATAGGCCTGGGCGTCGCCGAACGGATAAAAGGGAAAGGTGATCAAGAGCGAAATCGTGCCGTGGCCCACGGTCCACAGCATGGTCGCGATGGCGCGCGGGTCGCCCTTAAGTCTGCCGGCGGCAACGCAGGCCTCGACGCGTTTGATCAGCACCTTCATGGCCGGATTGCCCTCTTCCATGTCCTCGTAGCTGCGTCCTTCGGGCAGCTTGGTCTTCTCGGTCATGAAGACGGTGCGGTATTCGTTGGGATTGCCGAGCCCGAAAGCCGCGTACTCGGTCATCACCGCCTTGAGCGCCTCGATCGGGTCGTCGGCGGGGTGGTCCTCGATGCGACGAGCGAGCGTCTCGAAGGCGTCTTCGGCCAGCGCGAACAGGATGTCCTGCTTGTCGGCGAAATAGGAATAGACCGACATCGGCGCGTAGCCGACGCGCTTGGCGAGCTTGCGGATGGTGAGGCCCTCGTAACCCTCTTCCTGCACCAGCTTGTGAGCCGCCGCGACCAGTTCGGAGCGAAGCTCCGCCTTCTGTTTTTCGCGGCGTTTCTGAACGCTCAGCGTCAATGTCCGCTGCCTTTGTGATTGGTTGCCTGACGAAATTATATACGCTGTACGGAAACGGACAAGAGAGCGTTCCGGTTCCGCAACGTCCGTTCAAGCTCTTCGGTTAACGCGATTGCGGACGCAAGCCGTTCCCGGCATGCTCAAATGGCGCCAATGCCGCCGTCGAGCGCCAGCGCGTGACCGGTCATGAAGGAGTTGGCAGGGTCGGCAAGGAACAGGACGCCGGTGGTGATCTCGTCGATCTCGCCGACACGCTTCATCGGCACGCCGCGCGTGAGTTCGGCAAGCGCTTCGGCTTCGGGCGCTCCGGTGAAACGCACGAAGCCGTCGACCATCGCCGTGCGGGTGTGGGCCGGGCAGACGGCGTTGATGCGTATCCCTTTGCTGGCATATTCCACGGCGGCCGAGCGCGTCAGCCCGACGACGCCATGCTTGGCGGCGGCATAGACCGAAAGTTTCGGCGCGCCCGATAGACCGGCGACCGAGGCGATGTTGACGATGATGCCGCCCTTGCCGTTTTCCCTGAACTGCCGTTCCAACTGAGGAATCTGGTGCTTCATGGCATAGAAGACGCCGAGCAGGTCGACCTCGACCACGCGGCGCGCCTCTTCCGAGGTCACCTGCGGCAAGCGCACGAAGTTGTGTACGATGCCGGCATTGTTGACGGCGATGTCGAGCCGGCCGAATTTCTCGACGGCCAGTTGCACCAGATCCTCCGAGAGCTTTTCGTCGGCGATGTTGCCGGCAAGGTGAGCGGTCTCGGCGTCGAGCGTCGCCGCAAAATCGCCGAGCGCCGCCTCGTCGAGATCGGAGAGCACGAGCCGCGCGCCTTCCGCCGCGAAAGCCTTTGCCGCGCCGCGGCCGAGGCCGCCCGTCGCGCCGGTGACCAGCACCGTCATCCCATCGAAACGGCCCATCGCTCAGCTTTCCTTTCTTCAGTTCTTCCCGCCGCTCAGCTCCGCCGCGAGTATCGCGATCAGCTTAACCGCTTGCCCATAGGTCTTTGCCTTTTCCGGATTGGAGGCATTGCCGTCCAGCGCGCGGCGATAGACGCCCTGGCAAATCGCCGCCAGCCGGAAGAAGGAGAAGGCGAGGAAGAAGGTCCAGTTGTCGATCTTCCCGATGCCGCGCCGTTTGCAATAGGCTGCGACATAGGCCTCCTCGGACGGCAGGCCGGCAGCGGCGCGGCCGACGCCGCCGAGGCCGCGAAAGCCGGAGGCATGCGGCAGGCGCCATTGCATGCATTGATAGGCGAGGTCGGCGAAGGGGTGGCCGAGCGTCGACAGCTCCCAGTCGAGCAGCGCGATGACTTTCGGCGCATCGAGCGCGAACATCATGTTGTCCAGCCGGTAGTCGCCATGGACAAGCGAAACGCGGCCGTCATCGGCCGGTATATGGGTTTCGAGCCACGCAATCAGCCTGTCGATATCGGCTATGGTTTCGGTTTCGGAGGCGCGGTACTGGCCGGTCCAGCGCGCGAGCTGGCGCTCGAAATAGCTGCCGGGCTTGCCGAAATCGCCAAGGCCGACGGCGCCGACATCGACATCGTGCAGGGCGGCAAGCGTCGCGTTCATCGCGTCGTAGATCGCGGCGCGCTCGTCATTGCCGGAAAAGTCCGGCAATGACGGATCCCAGAAGATGCGGCCGTCGAGATATTCCATGACATAGAACATGCGGCCGATCGGGGAGGTTTCACCCGACAGGTGCAGCATGCGCGGGACCGGCACAGCCGTGCCGGCAAGCGCCTGCATGACCCGGAATTCGCGGTCGACCTGATGCGCGGATTTCAGCAATTGTCCCGGCGGCTTGGCGCGCAGCACATAGCGGCCGCTGGCGGCGGTCAAAAGATAGGTCGGATTGGATTGCCCAGATTTGAATTTTTCAATCGCGGACAGGCCGGTAAAACCCGGGATATGCGCCTCGAGATAGGGCGCAAGCGCCGCCTGGTCTATGGCACCGGCCTCGCCGCTCATGCGTTCTCGGGCTGACGCTCAATCAGCGTCAAGGTCAGCCAACGCGCCGTCAGCGCCGGCTTCTTCGAGCCTTCGATCTCGATGGTCACATCATGCGCCGTCTGCACCCAGCCGGACGGCCGCACCTTGACGTCCGCCAGCACGAAGCGGGTGCGGATGCGCGAGCCCGTCTTCACCGGCGCCAGGAAACGCAGCGTGTCGAAGCCGTGGTTGACGCCCATCTTGGTGTTTTCCAGCGGCGGCATCGTCTCGAAGGTCATTGCCGACAGAAGCGACAGCGACAGGAAACCATGAGCGATGGTGCCGCCGAAGGGCGTTTCGCGCTCGGCGCGCTCCGGATCGCAATGGATGAACTGGTGGTCGTCGGTCGCATCGGCGAACTGATCGATCATGCGCTGCGTCACCGTTCGCCAGGGCGAGACGCCGACCTCCTTGCCGACGCTTGCCACAAGCGTATCGAGACTGATCGGTTCCACGCTGATGTCCTCCGCACCCCCGCCCGGATTACGATTCCTCGAACCGGGCACCTTATTCCTTGAACAAAGTCATTCCATGCTGCACCGACTGGCCGCCGTCGATCGGCAGGATGGCGCCGGTGACATAGCTGCCGGCCCGGCTGCACAAATAAAGCGTTGCGCCGGCAATGTCATCCGCCACGCCGATGCGGCCGAGCGGAACATGGTTACCAACATGTTTCGCCTGCTCCTCGGTCGCGGTGGCAAACGCCGTCATACGGCTCTGGAAAGGACCAGGCGCAAAGGCGTTGACGGTGATGCGGCGGGCCGCGAACTCGATCGCCAGCGTGCGAGTCAAATGATGCACCGCCGCTTTCGAGGCCGCGTAGGAATAGGCATCGTCGGCCAGCGGCTGGGTGCCCATCACCGAGCCGAGATTGACGACGCGAGCAGGATCCTCGTCGCTCGCGGCGGCATCGAGCAGCGGCAAGAGCTCCCGCGTCAGGTGGAAGACGGCGGTGACGTTGACGCCGAACACCTTGGCCCAGGCGTGGTAGGGGAAATCCTGCAGAGGCGCACCCCAGGAAATGCCGGCATTGTTGACCAGGATGTGCAGGCGCTCCGTGCGCGCCTTGACCTCGGCGACCAGAGCGGCGATGCCCGCTTCGCTGGACACGTCGCCGGCAAAGCCCTCGGCATGGCCGGAGCCGCCGAGCGCGTTCAATTCATTGGCGACTTTCGCGCAATCCCCGCCCTTGCGCGAGACGATCATCACATGAGCGCCGGCGCGTACCAGTCCGGTCGCCACCATGCGGCCGATGCCGGTCGCAGCACCCGTCACCAGCGCGGTCTTGCCGGCGACCGAGAACAGCTTGTCCAGATAGCTCATCGTGTTTCTCCGCATCCGGCCAGGCCGGGGACTCGCCCAAGGACTCGCGTTGACAAGGCTAGCCGAAGTACGGTCATCCTTGCCACGGGTAAAGATTTATCTTTGGAAAGGCCGGAAGCGATGACGGACATGAATCTCGGCATGACCGAGCGGCTGAGGCCAATCCACCAGCGAGTGGCGGCGATGGTGCGCGACGAGATAGCGCCGCTCGGCGAAGAATTTCTCGCCGAGATCGGCAAGGGCGGCGACCGCTGGTCCTATACGGCCAGGCAGACGGAAATCCTCGAAGGCTTGAAGAAGACTGCGCGCGAACGCGGCCTGTGGAACTTCTGGCTGACCGATTCCAAGCGCGGCTATGGCCTTTCCACCGTCGAATACGCCTATCTGGCGGAGGAGATGGGCAAGGCGCATCTCGGCGCCGAGACGTTCAACTGCTCGGCGCCCGACACCGGCAACATGGAAGTGCTGGAGCGTTACGGCTCGCAAGGGCACAAGCGGGACTGGCTGGAGCCGCTGCTCGAGGGCAAGATTCGTTCGGCCTATCTGATGACCGAGCCTGACGTCGCCTCTTCGGATGCGACCAACATTTCGATGCGCTGCGAGCGGCAGGGCGACGACTATGTGCTGAACGGCGAGAAATGGTGGGCTTCCGGCGCGGGCGATCCGCGCTGCGCCATCTATATCGTCATGGTCAGGACCGGATCGGACGAAGAGCCGCAGCATCGCCGGCATTCGATGATCCTGGTGCCTTCCGACAGCAAGGGCATCACCAGGCTGCGGCCCATGCAGGTCTATGGCGACGATGACGCCCCGCACGGCCATATGCATCTGAGATTCGAGAATGTGCGGGTGCCGGCGGCGAACCTGATCCTCGGCGAGGGCAGGGGTTTCGAGATCGCGCAGGGGCGGCTGGGGCCTGGCCGCATCCATCACTGCATGCGCGCCATCGGCCAGGCCGAGATGGCGCTGGAGATGCTGTGCCAGCGCTCGGTGCGGCGCGAGGCCTTCGGTCAGTCGCTGGCCAAGCTCGGCGCGAATTTCGACATCATCGCCGAATGCCGGATGGAGATCGAGATGGCGCGGCTGCTCTGCCTCAAGGCCGCCTGGATGATCGACCAGGGCGACGCGCGCGCCGCCGCGCCCTGGATCAGCCAGATCAAGGTGGTGGCGCCGCGCGTCGCGCTGAAAGTCACGGACGAGGCGGTGCAGATGTTCGGCGCGCAAGGCATCAGCCAGGATACCCCGCTCGCCCGCTCCTGGACGCATCTGAGGACGCTGCGGCTGGCCGACGGGCCGGACGCGGTGCACCGGCGGCAGGTGGCGCGCACGGAACTGAAGAAATACACGCAGGAGAAGGTCTGACGATCATGACGCTTCCATCGCAAATGTGGGGCTTGCTGCTTGTCGGCGACGGTTACACCAGGACGCCTTCGGCGGCCGCGCTGGAGGCGATGGAGCCTTATCTCCAGCCCGGCAGCGTCGCCGTGCCCGCGCCCGGTCCGTCGCAAGCGCTGATCAAGGTCAGCCTCGCCTCGATCAACCCGTCCGACATCGCCTTCATCAAGGGCCAGTACGGCCAGCCGCGGGTAAAGGGCCGTCCGGCGGGTTTCGAGGGCGTCGGCATTGTCGTCGCCACGGGCGATGATCCCTATGCAAGGAGCCTCGCAGGGAAACGCGTCGCCTTCGCCACCGGCGTGTCGAACTGGGGCGCCTGGGCGGATTATGCCGTCGCCGAGGCGGCGTCCTGCATCCCGCTCATCGATACGGTGCGCGACGAGGACGGCGCCGCGATGATCGTCAATCCGCTGACGGCCTTGGCCATGTTCGACATCGTCAAGCAAGAGGGCGAAAAGGCCTTCGTCATGAGCGCTGGCGCCAGCCAGCTCTGCAAGCTGATCATCGGGCTGGCGAAGGAGGCGGGTTTCCGGCCGATCGTCACGGTGCGTCGCGACGAGCAGATCCCGCTTTTGAAAGAGCTCGGCGCCGCCCATGTGCTCAACGAGAAGGCGGCGGATTTCGAGGCGGCGCTGCGCGAGGTGATGAAGGCTGAGCAGCCGCGCATCTTCCTCGACGCCGTCACCGGCCCGCTGGCTTCCACCATTTTCAACGCCATGCCGAAACGCGCGCGCTGGATCGTCTATGGCCGGCTCGACGCCGAGCCGACGGTGATCCGCGAGCCCGGCCAACTGATCTTCCAGCACAAGCGTGTCGAAGGTTTCTGGCTGGCCGAATGGATGCGCCAGTTCCGCGACAGGCTGGGCCCGGCGGTGCTGGAAGCGCAGAAGCGCTTTTCCGACGGACGCTGGTCGACCGACGTCGCGGCAGTGGTGCCGCTGGACGAGGCGATGGCGCGGCTGCCGGCCGAGCTCGCTAGGCCCAACGGAAAGGTGTTCATCAAACCGTAAGCTCCCCGGGCGCCGATCGCAGCTGTTCAGACCACGGCCGACGCCTTGAACACAAATCTGTGATCGACAAGGTGGCGGCGGAAAAACGCCGCTGTTGCGCCGTCCTTTGCCCCGCGCCGGTAACAGTCACGCTCGTATGTTCTATTTCATTTCGATGTGATATCTCGCCGGCGCTGAAGGCCAGGCGGCGATGGGAACGCCATCCTGGTCGGAACGCGGGGTGCGCTATGACGGTAACCAAGCCGGTTTTCGACCGTTTGGGGTTTTGGCTGTGGGTCGGGTCGTTTCTGATTGTGCTTGGCCTGGCGCTATGGTCGCCCGATACGCGTTCGGTGGTCTATATCTACAGACATGGCAGCGAAGCTTTCCTGAGCCGTGAACCGCT
The DNA here is from genome assembly GCF_006439495.1 of Mesorhizobium sp. B3-1-8. NCBI lineage: Bacteria > Pseudomonadati > Pseudomonadota > Alphaproteobacteria > Hyphomicrobiales > Phyllobacteriaceae > Mesorhizobium > Mesorhizobium sp. B3-1-8. The sequence goes on from NZ_VFTK01000003.1 coordinate 111,104, forward strand.
GTATCACGTCCAGGCCGCGATGGGGTATCTCTACGCGCCCGCCTTCGCCGCCCTTTACGTTCCCCTGGTGAAGCTCGGGCCGCATCTGGGCAGCGTTTTGTGGCACGTGCTGGGCTTCGGCGCGCTGACTTTCGCCGTAATGCGTCAGGTGCGCAGGATCGACGGCCAGGAGCAGACATGGCTGCTGTCCTTCGGCCTGTTCCTTGCCTTGCCGATGGCGCTAGCGGCGCTTCGCAACGGCCAGGCGACGATCCTGCTCACCGGAGCGTGCTGGTTTCTCACGCTCTCGGCGCTCGAGGGGCGCCGGGCTGAAAGCTTCTTCTGGGCCACGCTTGCGGTCATAGCCAAGCCCACGGCGATCATCATGCTGCTTCTGGTGGGAGCGCTGCGTCCCCGGCTGATACCGGTGCTGGTGCTGGCGGTGCTCGTCGTGCTCGCCATCCCCTATGGTTTTGCGCCCGCGGACTACATCAACGCCCAGTACCACGATTTCTTCCGCATGCTGACGTCGATGACGGTCGACCCAACCGGTCCCTTCGTTCCGGCCGACTTCACAGCGCCTTTCACGCGGTTTGGGATGCCGCTGTCCGAAGCCGAGGCGACGATCGTGCGCGTCGTCGTGGGGTTGCTTGCGCTTTGGGCGGTGCTTCAGTTGGACCGCAGGCTGGACTCCAACATCGGCGGACTGGCCGTATTCCTCATTGCGGCGTTCTACATGTGCGTCTTCAATCCGCGGGTCGAGCAGAACACCTATGCCATGGTGGCGGTGCCAGCCGGCCTTTCCATCGCCCTGATGTGGCGGGAGAAGGAAAACGCGGTCATGCGCTGGTTGCCGGCGATACTCCTCTTCGTTACCGGACTGACCAGTGTCGATCTCCGGCTGCACGATCTTTTCCACTTGTGGCTGTGGCCAATCAGCACCAGCATAGTCGCCTGCATGCTTGTCGCCTGGTTCTGGGGGCGAGGCGGGGACAAAGTGCCGACCCCCGGAGCCGTCGCGCATGGCTGAGATGCTCGACGTCATCGCGCCGTTCTTCAACGAGGCCGAATCCGCGATCGCCTTCGTTGGGTTGCTCGACAGGCTGGAAGTGGCCGTGGCGGAGCGCTTCGGCATGACCGTCCGCAAGATACTCGTCGACGACGGCAGCCGCGACGGCAGCGCCGAGACATTCGCTGCGGCGTTGTCGGGCTCGTGGGAAATCGTGCGGCTCAGCCGCAATTTCGGCAAGGAAGCGGCGGTGCTCGCCGGCCTTGATCATTCCCGCGGCGACATGGTCCTGATCATGGACTCCGACCTCCAGCATTCCATGGATATCAGCCTGAGGATGATCGGCGAGCTGGTCGAGAATCCCGAAATCGATGTCGTCTACGCCCAGAACGACCGGCGCGAGGGGAGCTGGCGGCGCAGCCAGCTGGCGCGGCTCTTCTACAGGCTGATCAACAGCAGCCAGCGCTTCGATATTCCCGAGAATGCCGGAGACTTCCGTGTCATGCGCGGCGCGGTGGCACGTGCCTTGACCAGCGTGCGCGACAAGCGGCGTTTCAACAAGGGCCTGTTCGCCTGGGCCGGCTTTCGCCAGAAGGCGGTGCTTTACTCGCCGGAAAACCGCTCCGGCGGCACGTCGAAATGGACCAGGTTCAACCTGATCGCGTTCTCGCTTGAAGGGTTCACCTCGTTTTCCGTGATCCCGCTGCGCGTCATCAGCCTCATCGGATTGCTCGCGGCATTCGCAGGTCTCGCCTATGGCGTGAAGGTGCTCTTCGAGGTGCTGTTCTACGGCATCGCCGTGCCCGGCTACCCCAGCATCATGGTCGCCGTCGTGCTTTTTGGAGGCCTCAACCTGGCGCTGCTCGGCCTGATCGGCGAGTATGTCTGGGTCACGCTCAGCGAAAGCAAGGACCGGCCCGTCTACATCGTGCGCGACGTGTTGCATGGCAATGCCGCCGAGCAGGTTGCTTCCGAGAGATGACCAGGTCGATCCGCCTGATCGCCGACGACTACGGGCTGGCGCCGGGGGTATCGGGTGCGATCCTCGACCTCATCGAGTGCGGCCGCCTGACCGGGACAAGTTGCATGACCGGCTTTCCCGAATGGGAAGAGGCGGCGGCGCGCATCAGGCCGTTCCGTCAACGCGCGACCGTCGGGCTGCACCTGACCCTGACCGATCAGATAGCCGTGACCGGATCGTCCAGCCTGGCGCCGGACGGCAAGTTGCCCGGGCTTGCCTCTCTTGCGCTGCCGGTGCGGCGCGAGCGTATCGACGAGCGGGACGTTCATGCCGAGCTCGACGCCCAGTACGACCGCTTCACCGAAGCGCTGGTTGGCCCGCCCGATCACATCGACGGGCACCAGCACGTGCATTTTCTTCCCGCGGTACGGAATTGGCTGCTCACCCGGTTTGGGGAAAGCGCACACAAGCCCGCGCTACGCGGCGCGCCCGGGCTTGCCGGCCTGGACGCGGCGGCCAAGATCGCGGCGATCGCTGCTCTGGCCGTGGGGTTCAACAGGTCGATGCAGCGGGCCGGCTTCAGCGTGATGACGCCGCTCTGCGGCATCTATGACTGGCGGAAGCCGGAGAAATTCGCTCCGACGCTGCGCGGCGCGATCGACACCTTGCCCGAACAAGGGGTGTTCATGTGCCATCCGGGTCAAGTCGATGACAGTTTACGGGCGCGAGACCCGATGCAGGGCGCGCGTGAGGTCGAGTTCACGGTTCTGAGTTCTGAGGATTTCGGCGCCAGCCTCGAACGGGCCGGAATGCGCGTCATGGACGGCAAAACATGAGCGCCGGCCAGCCGCAGCGTTCGACCGGCAACAAGATCGTTCGTTTCGCCTTGGTCGGGCTGGTCAACAGCGGCATCGACCTCGCCGCATTCTTCCTGCTGCTCAAGCTCGCGGTACCGGCTCTGGCCGCCAATGTCGGCGCCTGGTTCGTCGCGGTCCTTTTCTCCTTCGCGGCGAACGGCTTCTGGTCGTTCGAGCGCGACCCGGGCATCCGGCTCCGCCAGTCCTTCCTGCGCTTCGTCTCGCTGGGCGCGTTGATTTCGCTTGGCGTTTCCAGCCTGTCGATCGCCGCTCTCGCGGGGGCCATCGGCGTGTGGCCGGCCAAGATCATCGGTGTCGTGGTGGCCGCTGTGCTGAACTTCCTGGCGGCACGCTGGTCGATCGAGGGTCGGCTGTTGAGATAGTCTACTCGGCCGGCTCCGCGTCGACATACACGGCTTCCTCGAGCTCGCGCTTCAGCCTCGCTTCCTCATGCGCTTTCGGCGTGACGAAGCGGCCAAGCAAGAGATAAGCGACAGGCGTCAGGAACAAAGTCGAGACAGTGGCGAGCCCAAGGCCGCCGACGATGACCCAGCCCAGCGCCACGCGCGCCTCGGCTCCGGCGTCGGCGGCGAGCACCAGCGGCACGCCGCCGAGCACGGTGCAGATCATGGTCATCATCACCGGGCGTAGCCGAATGGTCGAAGCCTGTTCGATCGCCTCGCGCACGCCGAGCCCGCGGTCGCGCAGCTGATTGGCGAACTCGACGATCAGGATGCCGTTCTTGGCCATGACGCCGACCAGAAGCACCAGTCCGATCTGGCTGTAGGCATTGAGGCTGGTGCCCGACAGGAGCAGCGCGAAAATGGCGCAGGCGAGCCCGAGCGGCACCGTCGCCATGATGATGACGGCGCTGACGAAGCTTTCGAACTGCGCGGCCAGCACCAGCAGGATGATGACCAGGGCGAAGCTGAAGACGGCAATCATGGCGTTGTTGCTCTCGCCGAGTGTCGCGGCTTCGGCGAGCGGCAGAATGCGCGCGCCGGGTGGCAGCAGCGGCGCCGCGATCTGATCGGCGCGGGTCAGCGCCTCGCCGAGCGCGAGGCCGCTGCCGAGATTGGCGGTGATCGCGACCGAGGGCTGCTGCTGCTCGCGCGTCAGCGACGGCGGCACGGCGCGCTCGGTCAGCGTGGCGATGGTCGACATCGGCACGAAACGGCCATCGGACGTCTTCAGGAAGATGTTTTCCAGGTCGGTCGGGTCGTTGATCGGGTTGGTGGTGGAGACCAGCTTCACGCCGTAGCTGCGGTCGGCGATGTAGACGTCGACAACATCGTTGCCGTCGAGCATGGCCTGCAGCGTGTCGGCCAGCCCGGTAATGTCGATGCCGAGATCAGAGGCGCGTTCGCGATCGATCGCCACGGCAAGCTGCGGCTGCGTCGGGTCGACGGAGAGGCGCGGCGTCTGGAAGCGCGGATCCTGACGCATCTCGTCGACGATTTTCACCGCCGCCTCGCTCAGCGCCTTGCGGTCGTTGCCGACCAGCGCGAATTGCAGGCCGTTGCCGGCGCCGCGAATGCCGAGGCTGTTCGGCTGCACCGGAAAGACGCGCACGCTCGGCACCTGCCTGGTCAGGCGGCTGATGTCGGCCATGATCTCCTGCTGGCTGCGGCTGCGCTCGTCCCAGGGCGCCAGCGTCATCACCATGAAGCCCGAATTGTAGGAGCCGTTGTTGCCGGCGTTTTCGAAGGTTGAGCGGATCTCGCCGGAATCGCGCAGCGGCTGGATCAGCCGCTCGATCTTGCGCATCTGCTCGGTCGTGTAGTCGAGGCTGACGCCTTGCGGCGCGCTGATGCGCAACAGCACCACGGCACGATCTTCCGTCGGCGTCAGTTCCTGGCGGATGGTGCCGAACAGCGTAAAGGCGGTGCCGGCGAAAATGAGCGCGGCCAGGACAACGATCCAGGGCGCGTCGAGGCAAAGACGCAGGCAATGCTTGTAGAGCCCGTGCAAGGCGCCGCCGATGCGCGCGCCGATGCCGGTACCGCCTTCATGGTGAAGCGATGCGCTGGTCAGCATGCGCGAGGCAAGCATGGGGCAGAGCGTCAGCGCGACCACGCAGGAGAGCAGCACCGACATCGCCAGCACGAAACCGAATTCGCGGAACAGGCCGCCTGTCTGTCCCGGCAGGAAGGAGATCGGCACGAAGACTGCGACCAGCGTCAGCGTGGTGGCGACGACGGCGAAGAACACTTCCTGCGTGCCAAGCACCGCCGCTGCGCGGGGCCCCATGCCTTCGTTGCGGCGGCGCACGATGTTTTCGAGCACGACGATGGCGTCGTCAACGACAAGGCCGGTCGCCAGCACCAGCGCCAGCAGCGTCAGGATGTTGACGGAGAAGCCGGCGAGATAGATCGCGGCGATGGTGCCGATCATGGCGACCGGCATCGCCAGGCCGGGGATCAGCGTGGCGCGCCAGTCGAGCAGGAAAGCGTAGATGACGACGAGCACGATCGAGACCGACAGCGCCAGCGCGATCTCGACTTCGTGCACGGCGCCATTGACGAAGACGGCGTCGTCGCTGGTCACCTTGATGGACATGCCGGCAGGCAACGCCTCTTGCAGCTTGGCGACGGCGGCCCTCACGCCGGTCGAGATGTCGAGCGTGTTCGATTCCGCCTGGCGTATGATGCCGAGGCCGATACCGGTCTTGCCGTCGGAGCGCAGCGAGGTCTGGCCGATATCGGGCCCGAGCGTCACGGTGGCGACATCGCGGATACGGGTCGCGCCGCCGATGACGATGTTCTCGAACTCCTCCGGCGTGGTCACGTCGGCGGTCGTGCGAACGATGAGGTCCTGATTGGTCGTGGTGATCGAGCCGGCCGGGGAATCGAAGGCGACCGAGGCAAGAGCCTTTCGAAGGTCGGCGACGGTGAAGCCCAGGCTCGCCAGCTTGTTCTGGTCGACGTCGATGCGGAAGATCTTGTCGCGGTCGCCGGAGACCTGGACGTCGGCGACACCCGGCACCGCGGCGAGCTCGTCCTCGATGCGGTCCTGCACGAACACCGTCATGTCCTGCACCGACATGGTGTCGGAGGTGACCGCCAGCCGCATCACCGGGTCCGAATTCGCGTCGGCCTTGACGATGCGCGGCGCGTCGGCAGTCTCGGGCAACTGATTGGTGATCCGGCTGACGGAATCGCGCACGTCGGAGGCCGCGACGTTGAGGTCGACGCCGTCGTTGAATTCGATGGTGACGCGGCTTTGGCCGAAGGAGGAGGTGGACGAGATCGACTTGACGCCCGAAACGCGCGCGACGGCGCCTTCGATCGCATCGGTCAGCTCACGGTCGACGGTTTCGGCGGCCGCGCCCTCGAAGGTGGTGTTGACGGTGATGACGGGGCGGTCGACATCCGGCAATTCGCGAATCTCGACGCCCCAGAAGGCGGCAAGCCCGGCAACCGCGATCAGCGTGTTGAGCACGAAGGCCATGACCGGCCTGCGGATGAAAAGCGCCGTCAGGCCAGATCCCGCGGCGGCGTCGCCGACGCCGCTCATGAGCCCTCGGTCCCGGCGGCGCGATCCTCGCCGGCGATGCGGACATCGCCGCCTTCGCTGACGCTCTGCGTGCCTTCGGTCACCACCAAGTCGCCGCTCACGACCGGAGCATCGATCAGCACGGTCTCGGTGTTGCGCTGGATGATGCGCACCGGAACGCGCTTGGCCTTGCCGTTGTCGACGGCCCAGATATAGGCGCCGTCGGTCCCCCACTGGATGGCGAGCGGGCTGACTGCCGGATAGGTATCGCCGGGGAACCGCATGCCGATCTGGAAGGACATTCCGGCGCGCAGCGAATCGGCGGGATTGGCGATCGTTGCCTTGACGAGCAGCGTGCGGCTGTTCTCGTCGATATGGTTGTCGATGGCCGAGACGGTGCCGGTATAGACCTGGTTGGGGTTGGCCAGAGGCGTGGCCGACAGCTGGGCGCCAACCTTGACCGCGGCGGCGAAGCGTTCCGGCACCCAGAAATCGACCAGGATGCTGGAGCGGTCGTCGAGCGTGGCGATCGCCGATTGATTGGTGACATAGTTGCCGGCGGCGATCGGCAGGATGCCGACGGTGCCTTCGATCGGCGCCACGATCGAGCGGCGCTCGAGCGCGAGCTCGGCATCGCGCAGCGCCAGCCTGGCGTTGGCGAGCGTCACCTGGGCGTCGGCGACGGCTACAGGCGTCGCCGCATTGGACGCCCTGAGCGATTTTACCCGGTCGAGCTTGGACTGCGCATCCTCGATCGCCACCTGGGCGCGGTCACGCGCGATCACTTCCGTCTCGGAATCGAGCCTGGCGATGACATCGCCCTTTTCGACATGCGTGCCGGACTGGACCAGCAGTTCGGTGAGGCGTCCGGACGAGTATGGATTGACGGTGACGGTCGCGTTGGCGCGGCCGGTGCCGATCGCCTGCAGCCTGTCGTTGATGGTGGCGGTGCCGGCAGGCGAAGCGACGATGGTGACGATCTGACCGCTGCGGTTGCGTCCGGACTGGCCGGGACCAGCGGCGGCGCTCTCTGTTGCAGGAGGTGTCCCGGCGATGGCCCAGTCCATTCCCCAGCGCGCCAGTATCTGAGGCGCGCCGGGATAAAAGCGTGCCCAGGCGGCCACGGCGGCGACCAGAATCACAAACGCTGCAACAATCTGTTTCCAGCTCGACATCGACACTCCAGCGGCAGGGCTCGTCTGCCGGATTCCAGCGGAAGCAGGCACTTCGACGATACGGGCTGGGGGCGAAAACCGGCCACGCCACACCCCGATATCAGCGGTTTATGGCAATTATCACGCAATCGTGCACATTAAATCTCGGTAACCTGAGGCCCGGACGCCGTTCGGACTCTTGCGTTTTGCCGCATTTCGCCGCCGGCTTCCGCCTCGCTAGCGGAGGCTTTCAAGATCGCGGATGCGCTTGGCGCCGGCCGCTTCCAATTGCCTGGTCACGGCGCCGATAAGGGTTTCGGCGACCACGAACAAGGCGGCGGAGGAATCCCAGGCCGAAGGCACGGCGGTGCGCCCGGCGATCACGTGGCGGGCGAAGCGGGCGATCGGCGAAAGCCACTGGTCGGTGAAGAGAATGATCTGCACGCCGCGGTGATGCGCCTTCTCGGCGAAGCGGACGAGACTTTCCTGGTAGCGGCGGATGTCGAAGATCACCAGAACGTCACGCTTGCCCATGTCGATCAGGCGGTCACGCCAGATGCTCTCCTGGCCGGCGAGGTGATAGACATCCGGCTGAATGATGGCGAGATGGGCGGCCATGTAGCGGGCCAGCGGATCGGTGAAGCGACCGCCGATGAGGAAGGTCTTGCCGCGCCGCTCGGCAAGCCGTGCGGCTATGTCGGCAAGCTGTTTGTCGGTGAGGTGCCGGAAGGTCTCGCGCATGTTGTCGAGCGTCGCCTCGAGCATCGGCGAGACGGCGCCGCCGGCCGAGCTTGGATCGAGCGTGCGCGAAGCGGGCGACTGCAATTGCGCCGCCAACTCATCCTGCAGCGCCGACTGGAATTCAGGATAGTTCTGGAAGCCGAGTCTGGCGACGAAGCGCAAGATCGTCGGCGAGGACACGCCGGCCGCGGCCGAGAATTCGGCGACCGTCTTCAGCCCGGTCAAAGGATAGTTGGCAATCAGCGTCTGGGCCGCGCGGCGCTCGCCGGCCGGCATCGTCCCGATGCGGTCCGAGATCAGTTCGGCAATGCTGGAAATCATGTTTCCCCCGCCTGTTGGCCGCCCGCCGCCGTTTTCCCGAATTCGCGTTTGACAAAGCCGGTCAAACTGTATGAAATCATTCACAGGGACGCAATGAGACAAAATACGTAACATACGATACAGCGCTCCCCCCAGGGGACGGCAGCATGGAGAAAGCACGGCCTGTCAGCCTTGCACCGTCTGAAACCGTAAGGGTGACCAACCCTGGCGGCTCAAGCCCCTTCGTCATCACTTGCGACCACGCTTCCAACGTCCTTCCCGCCGAGTTTGGGACGCTCGGCCTCCCGGCCGCGGACCTTTCGCGCCATATCGCCTGGGACCCGGGCGCGCTTCCCGTCGCACGCCGCATGGCCGAAGCGCTCGATGCCACTTTGATCGAGACCCGCGTGTCGCGGCTCGTCATCGATTGCAACCGGCCGCTGGACGCGCCGGACCTCGTTCCGCCGGTCAGCGAGACGACAGCCATTCCCGGCAATTCGGGCCTGTCCGACAAGCAGCGCGCTACGCGGATCGACCTTGCCTGGCGCCCGTTCCACGACACGATCGCCCGGATCATCGACGAGCGGCTGGCGCGCGGCCAGGAGACACGGCTGGTGTCGGTGCACTCCTTCACGCCGATCTACAAGGGCAAGAGCCGGCCATGGCATATCGGCATCATCCATGACGAGGATCGCCGCCTGGCGGCGCCGCTGATATCGGCGCTGCAGCGGCTCTCCGGCGTCACGGTCGGCGTCAACGAACCCTATTCGCCGGCCGACCGCGTCTATTTCACGCTGGAACGGCACGCGCGTTCGCGCGGCCTTGCCTGCGCGATGATCGAAATCCGCAACGACGAAATCGCCGGCGATGCCGGGCAGCGGAAATGGGCGGATCTGCTCACCGGCATATTCTCGAATCTGGAGCCCGACGAGGCCAGGGGCTTCCGACCGCGCGCAATGGGAAAGTCAGTAGGAACGGCCAGCCAAGAACGATAGGGGAACTCCAACATGACAACAGATCACGCAGAGAAATCGGAGGACGTAAAAATCCTTCACAGCATGGGCTATGCCCAGGAATTGGCCCGCCGCATGAGCGGCTTCTCCAACTTCGCCATTTCCTTCTCGATCATTTGCATTCTAGCCGGCGGCATCACGTCGTTCCCGCTGGCGATGGGCACCGGCAGCGGTTTCGAGGCGACCATCGGCTGGGTTATAGGCGGTCTGTTCGCCCTTGTGGTCGCGGCTTCGCTCGGCCAAATCGGTTCGGCCTATCCTACCGCCGGCGGGCTTTACCATTGGTCGTCGATCTTGGGCGGGCGCGGCTGGGGCTGGGCAACGGCCTGGATCAACCTGCTCGGCCTGATCTTCGTCGTCGCTTCGGTGAATGTCGGCGTCTACCTGTTGTTTTCCGGGCTCGTCGCGGGACCGATCCTTGGCCTGGACACATCGACCTGGGGTTTCTGGCAGCAGACGACGGCGGTTGTCATCATCACCGTCACCCAAGGCCTGTTCAACCACCTCGGCATCAAGACGACGACGATGTTGACCGACTTTTCGGGCTACCTCATCCTCGTTGTCGCGGTCGTGCTGACGCTGACCTTCCTGATCTGGGGCGCGCATGGCTTCGATCTTTCGCGGTTGACGACTTTCGTCAACACGACCGGCGATGCCGGCGGTGGCTATGTTCCGACGGCCCGCACGGCGCTGGTGGCCTTCTTGATCGGCCTGCTTTACCCACTTTATACAATCACCGGCTTTGACGCCTCGGCGCACACCGCCGAGGAGACGCACAATGCTCGCATCGCAGTGCCCAGGGGCATGATCCACGCAGTCCTGTGGTCTCTCGTCTTCGGCTTCGTCATGGCGGTCTCCTTCGTCCTCGCGAGCCCCGATCTCGTGGCGACCGCAAAGGACGGCGGCAATGCCTGGTTCAACCTCTTCAACAACCTGCCGGCGCCAACCTGGCTGAAGGATCTGCTCGGCATCTGCATCGTGCTGGCGAATTATCTGTGCGCGCTGGCCGGGCTCACGTCGACCTCGCGTATGATCTTCGCCTTTTCGCGTGACGGAGGCCTGCCGGGGTCGTCTTTGTGGAAGCAGGTTTCGCCGACCTGGCGCACGCCCGTCCCGGCCATCTGGCTTGGCGTCGTGCTGTCGATCGCGGCCACGCTCTATTCGCCGGCCTTCGCGGCGTTGGCAGCAGGCTGCGCTCTCTTCCTTTACGTGTCTTATGCCATGCCGGTGGCGGCAGGCCTGTTTGCGGAAGGCAAGACTTGGACGGAGTTCGGCCCGTTCCGTCTCGGCGTCTGGTCAAAGCCTTTCGCCATCGTCACCGTGCTCGGGGTTCTGGTGCTGATGTATGCCGGCATCCAGCCGCCCTTCGACATCCTGATCAACTACGCCATCGGATTGATCATCCTGCTGGCCGTTCTGTGGTTCGGTATCGAATCGCGGCGCTTCAAGGGGCCGCCGATCGGTGCCGACATTGCTCGTCGCGCGGCGGAGATCGCGGCCGCGGAAAAAGCAGTCGGCCAGACAGCGGGCTAACGGCAAACGCAATATCGCCCGGTCGGCTCAGGTCGATCGGGCATCACGGTGCAGGACCGGCCAGCCAAGAACCATAGGGGAATTCCAACATGACGACACCGGGTTATACAGACGTCGACAAGGCGGAGGACGTGAAAGCCCTCCACAGCATGGGCTATGCCCAGGAACTGGAGCGGCGGCTCAGCCGCTTCTCGAATTTCGCGGTTTCATTCTCGATCATCTGCATCCTGTCGGGCGGCATCAATTCGCTGGCCCAGGCCACGTCGGGCGCCGGCGGCATCGGCATCGGCATCGGCTGGCTGGTCGGCTGCTTCGTGTCGCTCACCTTCGCGGTTGCCATGTCGCAGATCAGCTCGGCCTATCCGACGGCCGGCGGCCTCTATCACTGGGGCTCGATCCTCGGCAATCGCGGCACCGGCTGGGTGACGGCCTGGCTCAACCTGCTCGGCCTGATCACCGTGCTGGGCGCCATCAATGTCGGCACCTGGACCTTCTTCATCGGCGCCTTCGGACCAGCGCTCGGCATCGAGGGCACGCTGACCAACCAGATGATCTTCCTGGTCGTCATCACCGGCGCCCAGGCGCTGATCAACCATCTCGGCATCAAGCTGACAGCGAAACTGACCGATTTCTCGGGATATCTCATCTTCTTCGGCTCGATCCTGATCGCGGTGGTCTGCCTGCTTTCGGCCGAGACCTGGGATTTCAGCCGCCTGTTCACCTTCCATAACTACTCCGGCGACGCCGGCGGCGGTGTGTGGCCATCGGTTTCGAACGCCTGGGTGTTCGCGCTCGGCCTCCTGCTGCCGATCTACACGATCACCGGCTACGACGCCTCGGCGCATACGTCGGAAGAGACCATCAAGGCAGCCTCTTCGGTGCCGCGCGCGATGGTGATGTCGGTCGTCTGGTCGGCGCTGTTCGGCTACCTGTTCCTGGCCGCCTTCGTGCTGATGATCCCGAACATGGACGACGCCGCCAAGCAGGGCTGGAACGTGTTCTTCTGGGCTTTCGACCAGCGCGTCAGCCCCGGCCTCAAGGAGTTCGTCTACCTCGTCGTGTTCATCGCGCAGCTGCTGTGCGGTCTTGCCACCGTCACCTCGGCCTCGCGCATGATCTTCGCCTTCTCGCGTGACGGCGGCCTGCCGGGCTCGGCAGCGCTTGCCAAGGTCAGCCCCACCTATCGCACGCCGGTGGCGGCGATCTGGACGGCCTCGATCCTGTCGGTGCTGTTCGTGTGGGGTTCGACCCTGGTTTCGGTCGCCGGCACCTCGGCCTATACGATCGTTGTATCCTGCACGGTCATCTTCCTGTTTCTGTCCTTCATTGTGCCTATCGTGCTCGGCATGATGGCCTGGGGAACGCCGAAGTGGGACAAGATGGGCCCGTGGAACATGGGGCGCGCCGTCTTCATGCTGTTCGGCGTTCTCTCGATCCTGTCGATGATCCTGATCTTCGTCATCGGCATCCAGCCGCCGAACGACTGGGCGCTCTATATCACCGTCGGTTTCTTCATCCTGACGGCGGTCGTCTGGTTCGCCTTCGAGCGCAACCGCTTCCAAGGTCCGCCGCTTGGCGACATCATCGCGGCGCGCCAGGCAGCGATCAAGGCGGCCGAACAGGCGGTCGGCGAGACCGGCCACTGACACTTCGCCTCATGGCCATGGCCGGCGCAACGCCGGCCATGGTTTTGTTTCCCCTCAATCGACAAGCGCTGGAGTGCCAAAGGAATGGCCGGGAATTTCTCGTTCGATCAGTTGAAGAAAGCGGTCTCGAACGGCGAGATCGACACGGTGCTGGCCTGCATCGTCGATATGCAGGGCCGTCTCTCGGGAAAACGCTTCCTGGCCCAGTATTTCGTCGATTCCGCGCATGGCGAGACGCATGGCTGCAACTATCTCTTGGCCTGCGACATCGATATGGAACCGGTCCCGGGCTACAAAGCGGCGAGCTGGTCGAAGGGCTATGGCGATTTCGTCATGAAGCCGGACCTGTCGACGCTGCGGCGCATTCCGTGGCTGGAGAAGACGGCGCTGGTCATCTGCGACGTGCTCGACCATCACGACCATGAGGATTTGGCACACTCGCCGCGCGCCATCCTGAAGAAGCAGGTCAAGCGTCTGCAGGAGCGCGGCTATATCGGCTATTTCGCCTCCGAGCTCGAATTCTATCTGTTCAGCGAGACCTACGAGTCCGCCCGCAAGAAGCACTGGCAGGGGCTCGATAGCGCTTCGCCCTATATCGGCGACTACCAGATCGGCATCACCAGCAAGGAAGAAGGCGTGATGCGCCGGCTGCGCAACGAGATGGAAGCGGCGGGCATCCCGATCGAGAATTCCAAGGGCGAGTGGGGCCCTGGGCAGGAAGAGATCAACGTGCGCTATGCCGAAGCGCTCGACATGGCCGACCGCCACGTCATCCTGAAGAATGGCGCCAAGGAGATCGCCGATTCCGAGGGCAAGGCCATCTCCTTCATGGCTAAGTACAATTACGGGCTCGCCGGCAATTCCAGCCACATCCACAATTCGTTGTGGAGCGCGGACGGCAAGACGCCGCTGTTCTTCGACAAGAAGGCCGATTGGACGCTGTCCGCGCTCGGCCAGCAATGGGCGGCCGGGCAGCTCAAATACGCCAAGGAGTTCACCTGGTTCCTGGCGCCCTACATCAACTCCTACAAGCGCTTCCAGGCCGGCACCTTCGCGCCGACCAAGATCATGTGGAGCGAGGACAACCGAACCGCCGGCTTCCGGCTCTGCGGCGAGGGGACCAAGGGCATCCGCATGGAATGCCGCATCGGCGGCGCCGATCTGAATCCCTATCTCGCCTTCGCGGCGCTGATCGCGTCGGGCCTTGCCGGCATCGACGAGAAGCTGGAGCTGCAGAAGCCTTTCGTCGGCGACGCCTATCAGGCCTCGCGCCTGCCCGAGATTCCGAAGACGTTGCGCGACGCCACCGAGACGCTGGCCAAGTCGAAGATGCTGAAGCAGGCCTTCGGCGACGACGTGATCGAGCACTATGTGCACACCGCCCGCTGGGAGCAGTTCGAATACGACCGCCGCATCACGGATTGGGAGCTGCACCGGGGCTTCGAGCGGTACTAGGGGGGCCGGGTTAGCGTCGGCGCCGCGCCTCACCCTTACCCTCTCCGTGAAGAACGGGGAGAGGGGTCGCCAGCGCGGGAGCTTCTCCCCCGTCACTATACGGGGAGAAGGTGCCGGCAGGCGGATGAGGGGCGGCGCCAAGCCAAGTGATTTCGATTGTTGTAAAACTGCGAGGAAGAAATGACCGAAACGGTCAAACTCAAATCCCCCATCGATGGCTCGATCTATGCCGAGCGGCCGGTCGCGAGCGACCAGGCGATCAACGCGGCCGTCGAGCGCGCCAGGGCGGCGCAAGAGAAGTGGGCCGAGACGCCGGTCGTCGAGCGCGGCAAATACATGTTGGCGATGCTAGAAGCCCTGGTTGCGATGACCGACGAGATCGTGCCCGAGATCGCCTGGCAGATGGGCCGGCCGGTACGTTATGGCGGCGAGTTCGGCGGCGTCAAGGAACGCACCAACTACATGGTCGAGATCGCCGAAGCCGCGCTGAAGCCGGTGCTTGCCTCCAATCCGAAGGACGGCTTCCGCCGCTATGTCAAGAGGGTGCCGCTCGGCGTCGTGCTGGTGACCGCGCCGTGGAACTATCCCTATCTCACAGCGGTCAACACCATCGTCCCGGCGCTGATGGCCGGAAGCGCCGTCATCCTCAAGCATGCCGCGCAGACGCTGCTGGTCGGCGAACGCTTCAGCCAAGCCTTCGACAAGGCCGGCCTGCCGAAGGGACTGTTCCAGAACCTGGTCATGAACCACGCCCAGACCGAGAAGCTGCTCGGCTCGGGCAAGATCGACCATGTCAATTTCACCGGCTCCGTCGGCGGCGGCCGCGCCATCGAAAAGGCGGCCGCCGGCACTTTCATGACGCTCGGCCTCGAACTCGGCGGCAAGGACCCGGCCTATGTGCTGCCCGACGCCAAGATTGACCATGCTGTCGCCAATCTGGTCGACGGCGCCTTCTACAATTCAGGCCAGTGCTGCTGCGGCATCGAGCGCGTCTATGTGCATGAGAAGGTCTATGACGAGTTCGTCGAGGGTTTTGTCGCCGAGACCAGGAATTATGTCGTCGGCAATCCTCTGGACCAGGCGACTACGATGGGGCCGATGGCACAGGCGCGCTTCGCCGAC
The DNA here is from genome assembly GCF_006439495.1 of Mesorhizobium sp. B3-1-8. Classification (NCBI taxonomy): domain Bacteria; kingdom Pseudomonadati; phylum Pseudomonadota; class Alphaproteobacteria; order Hyphomicrobiales; family Phyllobacteriaceae; genus Mesorhizobium; species Mesorhizobium sp. B3-1-8. The sequence continues at coordinate 126,369 of NZ_VFTK01000003.1, forward strand.
CTGATCCGCGAGCAGAAGGCAGAGGCGCTGCGCAAGGGGGCCAAGGCGCATATCAACATGAAGGTCGAGAACGACAAGCCGGGCTCGCCCTATCTGGCGCCGGAAGTGCTGACCGAAGTCGATCACCAGATGAGCGTCATGCGCGAGGAGAGCTTCGGGCCGATCGTCGGCATCATGAAGGTGCGCAACGACGAGGAGGCGATCGCCCTGATGAACGACAGCCCCTATGGGCTGACCGCCTCGATCTGGACGCGCGACACGGGGCGCGCAATTGCCATCGGCGACCGTGTCGAAACCGGCACCGTGTTCATGAACCGCTGCGACTATCTCGACCCGGCGCTGGTCTGGACCGGCGTCAAGGACACCGGCAAGGGGGCGGCGCTTTCGGCCATCGGCTACGACAATTTGACGAGGCCGAAATCCTATCACCTGCGTGAAGCGATCTGACTTTTTGAAAGACAAGACATGTCCAAGCTCATCTCCAAATGGAACTATCCCACCACCGTTCGCTTCGGCGCCGGCCGCATCAAGGAACTGCCGGACGTACTGGCTGCGGCGGGTATCAAGCGCCCGCTCTTCGTCACCGACCCGGGCCTGGCAAAGCTTCCGGTTGTCGCCTCGACGCTGAAAATCCTCGACGACGCCAAGGTTCCCTATGGCGTGTTTTCGGAGGTGAAGCCGAACCCGGTCGAGTCCAACCTCACCGCCGGCATCGCCGTGTTCAAGAAGGGCAAGCATGACGGCGTGATCGCCTTCGGCGGCGGCTCGGCGCTCGACCTCGGCAAGCTGATCGCCTTCCAGGCCGGGCAGACCCGGCCGGTATGGGATTTCGAGGACGTCGGCGACTGGTGGACCAGAGCCAACTCGGACGCGATCGCGCCGATCATCGCCGTGCCGACCACGGCGGGAACCGGCTCCGAGGTCGGCCGCGCCGGCGTCATCACCAATGAGGCGACCCACACCAAGAAGGTCATCTTCCATCCGAAGCTTCTGCCGGCGATCGTCATTGCCGATCCGGAGCTGTCGGTCGGCATGCCGGCCTTCATCACCGCCGGCACGGGCATGGACGCGCTGGCCCATTGCCTGGAGGCCTATTGCGCGCCGGGCTATCACCCGATGGCCGACGGCATCGCGGTGGAAGGCATCCGGCTGGTGTTCGAGAACCTGCCCAAGGCTTTCGCCAACGGCAAGGATCTGGTCGCCCGCGCCCATATGATGAGCGCCGCCGCCATGGGCGCCGCCGCCTTCCAGAAGGGGCTCGGCGCCATCCATTCGCTGTCGCATCCGATCGGCGCGCTCTATGACACCCATCACGGCATGACCAATGCCGTGTTCATGCCTTATGTGCTCGCCTTCAACAGGGAGAGCATCGAGGAGCGCATCGCCCGGCTCGCCGCCTATTGCGGCATCAAGGGCGGCTTCGACGGCTTCGCCAAGGCGATCATCAAATTGCGCAAGGAATTGAAGGTGCCGCACGCGCTGCCGGGCCTGATCAAGGGCCTCGACATGGACAAGAAGCGCAAGGCACTGATCGCCGACATGGCGGTGGTCGATCCGACCGCTGGCGGCAATCCGGTCAAGCTCACCAAGAAAGCGGCGCTGACGCTGCTCGAAAATGCGATCGCCGGCTCCGTCTGAGAGCCGGCTTTCAATGCCGAAGAGTTGAATGAAGGGGCGTTCCAGAGCGGAGGGAGAGGGCAAAAGGCAAGGCGACTAACCATTAGCCGGAAAATTAAGCGCGGGCTAATTGCTACAGTCCGTTAAAAAGAGTTAACTTTTTTGGCCGCGGGGCTCGGGTTTCAAAAAGTCTTCATCTGGCTGTCACACGAAAACGATACCCGCATCGCAGGCGCTCAACAGCGCCAGTTCAACGGAGAGAACACATGTTCAAGTTCACGGGGAAAGTGCTTTCCCTCTCGGCTGCGGCGCTCTTTGCGTCGACGGTGATTTCGTCCGCGGATTCGCTGGACGATCTCGTCAAGGCCGCGAAGGCTGAAGGCCAGCTCACCACCATCGCGCTTCCGCATGACTGGTGTGGCTACGGGGCAGTGATCGACGCTTTCAAGGCTAAGTATCCGGAAATCAAGATCAACGAACTCAACCCGGACGCCGGCTCGGGCGACGAGGTCGAGGCGATCAAGGCCAATAAGGACAACAAGGGCCCGCAAGCGCCCGACGTCATCGACGTCGGTCTGTCGTTCGGCCCGACCGCCAAGGCCGACGGCCTGCTGATGCCTTACAAGGTGTCGACCTGGGACTCGATTCCGGACAGCGCCAAGGATGCCGATGGCGCCTGGTACGGCGACTATTACGGCGTGCTGTCGTTCATGGTGAACAAGGACCTGGTCAAGGAATCGCCGGCCGACTGGGCCGACCTGCTGAAGCCGGAATTCGCCAATTCGGTCGCGCTCGCCGGTGATCCGCGCGCTTCGAACCAGGCCATCCAGGCGGTCTATGCCTCCGGTCTGTCGTCGGGCGCCGCCGCTGGTGAAGCCGCCGGTACCGCTGGTCTCGACTTCTTCAAGAAGCTCAATGCCGCCGGCAACTTCGTTCCGGTCGTCGGCAAGCCGGCGACGCTGGCCCAGGGCCAGACGCCGATCCTGATCAACTGGGACTACAACGCGCTTGCCGGCCGCGACACGCTGAAGGGCAACCCGCCCGTCGACGTGATCGTGCCGAAGACCGGCGTTGTCGCCGGTGTCTATGTGCAGGCGATCAGCGCTTACGCGCCGCATCCGAATGCCGCGAAGCTGTGGATGGAATACCTCTATTCCGACGAAGGCCAGATCGGCTGGCTGAAGGGCTACTGTCACCCGATCCGTTTCAACGATCTCGCCAAGAACGGCAAGATCCCGGCGGACGTGCTGGCCAAGCTGCCGCCGGCTGAGTCCTACGCCTCGGCGGCTTTCCCGACGCTCGACGAGCAGGGCAAGGCCAAGGAAGCCATCAGCAAGAACTGGGACGCCACTGTCGGCGCCAACGTTAAGTAAGACTTGAAGTGCACCGGGCGGCCACTTGGCCGCCCGGCTTTCCCTCGAAGACGGTGCCGGGCGCATGACCGATCTATCGCTTTCAAATCAGTCAGTTGCCACCAAGCCCGTGCCGCCGAACGCGGCGACCGCTTTTCGCCTGCCGACGCAATGGATCGGTGTGGCGCCATTCTTCGTCTTCACCCTGATGTTCCTGATCATGCCGACGCTTTATCTCGTCATCGGCGCGTTTCAGACCGGGGAAGGTGGGTTCACGCTCGACAACATTCTGCAGTTGGTGAGCGATCCTTCAATCAGCAATTCCTATTGGGTCTCGATCAAGATCAGCTTCTGGTCGGCCATCGTCGGCGCATTTGCCGGACTGGCGATCGCCGTGGCCATCGTGCGCGGCGGCCTGCCCAGCTGGGTTCGCTCCGCGACGCTGACCTTCTCGGGCGTCGCCTCGAATTTTGCCGGCTTGCCGCTTGCCTTCGCGTTCATCGCCACGCTTGGCCGCGTCGGCATCGTGACGGTGCTGCTGCGCGACATATTCAATCTCAACATCTATGCGATGGGGTTCAATTTCCTGACCACGTGGGGCCTGATCGTGGTCTATCTCTTCTTCCAGATCCCGCTGATGGTGGTCATCATCGTGCCGGCGATCGACGGTTTGAAGAAGGAATGGAATGAGGCCGCCGCCACGCTTGGCGCCACCCAGTGGCAGTACTGGCGTATGGTGGTGATACCGGTGCTGTTTCCGAGCTTCCTCGGCACCGTCATCCTTCTGTTCGCCAACGCCTTCGGCGCCATCGCAACGGCCTATGCGTTCGCCGGCCCGCAGCTCAACATCGTTCCCATCAAGCTCTATTCGCAGATCAACGGCGATGTGCTGCACAACCCGCAACTCGGCTACGCGATCGCCTTCGGCATGATCGTCATCACCGGACTGGCGAATGTCTTCTACATCTGGTTCCGGACCCGTTCCGAGAGGTGGCTGAAATGAAGTCGGGCAAATTCTGGGCCTGGGTCGTCTTCGGAATCGGCACGGCCTATTTCTTCATCCCGCTGCTGGCGACGTTCGAGTTTTCGCTGCGCATGCGGCGCGGCGTCCATTCCTTCGACGCCTATCAAGTCGTGCTCGGCGATCCGCGCTTCCAGGCGACGTTCCTGTATTCGGTGGTCGCCGCGATCTTCACCATCATTCTCGGCGTGCTGATCGTGGTGCCGGCCGCCTATTGGATCCGTCTGCGTTTGCCTCAAATCAGGCCGATCGTCGAATTCATCACGCTGCTGCCGCTGGTCATTCCGGCGATCGTCATCGTGTTCGGCTATATCCGCATGTACGGCTCGAATTCGCCACTGCCGTTCCTGGCCAGCGATCTCGGCGCCAGCGCCTTGCTGGTGATCGGCTATGCGACGCTGGCGTTGCCCTATATGTACCGCGCCGTCGACACCGGTCTTCGTACCATCGATGTCAGAACGCTGACGGAAGCCGCCCAAATCCTCGGCGCCGGTTGGGCCACGATCATCACCCGGGTCATTCTTCCCAATGTACTGATCGCCGTTCTGTCGGGCGCCTTCCTGACCTTCGCCATCGTCATCGGCGAGTTCACGATAGCCAGCCTGCTGAACCGTCCGGCCTTCGGCCCCTATCTGCAGAACATCGGCGCCAACCGCGCCTACGAGCCGGCGGCACTTGCCATCATCGCCTTCGCCATTACCTGGGGCTGCATGTCGCTGATCCAAATCCTGTCCCGTTTCGCGCCGAAATCGGCGAACCGCCCGAATTGACCTGAGAGAAAAGCCATGGCCGAGCCATTCCTGTCTATCCAGCATGTGCGAAAGTCCTACGGCGCCAACACCGTGGTGCAGGATTTCAGCCTCGACGTCGAGCCCGGCGAGTTCGTCTCCTTCCTGGGGCCATCCGGCTGCGGCAAGACCACTGTGCTGCGCATGGTCGCCGGGTTCGAGGAGCCCTCGGCCGGCAAGATCGTCGTCGCCGGCAAGGACATCACCAGGCTGAAGCCCAATCAGCGCAATGTCGGCATGGTGTTCCAGGCCTACGCGCTGTTCCCGAACCTGACGGTGGCGCAAAACATCGCCTTCGGTCTGAAGGTGGCCGGCATGTCGAAGCCTGACGCGGACAAGCGCGTTGCAGAGATGCTCGACATGATCAAGCTGCCGCAGATGGCCGATCGCTATCCCTATCAGCTGTCCGGCGGCCAGCAGCAGCGTATCGCGCTCGCGCGGGCAATTGCTCCGAAACCCAAACTGCTTTTGCTCGACGAGCCGCTGTCGGCGCTCGACGCCAAGGTGCGCGTGTCGCTGCGCGAGGAAATCCGATCGATCCAGAAGAAGCTCGACATTACCACCATCTTCGTCACCCATGACCAGGAAGAGGCGCTGTCGATCTCGGACCGCATCGCGGTGATGTATGGCGGCAAAGCCGAACAGGTCGGCACGCCATTCGAGATCTACAACCGGCCGGCGACCAAGTTCGTCGCCAATTTCGTCGGCACGCTCAACGTGCTCGAAGGCAAGGTCACCGACGCTTCAACGGGCAAGGTGCAGGTCAACGCCCAGGAAGTCTCGCTCAAGGGCAAGCTCAATGGCTCGAAGTCCGGCGATACGCTGTCGCTGGCGCTGCGGCCGGAAGCGATTTCGCTGGCGCGCCAGCCCGGGCACGACACCAGCCTTTCGGGCGAGATCGCCGAAGTGCATTTCCTCGGCTCGGTCATCCGGGTGCGCGTCGGCATCGGCGGCAACACGGTGTCGCTCGACACCTTCAACAACTCGACGACACCGCCGCCGATCGTTGGCGACAAGGCGGATATTTCGTTCTCGTCGGGCGATATGCTGGTCCTGCACTGACGGCCTGGCCGTCTTGACGCCGATAAGACAGGCGAAGCCTTTGCGCCGGCCGAGGGGTAATCCATCGATCGGCCGGGGACGCGGCCTGCCGGGCACACAAGCCTTGTCGGATAAATCAACAGTATCCTGCTTCAGGGTACTGCCAAGCTTCGTGCTTCGCCGTTACGATAAGCCATGGCGCTGTTCGAACTTACTCTGATCCTGCTTCTCATCGCCGTCGCGCTGACGGCGGTATCGCGATGGCTGGAGGTACCTTACCCGTCGCTGCTGGCGCTTGCCGGGGTCGGGCTTGCCTTCGTGCCGGGCGCGCCGGTGATCGAGATCGATCCGGAACTGGCGCTTGCACTGTTCATCGCGCCGGTGCTTCTCGATGCCGCCTATGATACCTCGCTGCGCGACCTGAAGCGCTATCGCCTGTCGCTGGTGCTTTTGGCGCTCGGCGCCGTCGTCTTCACCACCGTGGTGGTTGCCTTCGTCGGCTGGAAAATGGCTGGGCTGCCGATCGCGGCGGCGATCGCGCTCGGCGCCATCGTCGCGCCACCGGATGCGGTCGCGGCAAGCGCGGTGCTCAATCAATTCAAGGTGCCGCACCGCCTCACCGCTATCCTGCAGGGCGAGAGCCTGCTCAACGATGCCACGGCGCTGCTGATCTACCGGATTTCGGTCGCGGCAGCCGTCGGCACGCTCATGCTGAAAGACGCAGTGCCCGTCATCCTGCTTGCGACGGTCGGCAGCGTTGTCGCCGGCTATCTGTTCGGCCGCTTCTCGCTGCTCACGCTGACGCGCATCGAGGACGCGGCGAGCAGTACTGTCGTGCAGTTCGCCGGAACCTTCGCCGTCTGGATCATTGCCGACAGACTCGGCCTTTCTGCCATCATCACCATCGTCGTTTATGCCATCACCATCGCGCGCACCGCGCCACGCCGCATGTCGGCCCGACGCCGCGTCAGCACCTATTCGGTCTGGGAATCGGCCGTGTTCGTACTCAATGTGCTGGCTTTCGTGCTGATGGGCTTGCAGGCCCGTTCGATTGTCGGCCGGCTTTCCGGCGACGGGCAAGGCGAAGCCTTTCTCTTCGCCGCAACGGTGCTTGCGGTCGTCATCGTGGCGCGTCTCGTCTGGGTGGCGGGCTATGTCGCGGTCATACGCTGGTTTGCCCGCCATGACAGCGAGGAAGAAAGGCGCGATGCACCGACATTTCGCGGCGCCGTGCTTGTGGGTTGGTGCGGCATGCGCGGGCTGGTGACGCTGGTAGTGGCAATTGCCTTGCCGGCCGACTTCCCCGGTCGCGATCCGATCGTGCTGGCCGCCTTCGCGGTCGTCCTCGGAACGCTCGTGCTGCAGGGCATGAGCCTCAAGCCGCTGTTGCGCCGGCTCAACTTCGAGCGGGATACCTCGATCGACCGCGAGGTGGCCGAGGCGCGGGTGGCGATCATGCAGGCCGCGCTCGATGTGCTGAGCCGCAAGACATCGGCCGCTGCCGCCGTCGTGCGCGAGCAGTACGAGGCGCAGCGGCGGGTTGCCGAAAATCCCGACGACGCACAAGCCGCGACGGAATACGACCGGTTGCGTCTTTACGCCATCAAGCGGCAGCGCGACAGGTTGGAGGAACTGCGCAGCAACGGCACGATCGGCGACGAGGCCTATCACCGGCTGGAAGAGGAGATCGACTGGTCGGAACTGGCGGCGTCGCCCGCCGGAAGCTTCCAGCCACTGACGACCTATTAGGCGCAGCGGTTCGCTGGTCTCCGTTGGACTATTCCGCCTCGCCTCGCGGCACATTGCAACGCAAGAGGCGGGGCGATAGAGCGGCTCCTCGAAGACGGCGAACCACTCTATCCCTTTGTTTTGACGCAATTCCGGACGGAAAACCGCTCACACTTTTCCTGGAATTGCGCTACTGCGATCACGAGAAGTGAGCCGGTTAATCAATGAAGCTGATCAGCTACAACATCCAGTACGGCTACGGCAGCGATGGGCGCTACGACCTCAGCCGCTGCGCCAGGCTGGTGAACGGCGCCGACATCATCGCGCTGCAGGAGGTCGAGCGGCACTGGCAGCGCAGCAATGAGGACGACCAGCCCGAGATCCTGTCCAGCCTGCTGCCCGACTATTACTGGGCCTACGGCCCGGCCTTCGATATGGACGCCAGCGAGAGGCGCGACGGCCGCGTCGTCAACCGCCGGCGGCAGTTCGGCACGATGGTGCTGTCGAAGCTGCCGATTGTCTGGTCGCGCCTGCACACGCTGCCGCTACGGCGCACGCTGAGGCCGCTCAACACCCGCAACGCGGCGCTGGAATGCATGATCCGCACGCCGGCGGGACCGGTGCGGGTGCTTTCCTTGCATCTGGCGCATATCGCGGCGGAGGAGCGGCTGGAGCAGATCGACTATCTCAATGCCGAGCATCGCCGCGCGCCGTCCGACGGCGGCCCTTGGAGCGGCGTCGACGACGAGCCGCAGCGCAACTGGACGAACGGCCAGACGGAACCGGAGAATCCATTGGCGGCGATCTGGCTGGGCGACTTCAACATGGAGCCGGGCAGCGCCGAATACCGGCGTATTGCCGGTAGCACGCCCTACCATCGAGGCGCCGCTTACATCGACGGATTCGTCGATGCCGTAGCGGTCGCCGGCGAGTCCGGGCCGGACTTCCATACGCACGAAAAGATCATCGATGGCAGGCTGGCGAAACGACGGCTCGACCATTGTTTCGTCGGCGGCGGGTTGGCCGATCGTGTGCGTTCGGTAACCGCCGATATCGGCGAGGTGGCTTCCGACCATTTTCCGCTCAGGGTCGATATCGATCTCGAAACGCCTTTCGGCTCGACAAGGTCGATGAAACCGACATGACGCTGTTCGTCTTCCTGGCGGTGCTCTCGGCGGCGGCCATGCACGCGATCTGGAACGCGCTGGTCAAGGTGCATCTCGACCGCTTCCTGTCGATCACGCTAATGACGCTCGGCATGGGATTTGCGGCGCTGTTCGCGCTGCCTTTCGTCGAGTTTCCGAGGGCCGAAGTGTGGCCCTATATCATCGCCTCGGTGATCTTCCACATGGGCTATCGCACCTTTCTGGTCAGCGCCTACAAGGCGGGCGATTTCGCCCAGACCTATCCGCTGGCGCGCGGCACCGCGCCGCTGCTCTCGGCGCTCGGCGGCATCTTCGTGGTCGGTGAGGTTCCGGCGCCGTTCGCCATCGTCGGCATCGTGCTTCTGTCGGTAGGCACGCTGGTCATGTCGTTCCGGGGCGGGGCGCATCTGGAGAAGCTCAATCTGCGCGCGGTCGGCTTCGCGCTCGGCACATCGATCTTCATCGCCAGCTACACGCTCTCCGACGGCAGCGGTGCGCGGCTCGCGGCAACCGCGCAAAGCTATGCGGCCTGGCTGTTCGTCTGCGATGCGGCGTGGGCGCTCGTGCTGTGCATTGCCGTCCGCGGACCGCAGTCGCTTCCGGTGCTGGCACGCGACTGGAAAGCCGGCCTGTTCACCGGCGTGCTCAGCGGCGCGGCCTACTGGATCGTGATGTGGGCTATGACCAAGGCGCCGATCGCCTCGGTCGCGTCGCTGCGCGAGACCTCGATCCTGTTCGCCATGCTGATCTCGGTGCTGGCGCTGGGTGAAAAGATGACGGCCTGGCGCGCAGCCGCGGCGCTCGGCATCGTTGCCGGAGTCGCGGCGCTCAGGCTCGGATAGAGGGCGCCGTCTCGCGGAAACGGCGCCCTCTATCTCTTCGTTTTTAGAATTGCGGACGGGCTGCGGCGAAGTCGCCGAGCCTGACCGTTTCACACTTTTTCCGGAATTGCTCCAACCTCATGGTCCAACACGGTCATCACCTGGCCGCGCTTCTCAGGGCTGAAGCGGATGACGATGATGATGCAGACCGCGACCACACCGGCGAAGAGCGCCAGCGCGTAGCCATAGCTGCTGCCAGGCGCCTCGGCGATGCCCGCCTGATACGGGCCGGCATAGGATGCCGCCAGATTGCCGGCCTGGTAGATGAAGCCGGGCAAGGTCGCGCGCACGGCGCCTGGCGAGAGCTCGTTGAGATGCACCGGGATGACTCCCCAGGCGCCCTGAACCGCCACCTGCATGACGAAGGCTCCGACGGCCAGCATGAAGGGTGTCGTCGAATAGGCCCATAGAGGCAGTGCCGGCAACGCGATCAGGCAAGCGAGCGTAATGGCATTGATGCGGCCGATCTTCTCGGACAGCGCGCCGAAGGCCAGTCCGCCGACGATGGCGCCGATGTTGGCGACGATGGTGATCCAACTCACCGTATGCGGATCGAAGCCATGCTGCTTCTTGAGGAAGGTTGGATAGAGATCCTGCGTGCCGTGGCTGAAGAAGTTGAAGAACATCATCAGCACCACGGCATAGAGCGCGATGCCCCAGTGCTTCCGCAGCGTTTCGAGCATTCCTGGCTTCACGTGCTGGCGGGCTTCGACGAAGGCTGGCGATTCCGGCACATGCGAGCGGATGAAGAGCACGATCAGCGCCGGTATGAAGCTCAGGAGGAACATGGCGCGCCAGCCGAAGGTGAAGTCGCCGATCTTCTGGCCGTAGAGCAGCCCGTAGACCACCGCGGCCAGCAGGTAGCCGGCCGGATAACCGCATTGCAGGATGCCCGAGACCATGCCGCGCGCGCTTGGCGGAATGGACTCCATGGCAAGTGAGCTACCGAGGCCCCATTCGCCGCCCATGGCGATGCCGAACAGGGCGCGCAGCGCCAGGAATATGCCGAGATTGGGCGAGAAGGCGGCCAAAGCGCCGATCACCGAATAGCTGACGATGTTGAGCATCAGAATGGGCTTGCGGCCGTATCTGTCGGCAAGCATGCCGAAGAAGAACGCGCCGATGAAACGCGTCGCCAAGGTCAGGAACAGCGCTTTGGAGACCGCCGGCACGTCGGTCTGGAATTCCGTTGCAATATCGGTGAGCAGGAAAGTCAGAAGGAAGAAATCAAAAGCGTCGAGCGTCCAGCCGAGGAACGACGCGAGTACGGTTTTCTTCTGCTCGGTGGTAAGGTTCAAGGCGGTCCTCCTTTTGCATCCCCCGAAAGCAACGATATGTTCCAGGGCGGGTAAAAGAGAACCGGACAGCTGCCGGTTTTAAGCCGGCGAGCGGTCACATTTGCGTCACCTCGAGATCGATGACCATCAGCCCCTCGGTGCCGCCTTCGAGGGCGGCGACCAGACGGGCGCCGGCGCGCTGATGCGCTTCGTGCACCAGATAGGCGTCACGCGCGGCGGCATTTTTAAAGTCGATGGTGAAGCCGTGGCCGAAGCCGCGCCCGAACGGCTCCGGGCTGACATTGGCGCTGAACTCCACCTTGCTCATGCCTTCGATGACGGCGCGCAAGGCTTCGAGATCGGCATGGATCGCCGCCCGCTCGGTTTCAGGAACGTCGTTGCGAAAGCGGACAAAGACGCAGTGACGGATCATTATCGGTGCCTCACGCCGCCTGGTTGCCCTTGAACACGGCCGGCGGCAGCGGCTCGCGGCCGAGAATGAGGTCGGCACCTTTTTCACCGACCATGATCGTCGGCGCATTGGTGTTGGAGGACGGCACGCGCGGCATCACCGACGCATCGCAGATCCGGAGACCTTCGATGCCGCGCAGCCTCAGGTCCGGCGTCACCACGGCCATCGCATCATGGCCCATTCGGCAGGTGCCGACGGGGTGATGATCGGTCTTGGAGGTGCGATAGGCATAGTCGGTGAGGTCGGCATCGCTCTCTAGGTTTGGCCCGGGCAGCACCTCGCGAAGTACGTAGGGGGCAAGCGCCTTCTGCCGCATGATCTCGCGCGCCAATCTAAGGCCCTTGATCGACATGTCGCGATCATAGGGATCGGACCAGTAGTTCGGATCGATGAGCGGATGATCGGCCGGGTCGGCGCTCTTCAGCCGCACCGTGCCGCGCGAGCGCGGACGCAGGAAGGCCGAGTTCAGCGTCACGCCAGGGTTCTTCAGTTTTTCCACGCCGGCCTCGATGCCGGAGCCGAGGCCCAAATGGAACTGGATGTCGGGGGAGGCGGCCGTCGGGTCGGCGTACCAGAAGCCGCCGGTCTCGAACAGGCTCGAGGCGACCGGCCCCTTCTTGAGCAGCAGGTACTGCAGACCGGCCCATAGGGTGCGGTGCAGCTTGGCGTAATTGTCGTAGGTGTGGTCGCCGGTGCATTCGGCGATCACGAACAGGTCGAGATGGTCCTGCATGTTGGAGCCGACGCCGGGCAGGTCGTGAACGGGCCTGACGCCGACCGATTTCAAATGGTCGGCCGGGCCGATGCCCGACTGCATCAGGAGCTTGGGCGAGCCGATGGCGCCGGAGGAAACGATCACCTCGCGTTCGGCGCGCAGGATCGTCTTTTCGCCGCCAGGTCTGTCGACCACCTCGACACCGATGGCGCGGCCCTTCTCGACGACGACGCGGGTGACCAGCACATCGGTCCTGACCGTCAGGTTCTTGCGGGCGCCGATCGGCTTCAGATAGGCGACGGAGGCGGATGAGCGCCGCGCATTCTTTTGGGTCAGCTGATAGTAGCCGACGCCCTCCTGGCTGGCGCCGTTGAAATCCGGGTTGAAGGGTATGCCCATTTCCTGGCCCGCGCGGAAATAGGCCTCGCAGATCGGCAGCGGCGAGATCGGGTTGGAGACGCCGAGCGGTCCTTGGTCGCCGTGAAAATCGTTGGCAAAACGTTGGTTGTTTTCGGCGCGCTTGAAATAGGGCAGCACGTCGCGATAGCCCCAGCCGGCGAGGCCTTCCTCCTTCTCCCAGGCGTCGTAGTCGCGAGCATTGCCGCGCGTGTAGATCTGCGCGTTGATCGACGAGCCGCCGCCGACGACCTTGGCTTGCGTGTACCAGAAGACGCGGTCCTTCATGTGCTTCTGCGGTACGGTCGACCAGCCCCAGGAGGCGATGCCCTTGGTCATCTTGGCGAAGCCCGCCGGCATGTGGATATAGGGATGCCAATCCTTGCCGCCGGCCTCGAGCAGCAGGACGGAATTCGACGGATCCTCGCTCAGCCGGTTGGCGAGAACGCAGCCGGCCGGACCGGCGCCAACAATGATGTAATCAGCCATTGTTCCTCACAAGCGTGGCACGGAGAGCGCGCCGTCGACATCGATGACCGATCCGGTCGAAAAGCCGAACTTTCCGGAGGCAAGCGCGGCCACGACGGCCCCGATATCGGCGCCTTCGCCCCAGCGTTTTGCCGGCACCAGGCCGCTTTCGATCAACGCGTCATATTTGGTGGAAACGCCCGCCGTCATATCGGTGCGGATGATGCCCGGCCGCACCTCGAACACGCCGATATTTTCGGATGCGAGCCGCAGCGCCAGGTTCTTCACCCACATCGAAAGCCCGGCCTTGGAGATGCAGTAATCGGCGCGTTCCGGCGAAGCCATGGCGGCGCTGACCGAAGTGATGGTGATGATCGACCTAACTGAACCGGCAGGCGCCGCAAGCATAGCCTTGGCGACGGCCTGGCTGAGGAACACGGTGCCGCGCAGGTTGATGTTTAAGGCGCGGTCGAAATTCTCCGGCTTCAGCTCCAGCAGATCGCCGCGCAGCACGGCGCCGACGCCGGCATTGTTGACCAGGCAGTCGATGCGGCCGAAGGTTTTGGTTGCGGCTTCGATCAGCCTCGAATGACCAGCGATGTCGGCAATGTCACATTGGGCATAGGCGAATTTCGCGCCGCGCGCGGCGATGTTCTCGGCAAGGCCCTTGGCGGGCTTCTCGGCAAGGTCGGCGACAAGGACGTCGAATCCGGCATCCGCCAGCGCTTCGGCGCAAGCGAGGCCGATGCCGCGCGCGCCGCCGGTGATAATGGCCGCGGGGCGGGTCATTGGAGACTAGCCTCGTGGACGCAGGCGCTGCCCCTCATCGCCCTGCCGGGCACTTCTCCCCGTATAGTGACGGGGAGAAGGATGCTGTCGCCGGCGCTTTCGTCAATCGCCAGCGCTGCAGAATGAGTGCCGGCGTTGCGGCTAGCCCTCTTCTTCCCGTTTACGGGAAGAAGGTGCCGGCAGGCGGATGAGGGGCGGCGCCGACCGATCATGAAGAAAGCTCCGTCCTGCGGATGTGGTCGGCCACGCGCAGCGCCTGCGCCGCGATCGACAGCGCCGGGTTGACGGCGGCCGATGTCGGCAGGAAGCCGCCATCGACGACGTAGAGGTTCTGGTGGTCCCAGGCGCGGCAGAGCGGATCGAGCGGCGAGGTGGCCGGATCGTCGCCCATCTTCACCGTGCCGCACTGATGCGAGGGCGTGCGCTTGTCGAAGGGGCGCGACAGCACGAGTGGATAGCCGCAGGCGCGAAGGTTCTCGCGCATAACCTTGGTCAGGCCTTCCAGCGACTGCATGTTGGAGCGCCGCCACTGCATGACGATCTCCTTGCCGTCGACCATGATGCGGCTTTCCGGATCGGGAAGGTCCTCGCACATCAGGTACCAGTCGACGGCATGGCCGGCCATGTAGTCGAGCGCGAATTTCGGCATCGTCCTCACATTGGCCTTGAGCATGTTGCCGTCGATCTTGCCGAGCAGTTGCACGTTGCCGAGCGGCTTTCCGCCCTTGCCGTCGGACAGATAGTAGTCGTTGAGCATCAGCGTCTTTTGGTAGACGCTATCGTTGCGGCGGCGCGGATCGATCGCCAGCATCGCGCTCGAATTGTGGTTCATGAAATTGCGCCCGACCTGATCGGAGCTGTTGGCGAGGCCCTTGCCCCCTTTCTTGCTGGTATTGGGCGACGGCGAGCGCAGCAGGATGGCGGCCGAGTTGATCGCGCCCGCCGACAGGATGACGAGCTTCGGCGACAGCGCGTTTTGCGCACCGTTCTGGGTATAGTGGATGGCAGCGATCGACTTGCCGTCCGGCGCGGTTTCGAGCCAGTCGACATAGGCGCCGGTTTCGAGCCGGATGTTCGGATCCTTCAGCGCTTCGGTCAGCGGACCGGTCTGCGCGTCGATCTTGCCCTGGCCGGTGTTGGGAAATGCGTCCCAGCCCGTCTTGCCGTCTTTCAGCCAGGCCTCGATGTCGACGCCGAGCGGCAGCGATGCCGGATGCAGTCCGAGGCTCTTCAACTCGGCGCGGGCGCGCGCAATCGGCGGCTCGTCCGGCACCGGCTTGAAGGCGTAGGGGATCGAATGGAACGGCTCGGTCGGGTCCTCGCCGAGTGAGCCGCGCACGCGAAAAAGCTGCTCGGCCTTGGAGTACCAGGGCTCGAATTCATCGTAGGAAAACGGCCAGGCCGGCGAGACGCCGCCGAAATGCTCGAGCTCGGCAAAATCCTCCTTGCGGTAGCGGATCAGGACCGCGCCGAAGAACTTCGAATTGCCGCCGACATAGTAGTAGTTGCCGGGGTTGAAAGCAGCACCGCCGGCTTCGCGCCACATCTCCTTCGGGCGGTAGTGCTCGTCGACGAAGATGGAACGCGTCGAGCGCGCATGCGGCGTCGCGGGCAGCGGTTCGCCGCGCTCAAGGATCAGGATCGAGGCGCCGCTGCCGGCCAAGCCGGAGGCGATCGTGGCGCCGCCGATGCCGGAGCCGATGATGACGATATCCGGATTTTTCATAGATCTTTGTTTTGCTGCATGTCGTTGCCCCAAAACCGGACCCACTTTTGGGCGACAGGCATCAGAGGATGCGCTTCTCGGTCGCGGGGTCGAAGAACACCGCCTTGCTGAGGTTGAAGGCTAAAGGCGTGCTGGTGCCGGGCTGGATCCTGGCATCGGCCCGCAGCCGCGCCACGACGCCCTTGCCGCCCAGATTGGTGACGGCGAACGTATCCGAACCCGCCGGCTCCACCACTTCGATGTGGCAGTCGGCGGTGGCAATGTTCGAACCGTTCCGCTCGGCCCCCTCAGGGTCGGTCAGCGCTTCGGGACGCACGCCGAAGATCACCTGCTTGTCCTTGAACGCCGACAGGCCCGCAGGCGCGGCGGGCATGGGCAGCACGATCGGCTGGCGCGCCTCGCGGTCCAGCACCACCGACAGCCCGCTGCCATTGCCGTCGATCTTGGCCGGGATCAGGTTCATCGCCGGCGAGCCCATGAAGTCGGCGACGAAGATGTTGGTCGGGTTGTTGTAGATCTCGGCCGGCGTGCCGAATTGCTGCACCTCGCCGTCGCGCATGACGGCGATCTTGGTCGCCAACGTCATCGCCTCGATCTGGTCGTGCGTGACGTAGACGATGGTCGTGCCGGTCGTGGCGTGCAGGCGCTTGATCTCGATACGCATGTCGACGCGCAGCTTGGCGTCGAGATTGGAGAGCGGCTCGTCGAACAGGAAGAGTTTCGGGTCGCGCACCAGCGCCCGGCCCATGGCGACGCGCTGGCGCTGGCCACCGGAAAGCTGGCTGGGCTTGCGGTTGAGCAGGTGGCCGATCTGCAGAACCTTGGCCACCTTGTCGATCGCAGCCTGGCGCTCCGTCACCGGCACGCCGCGCATCTCCATGCCGAAGGCGATGTTGCCGGCCACCGTCATGTTCGGATAGAGCGCGTAGCTCTGGAACACCATGGCGATGTCGCGCTTCGAGGGATGCAGGTCGTTGATGGCGCGGCCGTCGACGCGGATCTCACCCTCGGTGATCTGCTCCAGGCCGGCGATGGTGTTGAGCAGCGTGGACTTGCCGCAGCCGGACGGGCCGACCAGCACGAGGAAGCCGCCCTTTTCGAGCTCGACATCGATGCCCTTCAGGATCTCGACATTCCCGAAGCGCTTCTTCAGCCCATCAATTTCAAGAAAAGCCATGATCGTTCCTTCAGAAATAGGGTCAGCCCTTGACCGCGCCCGCCATCAGCCCGCGCACGAAATAGCGGCCGGCGACGACATAGACGATCAGGGTGGGGAGCGCGGCAATCATCGCCGCCGCCATGTTGACGTTGTATTCGACGACGCCGGTCGAAGTGTTGACGACATTGTTCAGCGCCACCGTCATCGGCATCACGTCGCCGGACCCGGCATAGGCGGAGGCGAACAGGAAGTCATTCCAGATGTTGGTGAACTGGTAGATCACCGTCACAACGATGATCGGCAGCGAATTGGGCAGCATGATGCGTCGAAATATCTGGAAGAAGGAGGCGCCGTCGACCTGTGCCGCCTTGATCAACTCGGTTGGGAAGGCCTCGTAATAGTTGCGGAAGAAGAGCGTGGTGAAGCCGAGGCCGTAGACCACGTGGACGAAGACGAGATTGACGGTCGAATTGCCGAGGCCGAAATTAAAGCCGGTGGCATTCTGCAGGGTGACACCGAAGCGGCCAAGGCTGCCCAGAATCGTTGCCATCGGCAACAGCACCGACTGGAATGGAATGAAGCAGGCAAACAGCATCATGGCGAAGACCAGGGTGTGGCCGCGGAAGCGCCATTTGGTCAGCACATAACCGTTGAGTGCGCCAAGCAGCGTCGAGATCAGCACCGCCGGCACCACCATCTTGATGGAGTTCCAGAAGTAGCCCTTCATGCCGACGCAAGTCAGGCCCGAGCAAACTTCGCTCCATGCCTTTATCCATGGCGCGAAGGTCGGCGCATGCGGCAGCGACAGCATGTTGCCGTTCTGGATCTCGTCCATGGTCTTGAACGAGGTGACCAGCATGACGAAGAGCGGCATCAAATAGAAGATCGCGAACAGCGCGAGCAACCCGTAGATCACGATGCGGTTGAACGTTCTGGCACGGACGCCGCTTGTGGCCTGGCGGGCGGGTGAAGTGACGGCGCTCATCGCGACTTCTCCCTGAGCTCGGAGTAGAGGTACGGAACGATGATGGCCGTGATGGTCATCAGCATGATCACCGCGCTTGCCGAGCCGACCGCCATTTCGTTGCGCTTGAAGGTGAACTCATACATGAAGTTGGAGGGCAGCCAGGCCGAGCCGCCGGGGCCGCCGCTGGTCAGCGCCACCACCAAGTCATAGGACTTGATGGCGAGGTGCGCGAGCACGATGAAGGCCGACAGGAAGACGGGCCGCAGCAGCGGAATGACGATGCGGCGGTAGAGCTGGAAGGTGGATGCGCCGTCGATCTGCGCCGCCTTCATGATCTCGCCATCGATGCCGCGAAGCCCGGCCAGGAACATCGCCATGACGAAGCCGGAAGCCTGCCAGACGCCGGCGATCACCACCGTGTAGATGACGAAATCCTTGTTCTTGATCCAGTCGAAGTGGAAGCTCGTCCAGCCCCATTGATGCAGCGTCTGCTCCAGCCCGAGGCCGGGGTCGAGGAACCACTTCCAGGCGACGCCGGTGACGATGAAGGAGAGCGCCATCGGGTAGAGGTAGATCGGCCTCAAGACACCTTCGCCGCGGATCTTCTGGTCGAGCAGAATGGCCAGGAACAGGCCGAGCGTCAGGCAGATTCCGATATAAAGGAAGCCGAAGATGCCCATATTGGTGATCGAGGTGTACCAGCTCGACGGCGGGTCGCTCTCGAAGGTCCAGCGCCATAGCCGCTGATAGGCGCGGGGGCCGGTGATGGCATAGGACGGGAAGGTCTTGGAATTGGTGAAGGACAGATAGATCGTCCACAGGATGAAGCCGTAGACGAAGACGATCGTCGCCGCGAAGCTTGGCGCCAACACGATCTTCGGCAGCAGGTCCTGCAGCCGCGAACGGACCGACGCGCCAGGGCGGGCGTCGTGCTCCGGTGTCAGCTTGATCTGGGTTTCGGCAACTGTGCTCATCCGCTTGTCCAGTACCGGTTTGTCACGGGACCGACCGGCGCGAACCGCGCCAGCCCGAGCAATCCCGGACCTTGCTTCGGTAGGAGACCTCCCCCGCCAGGGCAGGGGAGGCTCAGTTCAAGGCGCGCTTACTTTGCGTCGTCGATCGCCTTGACCAGCTCGGTCACGGCTTCGTCGGAGGTCTTGATCTGACCATGGACGAACTTCGACACGACATCCTTGTAGGCGTTGGCGACGGCCGGCGGGGCGCCGTAGCCCTGCGCCAGCGAGCCGAACAACGTGCCGCCTTCATTGGCCTTCTTCAGGTCGGCGATGCCCTTCTTGCCGCAAGCATCGAAGTCGGTGTCCGGCACGTCGGTGCGGGCCGGGACAGAACCCTTCACCACGTTGAAGGCCGACTGGAAGCTCTTCGACAGGGTGGCAGTGGCCAGAGCGACCTGGGCGGCCTTGCGGTCGTCCGGAACGTTGAACATGCCGAACATGTCGGAGTTGTAGATCACCGAGCCGTCGGTGCCGGGGAAGCGATAGCAGAGGAAGTCGGTGCCCGGGGTCTTGTTGGCGGCGTGGAACTCGCCCTTGGCCCAGTCGCCCATGACCTGAACCAGCGCGTCGCCCTTGATGACCATGGCGGTGGCGAGGTTCCAGTCGCGGCCCGAGAAGTTCGGGTCGACATAGGTGACCAGCTTGGCGAGGTTGTCGAACGACTTCTTCATCGTGTCGGACTTGAGCGACTCTTCATCGAGGTCGTTCATCGCCTTCTTGTAGAACTCCGGACCGCCGGTCGACAGCACGACGGAGTCGAACATGGTGGCTTCCTGCCAGTTCTGGCCGCCGAGTGCCAGCGGGGTGACGCCGGCCGCCTTGGCCTTGTCGAGCAGGGCCACGAAGTCGTCGAATGTCTTCGGCTCGGTGCCGCCGATCTTGTCCATCACCGCCTTGTTGATCCACAGCCAGTTGACCGAGTGGACGTTGACCGGAGCCGCGACCCACTTGCCGTCATAGACGGAGAACTTCTGCAGGGCGGCCGGAACCGACTTGTCCCAGCCTTCCTTCTTGGCGGTCTCGGTCAGGTCGCCCATGACGCCGGCGGCGGCGTAGTCGAGCACGGTGTAGCCGAGCATCTGCGATGCGGTCGGATAGTTGCCGGCCGCGACCATCGCCTTCAGCGCGGTCATGGCGGCGTCGCCGCCGCCGCCGGCCACCGGCACGTCCTTCCAGGCATAGCCTTCCTTGGCCAGATCCTGCTTCAGCACGTTCAGAGCAGCCGCTTCGCCGCCCGACGTCCACCAATGCAGCATCTGCACTTCCTTGACGTCCGCGGCATGCGCCGAGAACGCAAAGCTCGTCGCAAGAGCCGTTCCGATAAGCAGTTTGCGCAACATGTACTACCTCCCTTGTTGCATACACATAACCGGCGGGTGTCCGCCGGGGTCTCCCAACTCAGCCGACCCACCACCCGGTGCGCTGGCCGCGATGAAACTGGATGGTCTTTTCCTCGGTATAGTCCTCGACTGCGCGCTTGCCGAGTTCGCGTCCCAGACCGGACTGCTTGTAGCCGCCGAAGGGCAGTTCGGGATAACCTTCCATGAACGTATTCACCCAAACCGTCCCCGAACGCACACCGCGCGCCACCGACATGCACGTGTCGACGCCGGCGCTCCACACCCCTGCAGACAAACCATAGGGCGTGTTGTTGGCAATGTGCAATGCCTTTTCAATCGTTTCAAAAGTGAGCACGGACAGCACCGGTCCGAATACTTCCTCGCGCGCGATCGCCATATCCTCTGTAACGTTACGGATGATGGTCGGGTCGAGATATTGGCCGGCATTGGATGCAAGCCGGGCGCCGCCGGTGAAAACGTTGCCGCCGTCGGTTTTCGCCGCCGTTACATAGCCGGCTACCTTTTCCACATGATCGGTCGAGATCATCGCGCCGACCTTGGTGCGGTCGTCGAGCGGATCGCCGACGCGGACCTTCTGGGACAGCGCCTTGACCGCGTTGAGGAAGTCGTCGGCAATCGCCTCATGCACGATCAGGCGGCTGCCGGCATTGCAGCATTCGCCGGCGTTGAAGAAGCCGCCGAACACCGCGGCATCCGCTGCTGCCTCGAGGTCGGCGTCGGGGAAGACGATCTGGCCGTTCTTGCCGCCGAGCTCCATCGAGACCTTCTTCAAGGAATCGGAAGCGGCCGCCATGGTCATCTTGCCGACACGGGTCGAGCCGGTGAAGGACACCATCTCGACGAGCGGATGGCTGACCATCGGCGCGCCGACATCGGCGCCGAAGCCGGCAAGGATGTTGACGACGCCTGCAGGAAGCCCTGCCTCGAGCAGGATGTCGCCGAGCACGAAGGTCGAGGCGGACGTCATCTCGCTCGGCTTCACCACCGCCGAGCAGCCGGCGGCGAGCGCGAAGGGCAGCTTCTGGCTGACGATCAGGAAGGGGAAATTCCACGGCGTGATGATCGAGACGACGCCGATCGGCTCGCGCAGCACGACGCCCAGCATATCGTCGCCGAGATTGGCGTAGCTTTCGCCATGCAGCGTGCGGGCGAGCGAGGCGGCATAGCGCCAGATGTCGATCGCGCCGCCGATCTCGCCGCGCGCCTGGGCGATCGGCTTGCCGGATTCCAGCGCATCGAGGCGGGCGATCTCTTCCAGCCGAGTCTCGATCAGGTCGGCCGTCTTCAGCAGAACCGCCGCGCGTTCCGATGCTTTCATGCGTGGCCACGGGCCGGTTTCGAAAGCCTTGTGCGCCGCCTGAACCGCAGCCTCGACGTCCGCTGCGCCTGCTTGCGCATAGCGGGACACGACAAAGCCATGGCCGGGGCTGGCGCGCTCGATCGCGCGGCCATCGCGCGCTTCGATATGCTTGCCGTCGATGAGGAGCTTGTAGGTCTTGGGCGCCTGGGACGCCTCGGCCGGCATGGCAATGTTGAGCGGTGCGTTCATCGTCTCTTCTCTAGGATCTCGAAAAGGCCGGTTTCTGCTTGGCCTTGAAGGCGCTAACGCCGGTTTTCAGGTCGGCGGTGAGCGCTATGAAACCACTCGCCAGCGCCTCGGCCGCGGCGGCGTTTTCCTCGCCCTCGGCAATGCCGATCATCAGCTTGGCGGCCTCGGTTGCCAGCGGCCCGCGCTCGGCGATTTTTTCTCCCCAAGCTTTCGCTTCGTCGAACGCCTTGGCGGTTTCTACGACACGGTCTACGACGCCGAGCGCAAGCGCGTCAGAGGCCAGCAAAATCTCGCCACCCAGCGCCATGCGCCGCACCACTTGCGCGCCAAAGCGGCGCACGGCGCGCTGCGTGCCGGACCAGCCGGGCACGACGCCGATGGAGGTTTCCGGGAAGCCTAGCTTCACCTGGGTTTCGGCGACGCGGAAATCGCAGGCCGCCGCCAGTTCCAGCCCGCCGCCCAGCGCATGGCCGGACAGCACCGCGATGGACGGCTGCCGCAGGCGCGCCAGCCGGTCGAAGACGCGGTGGCCGTAGCGGACCCATTGCACCTGGAAATCGGCCGCGCTCATCGTCCCCCAGGCCTCGACGTCGCCGCCGGCGCAAAAGCCCTTGCCTTCGCCGCCGATGAGCACGGCGCGAACGCCCTCGGCCAGTTCCGCTTCGTCAAGCGCTGCTTCGAGCGCACGCAGCATCGGAATGTCGAGCGCGTTGAATTTATCCGGCCGCCGCAGCGTGACGATGCCTATGGCGCCGTCCTGTTCGAAGGTGACGAGATGCTCAGCCATGCGCGCCTCCGAGCGAGGCGCCGCCATTGAGCGTCAGGCCGATCGTCCGGTCCTGATAGAGCGCCGCAGGCGTCATCTTGAGGTCGTTGGCGACGCCAAGCGGGATCTCGGCCTGCGCCAGCACGTCGCGCTGGAGGTCGATGCCGGGCGCCAACTCCGTCACCATCAGGCCGTCGGGGGTCAGCTTCATCACGCAGCGTTCGGTGACATAGGTGATGTCCTGGCCTTGCGCGACCGCGCGCTTGCCGGAGAAGGAGATGTGCTCGACCTCCTCGACAACCTTCTTGACCTTGCCTTCCTGGTCGATGCGGATGGCACCGTCAGCCAGAGAGAGCTTGGCGCCGGCATTGAAGAAGCCGGAAAAGACGATCTTCTTCGCCCGCGAGGTGATGTCGACGAAGCCGCCGGCGCCGGCGGTGACATGCGGCCGCGCCGAAAGCTTCGAGACGTTGACCGAGCCGTGGCGGTCGATCTGCAGGAAGGAGAGGAGCGAGGCGTCGAAGCCGCCGGCCTGGAAGTAGATGAACTGGTGCGGCGAAGGCATGATCGCCTCGGCGTTGGAGGCGCAGCCGAACTTGAAGTCGAGCAGCGGCACGCCGCCGACCGCGCCCTGCTCGATCACCCAGGTGACCTTGCCGTGCTGGCCTTCTTCGAGAAGGATGCGCGGCACGTTGGCCGAGATGCCGAAGCCGATGTTGACCGCCATGCCGTCGCGCAATTCCATGGCGACGCGGCGCGCGATCACCTTCTGCACGTTCATCTCGGCGTTGCGGAAGCTCGACAGCGGCCGGAAGATTTCGCCCGAGATCGCCGGATCGTAAGGGGTCTGCGTCGTCTGCAACTGGTCGGGCGCAATGACGATATGGTCGACCAGAACGCCCGGCACGCGCACGTCATGCGGTTTCAGCGTGCCGTTCTCGACCACGCGCTTGACCTGCGCGATGACGATGCCGCCATTGTTGCGGGCCGCCAGCGCCTGCTCCAGGCCGCCGAGATAGGCGCCCTCATGCTCGTAAGTCAGGTTGCCGCGTTCGTCGGCGGTGGTGGCGCGAATGATCGAGATGTTGGGGACGATGGCGCGGAAATAGAGCCATTCCTCGCCGTCGAACTGCTCAACCGAAACGATCGGCTCGCTGGCCGCCGCATTCATGGCGCAGCCCTGGTGACGTGGATCGGCAAACGTGTCGAGGCCGACCTTGGTCAGCACGCCAGGGCGCTTGGCGGCGGCCTCGCGATGCATATCGAAGAGGATGCCTGAAGGCACATTGTAGGCGGCGACCGAATTGTCGCCGATCATCTGCCAAATCCGCGGTGGCTCCGACGAGGAGGGGCCGGACGGATAGGAGCCGCACAAAGTGCGCTTCAACAGACCCGGCTTGGCGAGATGGTCGATGCCCTTGATGCCGTACATGTCGCCGGCGGCGATCGGGTGCAGCGTGGTGATCGCCTTCGGATGGCCCTCCGCGTCGAAACGCTCGCCGATCGCGGCAAGCACGGCGTCCGGGCAGCCAAGGCCGCTCGACGACGACACCGAGACGACCATGCCGTCCTTGATCAGGCTGGCGGCCTGGGCCGCGGAAACAACCTTGCTCAATTTCCGCTCCCGAGTTTCGGATCGATCGAAACAGTCTTGCCGGTCTTCGCCGACTGCAAAGCCGCTTCGGCGGAGGCCAGCGACCAGATGCCGTCCTCGCCGGTGGCCGAAGGCTGGCCTTCGCCGCGGATCGCGGCATGGAACTGGCGCAGCGAGCGGGCATAGAGGTCCTCGCGGTCGAAGCTCAATTCTTCTTCGCCCTTGGCCGTGCACAGCAGCACCGAGCCGACCGGCTTCTGTGTCATCACATTGGTGGCGATCAGGGAGCCTTCCGAGCCATGCACCTCGAAGCCAGTGCCGGCGAATTTTGTCGTGAAGCCTTCATGCGACTGCGCGATGACACCCGACTTGAAGCGCCAGATGCACATGGCACCGTCCTCCAGGCCGCCGCCGGCCATGCCTGCCGACTGCGTGAAGGCCGAAATTTCGACAGGATCGTCGCCGAGCACGAAGCGCAGCGTGTCGGCATCATGCACGGTGATGTCGAGCACCACGCCGCCGCCGGCCTCGGGTTTGGCGATGCGCCAGCCCTGCAGGTTCTCCGGCAGGTAGACGGAGTGGAAGACGCGCGCCGCGACTGGCTTGCCGATACGACCGGCGGCAATCGCCTCGCGCATGGCGCGATGGGCGCCGGCGTTGCGCAAATGGTGGTTGGTGCCGAAGACGATGCCGGCGGCCTTGGCTGCCGCAACCATCTTGCGGGCATCGGCGCCGGTCAGCGCCAGCGGCTTTTCGCACAGCACATGCTTGCCGGCCTTGATTGCGGCAAGACCCTGCTCGAGATGCAGTTCGTTGGTGGTCGAGATGTAGACGGCGTCGATGTCGGCGTCGAGCAGCGCGTCGAGGGTCGAGACGGCGGTCGGAATGCCGTTCTCGCCGGCATAGGCCTTGGCGCGCTCGGGATTCGAGCTCATCACGGCGGCGACCTCGCCATCGGCCTGCGCGCGGATGGCATCGATCACGAACTGTCTGGCGATCGTGCTCGCGCCGATCAATCCCCATCGCACGCTCATGCCGCGTCTCCCACCTGGCTGTTGCGTTCCGGGCCGCTGCTTTCCCGCACGACCAGGCTGACGGCGCCGATATGGTCCTCGGCGCGCGTGGTGCGCGACTGAATCATCTTCAGCATGACGTGGGCCGCGCGTTCGCCGAGACCCGCTGTGTCGACGGCAACGCTGGTCAGCGCCGGACTGTAGTGCTCGGCCTCGGCGACGTCGTCGAAGCCGACGACGGCAAAGTCCGCTCCTGCTTCCAGATTGCGACGACGCAGCGCCAGCATGGCGCCGAAGGCGACCGCGTCGTTGAAGCAGAGTGCCGCAGTTGGCGGTTCGGCCGCGGCGAGCGCCGTCTCCAGGCAGGCCATGCCTCCCTTGCGGCTGGTCTCGCCCTCGACAATCAGCCGGTCGGAGGCCGGAATACCGATCGTTTCGCAAGCCTCGAGGAAGCCGCCCAGGCGCTCGTGATAGACGACGAGATCGGACGAGCCGCCGAAGAACGCCAGGCGGCGATGGCCCTTGCGGATCAGATGCTCGGTGGCAAGCACCGCGCCGCGATGATTGTCCGGCGCGATCACCGGGATGCGGCTGTCGGGCAGGCGGCGCATGGCAAAGACGATCGGCACTCCGGCCGTCTCGATGCGGCGGAAGGCGCCCGGCGTGGTGCCGCGCGCCGGCGAGACGATCAGTCCGGCGACACCCTGCTCCATCAGCGATTTCAGTACCTCTTCCTGGCGCACCGGGTTTTCCGCCGTGTTGGCAATGAAGGGGACGACGCCCGCCGCCTGGAAGACGCGCTCCATGCCGACGGCAAGCTCGGCGAAGAACGGGTTGGTGAGATCGTTGATCACCATGCCGATGACGTTGGAATGGGCCTTGCGCAGATTGGCGGCGCCGCGGTTGTAGACATAGCCGACATCCTCGATCGCCTTGCGCACCTTGGTCGCGGTTTCAGGCCGGATCAGCCCGCTGCCCTGCAGCACGAGCGACACCGTCGATTTGGACACGCCGGCCTCGCGGGCGATGTCCAGGATCGTTGCCTTGGCCCGGCTGGCCATCCTCGTCCCGTCCTCCGTGTTTTTTGAACGAATTTATTGGAACGTTCTAATCATCGTTCGAAATCAGAGTCAATTGCGATTCCGATAAGATTCAAAAAATTGATTGGAGCGGTTCAAAATCTCAATGAATGCAAGGATTATCCTCTAGAGACACGATGCTCCACCGGCTGGGGCGCCTTGAATCATAAAGGTTCTTGATTTATTGGAACGTTCCATTTATAGCGGTCGCAACGGGAGAGTTCCATGGACATCGTCTTGCCTGCGGCAAACTGCGGCCGGGTCAGCTACCGGCTCGTCGGCAAACCGGTCGAACCGAGCATGGGCGCGCGGTTTTCACGCATCGCCTATGCCGCCGCCCATGTCGTTGCCGATCCCATCGTCATGACCAATCCCTGGTCTCGGCCAGCGGTCGACTGGGACAGGACGATGGCGTTTCGCCATCATCTGTGGCGGCTCGGCTTCCGCATCGCCGAGGCCATGGACACGTCCCAGCGCGGCATGGGTTTTGACTGGGCGAGCGCGAAGGAACTGATCCGACGCTCGATCGCGGAGGCTAAAACGGTGCCGGGCGCCGACCTCGCATCGGGGGCGGGGACAGATCATCTGGCGCCGGCTGCGGCCAAGACGCTCGACGACGTCATCCGCGCCTATGAAGACCAATTCGCCTTCATCGAAGGCGAGGGCGGCAAGGCGATCATTATGGCGAGCCGCGCTCTGGCGGCGGTGGCCAAGGGGCCTGACGATTATGCCCGCGTCTACGACCGCATGCTCTCCCAGGCGTCGGGCAAGGTCATCCTGCACTGGCTGGGCGATATGTTCGATCCGGCGCTCAAGGGCTACTGGGGCAGCAACGACTTCGACGCCGCGCTCGACACGGTCGTCGCCATCATCGAGCGGCATGCCGACAAGGTCGAGGGCATAAAGATATCGCTGCTCGATGCCGAGAAGGAAGTGCTGCTGCGCGACCGGCTGCCCGGCGGGGTGGTGATGTTCACCGGCGACGATTTCAATTATCCGGAACTGATCGCCGGCGACGGCAGGAAACACTCGCACGCGCTGCTCGGCATCTTCGACGCCATCGCGCCGGTGGCAAATGCCGCGCTGGCGAAGCTGGCAGACGGTGACAAGGCCCGTTACGACGCGCTGATGGCGCCAACCGTGCCGCTGTCGCGCAAGATCTTCGAAGCGCCGACAGAATACTACAAGGCCGGCATCGTCTTCATGGCCTGGCTGAACGGGCATCAGGATCATTTCACGATGGTCGGAGGCATGCAGTCGGCGCGCGGCATATGCCATTACGCGGACGTCTTCCGGCTCTCCGACCAGGCCGGCCTGCTGGCAGACCCCGATCTTGCTACCGCCAGGATGAAGGCACTGCTGGCGACGGCGGGCGTCTGAGCCGATCCCCCGTGAGGGGATTTGCGTTCCGCCGGCAAATCGTATTCGCTTCCCAAATTCAGGATGAGCGCGGCAATGCGGCGATCGCGGCGGCTGCCAAGGTCGGCGATCGGTCCGAACGAGACGCGTTCAATCGGCGAGTTCATGGTGTAGGCCGGCAAATCATCAGGGAGAGCGCTTCAGCGTGAAAGGATACTGGCTCATCGTCGGACCCGAGATTTCGGACCAGGAGGCGCAGGCCGAGTACAGCCGCCTCTGGATGCCGATCGGCGAAAAATACCAGGCACGAACCAACACGACAAAGCAGCCGCCTCTGCTCGTCGAGGCGCGCGATGCCAAGCGCATGGTCCTTGTGGAATTTCCGTCGCTGGAGATCGCCAAGGCCTGTTACGCGGACCCGGATTATGAGGAAGCCATGCGCTTCGCGCTCAAGGCGTCGAATCGCGTGCTCGTGATGTTCGAAGGGGATCTCGAGTAGTTGTGCCGCCGGAGTGTTCTCCGCCAGATGGCTTGACTAAGTTATTCGGAAGGCGTGACAGGGATTGAACTTGTGACCCCTGCAATGTCAATGCAGTTCGTTCTCTGATTTCATTGCGAAATGGGCCCCCAAATGAACGTGAACAGAGCAAAAACATTCGAAATATCTGTGCCGTTCCTGTGCCAGAGAGTGCGATCTTCCCTGTGTGTCAGCCAAAGGAAAAGGTGCCGTTTCGGCGGGCCGGCAAAATACGATACTCAATCGAGCGGTTATCGAATTCTTCGCCAATAACGGTCATTTGATAGCACGACACATGGTGTTTTGCCGGGGCGCCTCTAGAACACTCGGGATATCTACTTCAACGAAGGGGCAACAAAGATGGGCTACCGCGTTACTGCTGTTGGGATCGCGCTTATTTTTTTGGGACTTGGCGGAGGCCAGGCCGCCGCATGGGGGAACTCGAAAACCCTCGAAAGGACAGCGCTTTCGGGGAAGGAAATCAAAGTCTACGACGGAGCTAGCGTTAGCCCCGACTGCTCGAACGCGGGCCCGGTCGATCTGAAGGCGGTTTCCGGACCGAGTCACGGGAAAATCTCCATCGTCAACGCGAAGACGTTTCCTCACTTCACCAAAAGCAACATTCGATGGAAATGCAATTTCCGTAAGGTGGACGGCATAAAGGTGCTGTACCGGTCCATGTCAGGGTTCAAAGGCCATGACCAGATCGCCCTGTCGGTACACACATGCATCCTACAGCATCACGATCAACGTGAAGGTTGAGTAGCGCAATTCGCGTTCCCTCGGAGAGCACCACGGCCCGCCCGTTCACCATCGCCGCGGACGCACCTTGAACGCTATCGATCCCGTCTCAACCTACATCGCCGCCATCGGCGCCGTGATGCTCGCCATCGCAGTTTGGCGCTACCGGCAGCGCGATTATGATCGGGATGGCAGCAAACACTCTCATGGCCGTGCTGCTCTTGCCGCCTTAGTTCAGACGAGCCCTGTCATATGATTGAGCAACATTGCGCAAGCCGCGTATCCGGCCAACGAAACCAGTGGAAAGGTATAGAAATCTATATCAATGCATGGATGCTAATTTAGCCTTCTCTTTGGCCGACTCACCCTTACCGAGTCGGTTAGGCCCGGCGGTTCAACCCAACGCAAACCCCAACGCGGAACTGTCGGGCCGCTCTATGGGGAAGGCGTCCAGCTCTTGCGCTGCTCCGACGCGCTGGCGCCCTTCGTTGCCGACAAGGCGCCCAGGCTGAATTAGCTGGCCAGACATACGATACCCGGCCTGCGGGAAGTCGGGGGACTAGGGCAGACAGGCCGGGCCCTTACCCCGGGATTGCTGCGCGGGGCAGGCGAATATTATGCGCCAATTGGCAGGTTTCTGCATCAATGATTTTAGTGACAACTAATGAAATTAGGCCGCGCAACAAAAATCCCGCCGACAGAGGCCTACGGGCTGTTCAGCGAGGGGAATCCATCGCAGCACGGCTGCGTGCACTTTCACAAATATTAAGACGCCGCCTGCTCACGTCGCCACCGGGCGCGACCAGTGGCTGCAATGCTCCTAGCCGGTGTGCTCGGGGTCTAGTGGCGGAGATCGGCGAAGTTATTGGAAGGATGGTGGGCGTGACAAGGATTGAACTTGTGACCCCTGCAATGTCAATGCAGTGCTCTCCCGCTGAGCTACACGCCCATCCGAAGCCGCGCATACACCACTTTTGATCCGGCGCGTCAATAGCGGGAATGTGGAAAGACGGCTTCCGTTTGTCGCATCGGCGGAGCGCCTGCCGATGGGGCCTCAATGCGAACCAGAGACGGCTCAGGCCGCCTGCAGCATCTTCTCGACCTCGTTGACGAGGTCGCGCAGATGGAAGGGCTTCGACAGCACCTTGGCGTCCTTGGGTGCCTTGGAATCGGGATTGAGCGCGACCGCGGCAAAGCCGGTGATGAACATCACCTTGAGGTCCGGATCGATCTCGGTGGCGCGGCGGGCGAGCTCGATGCCATCCATCTCCGGCATGACGATGTCGGTCAGGAGCAGCGAAAAAGGTTCCTCGCGCAGCCGCTCATAGGCACTGGCGCCATTGTCGAAATCGCTTACCTGGTAGCCGGCGCGCTCCAGCGCCTTGACGAGGAAGCGGCGCATATCGTCATCGTCTTCCGCCAGCAGAATGCGTGCCATCATATCCCGTCCGAATCACCCGCCCCAAGCCTGCCGCCGGGCAAGACCGTTAACCATCCTGTATATGCGGTCGCGCCGGTAAACATCAAGTGAATGAAGGGCATCCGACATCCGGCTCGAGGCGCGGTTTCACCGCCTGAAATGCTGGACATGCCGGACGCAAGATGGCAATTTCATGCCATGATGCAGTGCTGTTTCCTGGTTCGTACAAATTGAAGACGGCAGCCGAGGATTTTTCGGTCGTTCCACCCTTCGAAATCCGATCGGGCGCCGAACAGCGCGTGCCTTTCCTGTTCAACTCACCGCATAGCGGCCGCCACTATCCGGAGCGCTTCCTGGCCATGGCGCGGCTCGACCGCAACGCCATTCGCCGGTCGGAGGACTGCTATGTCGAGGAGCTCTTCGGCGGCGCCGTGGCGCTCGGCGCGCCGTTGCTGGCCGCCAATTTTCCGCGTGCCTATCTCGACGTCAACCGCGAGCCCTGGGAACTCGATCCGCGCATGTTCGCGGAGCCAGTGCCGTCCTTCTGCAACATCCGCTCGGCGCGTGTCGCCGGCGGGCTCGGCACGGTGCCGAAACTGGTCGGCGAGGGGCTCGATATCTATCCCGGCCGGCTGCCGCTGGCCGAGGCGGTGGGACGCGTCGAAGCGGTGTACAAGCCCTATCACGAGACGCTTAAGCGGCTCCTGACCAGGACACATGCCAGGTTCGGCTATGCCGTTCTGATCGATTGCCATTCGATGCCGGCCTCAATCCGCGTCGGCGACAATGGTGTGCGGCCGGACTTCATCATCGGCGACCGGTTCGGCATTTCGGCATCGCCGGCGCTCACCGAGATGGCCATCAGCCTGCTTGTCGGCATGGGCTACACGGTCGCGCACAACAAGCCCTATGCCGGAGGCTTCATCACCGAGCATTATGGCAGGCCGGCAAGGCATCTGCATGCGCTGCAGATCGAGGTCAATCGCGGGCTTTACATGGACGAGCGGACATTCCAGAAATCGGCCGGCTTCGACGCTTTGGCCTGCAACCTGACCCGCTTCTCGGCCGATTTGATGTCGATGCCCGACCATCATTTCGTCGATTTGCCGCTCGCGGCGGAATGACGGCGCGGTCGGCGCGCCGAGTTCTTATAAACGCAATTCCGGACGGAAAACCGCTTCACACTTTTCCTGGAATTGCTCGAAAAAAAGACCGCATCGTTTTCACGACACGGTCGAAGTCTAGGGAGGAAACGCCCAAGGAGGGCATGGACAGGAAACCCTGTCCGATAACAAAATTATTGTGCGCCGCACAAATGTCAATCGACAGCAGGCTTTTTTAATTCAATATGATGTGGAAATTCCGCTTCGGCGGCTCAGATGTGACATTCGGGCAACAGAAAACGGGCATCTGGCCGGTCTTCAGCGCGCCTGTTCCGTGAGAAAGAGTGGCTGGCAAAGGCCGCGATGGGGAGAGCGACTTGGATATCAGCACCGATTTCATGCGGCGCATCGCGCATGCCGCCGCCGCCGAAACCTTGCCGCGCTTCCGCAGCCAGGGGGTGGTCACCAACAAGCTTGCGGGAAGCTTCGATCCGGTGACGGAGGCCGATCGCGAGGCGGAGCGTGCGATCCGGGCGCTGATTTCCGCCGAATATCCCGAGCACGGCATTCTCGGCGAGGAACATGGCAGCCAGAACCTCACCAGCCGGCATGTCTGGGTGATCGACCCGATCGACGGCACCCGCGCCTTCATTTCCGGCGTCCCGGTGTGGGGAACGCTGGTCGGGTTCACCGTCGACGGCGACGCGATCGCGGGCATGATGTCGCAACCTTTCACCGGCGAGCTGTTCTACGCCAACGCTTCCGGCTCGCACTACGAGGGACCGGGCGGCCCGCGCAGGCTCGCGACCCGCAAGACGACCGACCTTGCGCAAGCGACGCTGTTCACGACCACGCCGGCCCTGTTCAAGGGCGATGCGCGCAAGCGTTACGACCAGTTCGAGACAAAGGTGCAACTCGCCCGCTACGGCACCGACTGCTACGCCTTCGCCATGCTGGCCGCGGGCAGCGTCGACATCGTCGCCGACCCGGGCC
Source organism: Mesorhizobium sp. B3-1-8 (assembly GCF_006439495.1). Classification (NCBI taxonomy): domain Bacteria; kingdom Pseudomonadati; phylum Pseudomonadota; class Alphaproteobacteria; order Hyphomicrobiales; family Phyllobacteriaceae; genus Mesorhizobium; species Mesorhizobium sp. B3-1-8. The sequence continues at coordinate 158,422 of NZ_VFTK01000003.1, forward strand.
TGAAGCCCTACGACATTGTGGCGCTGATCCCGATCATTGAGAAGGCCGGCGGCGTCATCACCACTTTCGAAGGCGGACCGGCGGAAAAGGGCGGCGACGTATTGGCAGCGGCGACGCCCGAGCTTCACGCTGCGGCGATGGCGGCGCTGCGCGGCTGATGCGCCAAGCGGCAAGGGCTGGTCGCCGCAGGATTTCGATCGCGCTCAGGGAGCGTCGCCGGTGCCCGGAATGAAGGCGTCGAAGGCGGCCAGGAGTTGCTCGCGGTAGATGTCCTTCTCCTGCAGGATTTCGTGCTCGGCGCCATCGATCATCAACAGCGAGCCGACGCGCAGTTTCCTGGCATAGGCTTCCACCGCCCTGGTCGAGACCACCCGATCGGCGCCGGCGGCGACGATCAGCATCGGCACCTTCACCCTGGCCATGAAATCCGGATCGCTGACGGCTTCCGCGGCGGCAGCGGCGGCCTTCAGCCAGCGGATCGTCGGGCCGCCGAGCGCGAGCTGCGGCCAGGCCTCGTAGATCCCGACATTGCGTCGGTAGCGCCCGGGATCCGAGGTCACCTTGTTCATTTCGAAAGGCGGCGGCACTTTCGGCCGCGGACCGAGCGCGGCATAGAGCCAGCCGAGACCCAGCGCGCAGAAGACCGCGCAGACGCGCCGCACCGTGCTTATCGAAACCGGCAGGTCGGGCACCGCGAGGAAGGGCGTCAGCAGCACCATGCGGCGCACGCGGTTGACCATCGATGGCGAGGCCAGCAGCGCAATCACCGCGCCCGTGGAGTGGGCGAGGATGTAATAGGGGCCGCGGCAGTCAGGCAACACGATCTCCTCGAAGAATTGCTCGAGGTCGCGCGTATAGTCGCGAAAGCTGCGGACATAGCCGCGCTGGCGGTCGCGCAGCAGGCGGCTGGAATCGCCCTGGCCGCGCCAGTCGAGGACAGCGACGCTGAAGCCGCGATCGGCGAGATCGCGAATGGTCTCGAAATATTTCTCGATGCATTCGTTGCGCCCGGTCAGCAGAACCACCGTGCCCTGCAGCGGGCGGCTGACAGCGGCAAAGACGCCGTAGCGGATCTTCTTGCCGTCTCGCGTGATGAAGAAGCCGCCTGCGGCATTCTGCGGCGCGGGGTTGTCTTCTGTGCGATGGAAAAGATCCGTCATTCGGCGCGTCGATGGTTGCTCTTTTGCCCGGAAGGCGTCGGCATGGTGATAGACGGCCAGGCGGCAAAAGCAAAGGCGTTGCGAGGATTTACGCGGCTGCCAGCGCAGGGGGAAGGCCGGAAGTGCCTGCGGCGCACTTCCGGCCTCTGTCGATCCGGGAGGAAGGGACGTTGCACCCGGTTCGGCCTCGTCGCGGCGCAGGGAAAGAGGCGCCGCTTGTCTCTCTGTCTTGACGCAATTCCGGACGGAAAACCGCTTCACACTTCTCCTGGAATTGCTCGAACGTGACCAAGCCTAGCGCTGCATGACTGAACGGATGCCGAAGCGGTGGTTCATCCACCGTTCATGAACGTGGCCGCATTGCGACCGCGAAGAAAACCTTGAAATGGCTTTTTGAGCTTCCCAAATGAAGGTTGTGGCCGCCGATGTCGGGGCCGCTGGCCCATACGGAACGCCTTTCGAGGGTTTCGCACCGGTCACACGCAAACCATGTTGCTCAAAGGAGAACACCTATGCGTCACGTTGATTTTTCCCCGCTTTATCGTTCGACTGTCGGCTTCGACCGGCTGTTCACCATGCTCGACTCGCTCGGCCAGCCCGAGACCGCGCAGACCTACCCGCCCTATAATATCGAGCGCACCGGCGAGAACGCCTATCGCATCTCGATGGCCGTTGCCGGCTTCTCCGAAGACGAGATCTCGATCGAGGCGCACCGCAACGTGCTGACCGTCAAGGGCGAGCGCAAGGAAGAGAACAACGGCGAGGGTTCGGAACTGCTCTATCGCGGCATCGCCTCCCGCTCCTTCGAGCGCCGCTTCCAGCTGGCCGATCACGTCGAAGTCGAAGGCGCCACGCTGAAGAACGGCCTGCTCTTCGTCGACCTCAAGCGTAACATTCCCGAGGAGCTGAAGCCGCGCAAGATCGCGATTACCCAGTCTTCGGACAAGGCCAAACAGATCGAGGCCAAGGCCGCCGCGTAATCCGCGGGGCTCCATCGCAGACGACGTCTCCCTCCCGAGACGGAAGCGGCGCCGAGAGGCGCCGCTTTTTTGTGCCACCCGCAACGAGCCTTTCTGGCTCTTTTGAAGCATGCAGCGGCGGATCATGAAGGGCGATGTCCGATTTTTCCCTGCTGCTGACGCTCACCGTCGCAATCACTTTCCTTTTGGCCGGGATCGTCAAGGGCGTGACCGGCATGGGCCTGCCGACGCTGGCGATGGGATTGCTGGGCACCATCATGCCGCCGGTGACCGCGGCATCGCTGCTCATCGTGCCTTCCTTCGTCACCAATGTCTGGCAGCTTTTCGCCGGCCCGAGTTTTTCCGCGATCCTGCGCCGGCTGTGGCTGATGATGGCGGGCATCCTGATCGGCACCATCGCCGGTTCGCGGCTGCTCGCCAGCGACAACGTCAAATGGACGACCGCCGGCCTCGGCGCGGCATTGATCGTCTATGCCGCCTACAGCCTGCTCGCGCGGCAGCCGACGGTGCCGGCACGCGCCGAACGCTGGTCGTCGCCGTTTGTGGGTTTCCTCACCGGCCTGGTCACGGGCGGCACCGGCGTCTTCGTCGTGCCTGCCGTCCCCTACATCCAGGCGCTGGGCTTGAGCCGCGATGATCTCATCCAGGCGCTCGGCCTCTCCTTCACGGTGTCGACGATCGCCCTGGCGCTAGGCCTTGCCTCGCATGGCGCCTTCGAGGCCGGGCATCTGGCGATGTCCTCGCTCGCCGTGCTGCCGGCCTTGCTCGGCATGTGGCTGGGGCAGGTGCTGCGCCAGAAAATCAGCCCAGCGACTTTCCGTCGGTGGTTCCTGATCTTTCTGGTCCTGCTCGGCGTCGAGCTGTTGCTGCGGCCCTTCCTCGCCTAGCGCACATTACCGGCGCTTCGCCGCGATAACGGCCTCCACGTTCTGCCGGTGAACGGGTTCATAAGGCGCAAAATACTCAACCGCCGTTGTCGCAAAAATGTCGGCGCCGAAGGTCCTCAAATCCTGCTTCGCCAGGTCGGGGTCTTGCCGGCAGGCAAGCAGCTTTCGGACATAGGCCTCGGTCGCCGCGATAAAGCTTCTGTCATAGCCGCCGGCTTCGATTGCCTCGAAGGAACCGTGGTTGGGCAGGATTCGATCGAACCGCCAGCCAGACATGCGCTCGAGGTCGATCAAGTGTTCCGCCAGACGCTCCGGTTCCGAGACATAGGTGACGGAATCTTCCAGCGTATCGCCCGCAAGCAGCAGGCCAGCTTGGGGCATCAGCAGCACCGTGCCGTCATGGCTGTGGATTTCGACCTGGCGCAGTTCGATCGGGATCGCTCCCACCGTCAGGCTGAGGCTGTTGTCGAACGTCCTATTGGGCATAACGAGCGGCTTGATCGGCGGGTTGCCCCTTTCGATCTCGGCGCGGCCGCGTTCGAGTGCCGAGGCAGTCAGGGTGTTGGCGATGATCTCGCAGTCCTGGAACACCTCGTTGCCGGCGATATGGTCGTCATGCCAATGGCTGAGAACGACGCGTATCGAGGTCACGCCCAGCTCTTCGAGGGTTTTCCGGATGAAGCGGGCATGGGGCAGGGATATGTGCGTGTCGTAGACGAGCGCCTGCGATTCATCGACGATCGCATAGGTGCAGATGCCGAGCGTGTAAGCGCCGTCGTCGAGCCAATTCGACTCGTCGGACCAGATGCGTACGCCATCGACACGGCCATCGTAGAAGCCGAGCACGTTCGGCGCCGGACGGATCAGCCGCATCGTCGAGCCGAGAGGCGGTCTGGTCATCAGCTTGCCCTCGACTATTACAAGCTCAAGCCAGCAGTTGGCCGAGACGGTCGATCTCTGCCGTCGTGGTGGCGAAGCTGGCGACGAAGCGGTAGATCGCTTCATTGTCGCCGAGGTGGCCATCGAAACCCTGCGGAACGCCCCATTCGTAGAATTTGGCGCCGGCCGCCTGCAGCTTGTCGGCGGTCTCGCGGTTGAGGATGGCGAACACTTCGTTGGCCTGCGGCAGCCAGGCGAGCCTGCCGGCCGGCGCGTCCTCGATCGTCTCGGCCAAATGCGCGGCCATCTGGTTGGCGTGTGCGGCCATCCGCAGCCACAAATCATCGGTGAAATAGGTTTCGAACTGGGCCGAGATGAAGCGCGCCTTGGAGAAGGTCTGTCCGGCGCGCTGGCGCAGCAGGCGCAGGTCCTTGCCGACATCCGGATTGAGGATCACCACCGCATCGGCCATCCAGCAGCCGTTCTTGGTGGCGCCGAAGGAGATGAGGTCGACGCCGCTCTTCCAGGTCATCTCGGCCGGGCTGACGCCCGTCGCGGCAATCGCATTGGCGAAGCGCGCGCCGTCCATGTGCAGCGGCAGCTTGTGGCGGCGGCTGACCTCGGCGATCGCCTTGACGTCGTCGACGCTGTAGACCGTGCCGACCTCGGTCGCCTGGGTCACGGTGACCGCCATCGGCTGACCGGCGGGCGCCAGATCCTGCGAATAGCGCCTTATCGCGCGGTCGAGAGCCTCCGGGTTCATGCGTCCCAGCAGTCCCGGCACCGGCGCCATGCGCGCGCCGCCGGTGTAGAAACCCATCGCGCCGAACTCGTCGACATTCATGTGCGCCTCGGAATGGCAGAGCGCGACGCCGCCTATTCGGTTCAACGCAGCCATCGAAAGCGCGTTGGCCGCGGTGCCGGTCGCGGCGAAGAAGACCTGAACCTCACGCTCGAAGATCTCGCTGAAGCGACGATAGACGGCGCGGTCCAGGTCGCCGTCGCCATAAGCGACAGCGGTGCCGGCGGCATGGCGCGACAGGTTGGCCGAAATGTCGGGGTGGACGCCGGCCCAGTTGTCGGATGCAAAGAACATCGAAAGGTCCATATCGTGATTGGCAAAAGCGGCGGGACTTGACCGCTTCGGCGCTCGAAGCGCAAGGGCCAATCGCCGGCAAAGCGGTGAAGCCAGCAAATCGAGGCCAAAGGACCCGGACCAAAGCTTGCGTTTCCTGCGCTTGTCACGAAATTTTGTGTCGCGGCACGCCCAAGTTTTTTGTGAATCGGTCTTGTGCGGCTGTCTGATTTCTGGCATAAAAAATTTAGGACAGTAGTGCTGTCTTATTTTGTCGCACAAAACAGGCTGGACTGGCGTATGATCGCTGCCATTCCGGCCATTGTCGCGAGCGGCGGGTAGACGGCCCGGCTCTGGCCTGTACGATACCGGATGCGAACCGGGCGTATAGCCGTTTGGTTCGATTGATTTCGCGAGACGTGCCGCAGGATGAAGGGGAAGCATCATGCTTCCCAAGGCAAACCAGCGCCCCGAGACAGTCGGGGCCAAGGTGGAGAACGGAGGATAGGACGATGACGGAACTGACGCCATCTGCGATCAACGGCCAGGCCGCGCAGACGAAAGCGGCAGCCGTTAAAAATACCGTCCTGACCAAAGAGCTGCGAACTGCCAACGGCGTGGCCGCGCAGGGCCTTTACGATCCGCGCAACGAGCATGACGCCTGCGGCGTCGGCTTCATCGCCAATATGAAGGGGTTGAAGTCGCACCAGATCGTCGAGGACGGTCTGGCGATGCTGGAAAACCTCACCCATCGCGGCGCCGTCGGTGCCGATCCGCTGGTCGGCGACGGCGCCGGCGTGCTGGTGCAGATTCCGGACAGCTTCTTCCGCGATGAAATGGCCGCCAAGGGCGTCGAACTGCCGCCGGCCGGCCAATACGGCGTCGGCCATTGGTTCATGCCCCAGGACGCGGCACTGCGCGCCCATATCGAAGAAGTCATCGCCGAATCGGCGCAGTCGGAAGGGCTGCCGCTCATCGGCTTCCGTGACGTCCCGGTCGACAATTCGTCGCTGTCGAAGGCGCCCGATATCGTGGCATCCGAGCCGTTCCATCGGCAGGTGTTCATCGGCCGCACGTCCGACATTACCGACGACGAGGAGTATGAGGCCAGGCTCTATCTGCTGCGCAAGGTGATTTCGGGCCGCATCTATGCCGAGAACGACAACAAGGACATCGGCGCCTATTGCGTGTCGCTGTCGGCGCGTACCATCGTCTACAAGGGCATGTTCCTGGCCTACCAGGTCGGCGCCTATTACAAGGATCTCACCGATCCGCGCTTCGAAACCGCGCTGATCCTCGTCCATCAGCGTTTCTCGACCAACACGTTCCCGTCGTGGAAGCTGGCGCATCCCTACCGCATGGTCGCGCATAATGGCGAGATCAACACAGTGCGCGGCAACAACAACTGGATGGCGGCGCGTCAGGCCTCGGTCGATTCCGAACTGTTCGGCAACAACATCTCGAAGTTGTGGCCGATCTCCTATGACGGCCAGTCGGACACGGCGTGCTTCGACAACGCGCTCGAATTCCTGTTCCAAGGCGGCTATTCGCTCAGCCACGCCATGATGATGCTGATCCCGGAAGCCTGGGCCGGCAACAAGCTCATGGACACAGACCGCAAGGCTTTCTACGAGTACCACGCGGCGCTCATGGAGCCGTGGGACGGACCGGCGGCGGTGGTCTTCACCGACGGCCGCCAGATCGGAGCCACGCTCGACCGCAACGGCCTGCGTCCGGCGCGCTACATCGTCACCGATGACGACCGCGTCATCATGGCGTCGGAGGCCGGCGTGCTGCCGGTGCCGGAGGAAAAGATCGTGCAGAAGTGGCGGCTGCAGCCGGGCCGCATGCTGCTCATCGATCTCGCCAAGGGCCGCATCGTCTCCGATGAGGAGATCAAGTCGGAGATCGCGACCAAGCACCCCTACAAGACCTGGCTCGCCAACACGCAGCTCATTCTCGAAGACCTGAAGCCGGTCGAACCGCGCGCGCTGCGCAAGGATGTCAGCCTGCTCGATCGCCAGCAGTCCTTCGGCTACACGCAGGAAGACACCAAGCTTCTGATGGCGCCGATGGCCACCACCGGCCAGGAAGCGGTGGGTTCGATGGGCACCGACACGCCGATTTCGGCGATGTCGGACAAGTCGAAGCTGCTCTACACCTATTTCAAGCAGAACTTCGCCCAGGTCACCAACCCGCCGATCGACCCGATCCGCGAGGAGTTGGTGATGAGCCTGGTGTCGTTCATCGGCCCGCGGCCGAACATCTTCGACCTGGTCGGCACGTCGCGCCGCAAGCGGCTCGAAGTGCGACAGCCGATCCTGACCAATGGTGATCTGGAGAAGATCCGTTCCATCGGCCACACCGAAGACCGTTTCGATACCAAGACGATCGACATCACCTACGGCTCGAACGAGGGCGCTGCCGGCATGCAGGGCGCCATCGACCGGCTCTGCGAACGGGCCGAGGCGGCGGTCGCCGGCGGCTACAACATCATCATCCTGTCCGACCGCCAGGTCGGGCCGGACCGCATCGCCATTCCGTCGCTGCTGGCGACGGCGGCCGTGCACCATCACCTGATCCGCAAGGGCCTGCGCACCTCGGTCGGGCTGGTTGTGGAATCCGGCGAGCCGCGCGAAGTGCATCACTTCTGCTGCCTGGCCGGTTACGGCGCCGAGGCGATCAACCCGTATCTTGCCTTCGACACGCTGCTCGACATGCACAAGCGCGGCGAGCTGCCGGAAGAGGTCGACGAGTACGAGGTGGTCTCGCGCTACATCAAGTCGATCGGCAAGGGCATCCTCAAGGTGATGTCCAAGATGGGCATCTCGACCTACCAGTCCTATTGCGGTGCGCAGATCTTCGACGCCATCGGGCTGAAGTCGGATTTCGTCGAGAAGTATTTCACCGGCACCGCGACGCTGATCGAAGGCGTCGGCCTGGACGAGATCGCCACCGAGACGCTCAGCCGCCACAGCGATGGCTTCGGCAGCGATCCGGTGCTGCGCAACAACCTAGAGGTCGGCGGCGAATACATGTTCCGCATGCGCGGCGAGGCGCATATGTGGTCGCCCGATGCGGTCGCCACCTTGCAGCACGCCGTGCGGCAAGGCTCCTGGGGCACGTTCAAAGACTATTCGGCGCAGATCGACAGCGCAACCGCGCGCGCCCAGACCATTCGCGGCCTGTTCAAGCTCAGAACAGCGGAAGAGACCGGCCGCAAGAAGGTCGCGATCGAGGACGTCATGCCGGCGGCCGAGATCGTCAAGCGCTTCTCGACCGGGGCGATGTCGTTCGGCTCGATTTCGCGCGAGGCGCACACCACGCTGGCGCGGGCCATGAACGCCATCGGCGGCAAGTCGAACACCGGCGAGGGCGGCGAAGAGGCCGACCGCTATCTGCCGCTGCCCGGCGGCGGCAAGAACCCGGAACGTTCGGCGATCAAGCAGGTCGCGTCCGGACGGTTCGGCGTCACGGCGGAATATCTGGTCAATTCCGACGTCATGCAGATCAAGGTCGCGCAGGGCGCCAAGCCCGGCGAGGGCGGCCAACTGCCAGGGCACAAGGTCGACGCGACCATCGCCAAGGTCAGGCACTCAACGCCCGGCGTCGGCCTGATCTCGCCGCCGCCGCATCACGACATCTATTCGATCGAGGATCTGGCGCAGCTGATCTACGATCTGAAGAACGTCAATCCGGCAGCCGATGTGTCGGTCAAGCTGGTGTCGGAGGTCGGCGTCGGCACGGTTGCGGCGGGCGTCGCCAAGGCGCGCGCCGATCACATCACCATCTCCGGCTATGATGGCGGCACCGGCGCTTCGCCGTTGACCTCGCTCAAGCATGCCGGCAGCCCGTGGGAAATGGGCCTTGCCGAGACGCACCAGACGCTGGTGCTCAACGGCCTGCGTTCGCGCGTCGCGCTGCAGGTCGATGGCGGGTTGCGCACCGGTCGCGACGTCATCATCGGCGCGCTGCTCGGCGCCGACGAGTTCGGCTTCTCGACCGCGCCGCTGATCGCCGCCGGCTGCATCATGATGCGCAAGTGCCACCTCAACACCTGCCCGGTCGGGGTGGCGACGCAGGACCCGGTGCTGCGCAAGCGCTTCAAGGGCACGCCTGAGCACGTCATCAACTTCTTCTTCTACGTGGCGGAAGAGGTGCGGGCGCTGCTTGCCGAAATGGGCTACACCCATCTCGACCAGATCATCGGCGACACCGACCTTCTGGAAAAGCGCGACGTCATCCAGCACTGGAAGGCGCGCGGGCTCGACTTCTCGAAGATGTTCTTCAAGCCGGACGCCCCGCATGAGGCGCTGCACTGGACCGAGCGGCAGAAGCATCCGATCGACGACGTCCTCGACCGCAAGCTGATCGAGTTGGCCAAGCCGGCGCTGGACGCCAAGCAGCCCGTTACCATCGAGCTGCCGATCCGCAATGTCGATCGTTCGGCCGGCGCGATGCTGTCGGGCGAGGTCGCCAAGCGTTTCAAGCATAAGGGCCTGCGTGAAGACACGATCCATGTGAAGCTCACCGGCACCGCCGGTCAGTCCTTCGGCGCGTTCCTGGCGCGCGGCGTCTCGTTCGAGCTCGTCGGCGCCGGCAACGATTATGTCGGCAAGGGCCTGTCGGGTGGCCGCATCGTCATCCGCCCGCCGGAAGAAGCCAAGATCGTCGCGGCGGACTCGATCATCGTCGGCAACACGGTGCTTTATGGCGCCACCGAAGGCGAGGCCTATTTCGCCGGTGTCGCCGGCGAGCGCTTCGCGGTACGCAATTCGGGCGTGGCGGCCGTCGTCGAAGGCGTCGGCGACCATGGCTGCGAATACATGACCGGCGGCATCGTCGTCGTGCTCGGCAAGACTGGCCGCAACTTCGCCGCTGGCATGTCGGGCGGCGTCGCCTATGTGCTGGACGAGAAGGGCGATTTCGCCGAACGCTGCAACATGGCGATGGTCGAGCTGGAGCCGGTCCCCGAAGAGGACGACCTGATGGAGAAACTGCTCCATCATGGCGGCGACCTCGACCACAAGGGCCGCGTCGACGTCTCCGGCGATATGACCAGCCATGATGAGGAACGGCTCTACCAGCTGATCTCGAACCACGTGCATTTCACCGGTTCGGTGCGCGGTCGCGAGATCCTCGACGACTGGCAGAACTTCCGGCCGAAATTCCGAAAAATCATGCCGGTGGAATATCGCCGCGCATTGATCGAGATGGAACGCATGCGCATGAGCGTGGCGGCGGAATAAGCATCGGGCAGGCCGGAGAGATGGCTCTCCGGCCGGCATCCTCGCCAACAATCCTGACCCCGAGAGCATGACCCCGACAAGTGGGAACCGGTTTTCGGGCGAAGGTCATGCTCCAACAAGGTGCGGTTGCCAGGGCAGCCTTAAGGGGTTAACGGGTGCGCCGACAAAAAGCGTGCCTCGGACAGCAGGGACTGGACTATGGGCAAGGTAACAGGCTTTCTCGAGATCGACCGGCAGGTGCACAAGTACCAGCCTGCCTCGGACCGCATCCGGCATTTCCGCGAATTCACATTGCCGATGTCGGACAAGGAGGTCGAGAAACAGGCCGCTCGCTGCATGGATTGCGGCATTCCGTTCTGCCATGGGCCGACGGGCTGTCCGATCCACAACCAGATCCCCGACTGGAACGACCTCGTCTACAATGGCGACTGGGACAACGCGATCCGCAACCTGCATTCGACCAACAATTTCCCCGAATTCACCGGCCGCATCTGCCCGGCGCCTTGCGAGGAAGCCTGCACGCTGAACCTCGAGGACATCCCGGTCGCCATCAAGACGGTGGAGCAGGCGATCGCCGACAAGGCTTATGAGACCGGCCACATCCGGCCCTATCCGCCGGAAAGGAAAACCGGCAAGCGGGTTGCCGTCATCGGCTCCGGCCCGGCCGGCATGGCGGCGGCGCAGCAGCTGGGCCGCGCCGGCCACGACGTGCATGTCTATGAGCGCGAAAGCCGTCCCGGCGGGCTGATGCGTTACGGCATTCCGGACTTCAAGATCGAGAAGCACTATATCGACCGGCGCATCGAGCAGATGCAGGGCGAGGGGGTGACCTTCCATTGCGGCGTCAATGTCGGCGTCGACATGAAGGTGGCTGACCTGCTCGGGGAATTCGACGCAGTGCTTTATTGCGGCGGCTCCGAAACGCCGCGCCCGGCCGGTATTCCGGGCGCCGATCTCAGCGGCGTCTACGACGCCATGCCCTATCTGGTGCAGCAGAACCGTCGTGTCGGCGGCGAGCCGATCCAGTCGGTGGCGTGGCCCTCGCACCCGATCATCGCCGGCGGCCAGCATGTCGTCGTCGTCGGTGGCGGCGACACCGCGTCCGACTGCATCGGCACCGCCTTCCGCCAGGGCGCGGTGCGCGTGACCCAGCTCGACATCCGTCCGCAGCCGCCGGAGAAGGAAGACAAGCTTGCGGTTTGGCCCTACTGGGCGACCAAGATGCGCACCTCGTCCTCGCAGGCCGAGGGCGCCGAGCGCGAATTCCAGGTGGCGACGCTCGAGTTCATCGGCGAGGAAGGCCAGTTGACCGGTGTGCGCTGCTGCGAGGTCGACGACAAGCGCAAGCCGATCGCCGGCACCGAGTTCGTCATCCGCGCCGATCTCGCCTTCATCGCCATCGGCTTCGCCGGACCGGCGGGCGACAGCCTGATGAAGGAGCTCGACGGCGAGATAAAGGTCGTCACCGACAGCCGCCGCTCGAACAATGTCGAAGCCAACGATCGCGACTACAGGACCAGTATCGACAAGCTCTATGCGGCGGGCGACGTGCGCCGCGGCCAGTCGCTGGTGGTATGGGCGATCCGCGAGGGTCGCCAGGCGGCGCGCTCGATCGACGAGACGCTGATGGGATCGACGGTTCTGCCGCGTTAAATTGGGCTAACGAGCCGCAGCCTTTCGCGAAGCGCAGCCTAGCTAAGCAACAGCTTTATCGCCCAATAGAGGCCGATGGCCATCTGGACCAAGAACGCCGAAAATCGAGCCTTGACAGCGGTCGGACTTGTCGACGTCAAATGAATGGCCGACTGCACCAGCCTCGCGCCCAGAAACCAATATGCGAGCGGATCGGTAATCGAGGCGCGCGCGCTCATTATGGCCAGGGCCATGAGACCTCCGAATATGGGAAGGCCTTCGATGCAATTGGCATGGGCGCGCGCCAGCCGCTGCAAGAAGGGCGAAAGACCGGCGTTGTCCGGTGCGAAGCCATTCGCGGGGACGCGGCCGCTCACCACAAGATGGGTGCGCAGGATTTCCATCCATATGAGCAATAAGAGGGTCCAAGTCACGAACCCAAGCAAGGCATAGCCTGTTGCCGACATATTCGCCCCCGGACTTTGACTTCGGCCAAAATCCAACAATGTCATTGTTCGGCTTGGCGCGAAATTGCCGCTACGCAGGAATGTCGGTCACGGAGTCGCCGGCGTCGGGTCGGACTCTACAGCCGTGGTCGCCGGCTGCGGCTTCGGCGGCCAGGAAAAATCGTCGGCGCGGCCAGGCGAGGCGGCCGGCGCCTTGCCTTCGATGATCAGTTTTTCGCCGGGCAGGTTCGGATCGGCCCTGGCCGGCTGCGCGGCGCCCAGAAGTTCGGTGCCGCCGTCGAGCGACGGGTCGCCGAGCAGCATCGGCGCGGTGCGGTTGACGATGACGGGCGCCGCGGCCGGCTTCGGCGCCTCGACCGGAGCGCCGGCCGGCGCCGACACGGTCGTGACGCTTCCCGGCGCCGCCAGGCCCAGGATCTTGGCCAACGGCTTTTCCGTGTAGAAAGCGAGCTTGCGCTTGCCGGCCTTGGTGACGTTGATGCCGTCGTCGGAACGCAAGCGAACCGGCTGGCCGTTGATGTCCGGGCCAGAGGTGACGAAAGCGCCGTTCTCGTCGACGAAGCCGTCCCAGACATCGACGAATTCGCCGCCATGCTTTTCGGCGGCCGAGCGATAGATGTCGTTGAAGGCAAGCATGTCCGAGTTCATCTTCGACACGCGGAAAGCCGGCATGCCGACCCATAGGAACGGCACTTTGGTGTCCTGGATGGCCTTGCCGAACGCATCGGTGCGGCGCTCGTATTCCTTGGTCCAGTTCTCTGAGCGGGGCTGCTCGCGCACCTCGCCGACCCGCATCTGCTGGCGGTCGTTGGAGCCCAGCATGACGATCACGACCGACGGCTTCTCGGTCTCGATCAGCGACTTGATCTCGACCGGCCAGTTATAGAAATCGTTGCGCACGAAGCCCGACGACCCATTGCTGCGGGCAACGATCCTGACGGCGGGATTGTCGGCAAAGGCAGTGTCCAGGCCTTCGGCCAGACCGCCCGCCAGAAAATCGCCGACCACCAGCACGACACGGGCGTCGTTCGTCTTCTCGACGATCGGCGTTTCCGGCTCGGCCGGTGGGCGCGGCTTGGATTTCTTCTTCGGTTTCGGCCTTGATTTCTGGATTTCGACCGGTGGCTCGACGCGTTCGCTGCGGCGCGGGAACAGAAGGTCACGCAACGACCAGCCGCGGCTTTCCTCCTGCGCGAATGCAGGTGCGTGGAAAGCGCCGGCGGCGGTGATGACAAGCACGGCCAAGGCGAGAATCAGGATCGGCGCCCGGCGAATGCCCTGCCTGATACGCGCGACCGACACCAAACACCTCTCCATCCCTTGGCGCATGACTAGGCAGACGCGGGAAGTCATGCGCAACCGAAGCGCTACAGCATCCTTGCCCTATTTGAAAGGATGCCTGGCGGCGTGGACGGCTCTACTGCTTGCGGAGCCATTTGAGCACTTCCATGCTCGGATAGCCATCCTGGTTCAAGCCGACCTTGGCCTGATAGGCCATGATGGCGGCTTTCGAGCCATCGCCGATCTTGCCGTCGAACTTGCCGTCATAATAGCCGTGATCTGAAAGCCGCTTCTGCAGTTCCTGTCGTTCCTCGAAGCTGAGCTTGGTGAAAGGCCGCTGCCAGTCCTGCACCAGGCCGTTGCCGCCGGCGATCTCGTCGGCCAGAAGGCCGACGGCCAAAGCGTATTTGTCGGCGTTGTTGTAAGCCTTGATGACCGAGAAATTCCTGATCATCAGGAAGGCGGGGCCGCCCCTGCCGTCCGGTACTTTCAGCGTCGCCTTGTCGGTCAGGTTCTTGAATGGCTTGCCGCTGGCCCGGACGACGCCGAGCGCCTGCCATTGGGCGATCGTCTTTGCGCCGCCGGGCAGCTTGCCGGCTGGTATGGAGACCTCATATCCCCAGGTCTTGCCGGCCTGCCAGCCGTTCTTCTTGAGCAGATTGGCGGACGTCGCCAGCGCGTCGGGGATCGAATTCCAGATGTCACGCTTGCCGTTGCCGTCCATGTCGACCGCATAGCGCTGATAGCTGGTCGGGATGAACTGGGTCTGGCCCATCGCCCCGGCCCAGGAACCCATCAGATGGCTTTCGTCGATGTCGCCGGTCTGCAGGATCTTCAAGGCGGCGATCAGCTGGGTACGGGCATATTTCGAGCGCTTCGGGTCGCCATAGGCGAGCGTCGCCAGCGAACGGATGACGTTGCGCATGATGTCGTCGCGCTTGAGGATCTCGCCATAGTTCGATTCCATCGACCAGATGGCGAGAAGAACATTGCGGTCGACGCCGAACCGCGCCTCGATCCGGTCGAGCCACGGTCTCCATTTCCTCGCCATCGCCTGGCCGTTGGCCACCGACTGGTCATGCACGCGGTTGTCGAAATAGTCCCAGGCGGGCGCGGTGAATTCCGGCTGGGTGCGGGCTTTTTCCAGCACGACCGGGTCGGGCTCGATGCCTCTCATGGACTGATCGTAAACAGCGCCCGAAACGCCGCCCGCCACCGCGGTGGCGCGGAAACCCGAGACCCACTGGCGGAACCCGGCGTCGGCGAAAGCGGGTCCGGCGGGCATCAGCAAGGCCAGCGTGAGACCGGCGGCCGTCACCAGTGCCGTCATGCGCCTCGCGGTGTTGCGAACGGACATCATTTCCTCCTTCGTCAAATCAGGAAGGATCATTCAACGCCGAACCGGGTTAGTATTTAGTTTACCATAGGTGCCGCTGGGAACGAAAAGAGGTGTCGCGGCTTTTAGCTCTCACATTCAACTTTGGCCGTTCGGTAGTCCAACATTCCGGCGTGAAAATGATTCCGGCGTGAAAAAGCGTGGGGGGATTGCGGAGCGCGTCGCCGAGCGGATAATTGGCCGAAACGCAGGGGTGTCAGCATGAAGCGCGTTCGCAAGGCAGTTTTTCCGGTCGCAGGCCTCGGCACGCGGTTTCTTCCAGCCACCAAGGCCATCCCGAAGGAAATGCTGACCGTCGTCGACCGGCCGGTCATCCAATATGTGGTCGACGAGGCGCGCGAAGCCGGCATCGAGCATTTCATCTTCGTGACCGGGCGCAACAAGGCGGTCATCGAGGACCATTTCGACGTCCAGTTCGAGCTGTATGACACGCTGGCTCAGCGCGGCAAGGACGACCAGCTCGCCCGACTGCAGCGGCTCCAGCCAGCGCCGGGACAGACCAGCTTCACGCGCCAGCAGGTGCCGATGGGCCTCGGCCACGCCGTCTGGTGCGCCCGCGAGCTGGTCGGCGACGAACCCTTCGCGCTGCTTTTGCCGGACATGATCATGCAGTCGGAAAAGAGCTGCATGAAGGACATGGTCGAGCTCTATGCCGAGACCGGCAACAACATCATCGCCGTGCAGGAATGCGACCCGTCCGAGGCGCATAAATACGGCATTGTCGGCCGCGGCGAGGATACGCATCACGGCTTCCGCATCACCGGCATGGTGGAGAAGCCGAAGCAGGGCACAGCGCCCTCCAACCTCTACATCAACGGCCGCTACATCCTGCAGCCGGAGATCTTCGGCATCCTGGAAAGCCAGGAACGCGGCGCCGGCAACGAGATCCAGCTGACCGACGCGATGCTGAAGCTGGAGAAAAAGCAGCCCTTCTACGGCTATCACTACAAGGGGCGCACCTTCGACTGCGGCTCGCCGGAAGGTTTCGTCGAGGCCAATGTCGCCTTCGCGCTGTGGCGCAGCGACATGAACGCAAGCATGGCCGGCGTCATCCGCACGCTGCTGGACGAGGTGCAGCCGGTAGAGCGGCGCGGCGCCGCCTCTTAGCCTATGTGAGGCCGGCCTGACCTGAATCTCGACATAGGCTTGGTCGTCACTGCGTTCAGCGCTGGACCTTCAGGCCGAGATAGACGCTGTTGGCCGTGTAGTCGCGTCCAGGCAGGTTGCTGGTCAGCTTCTCCGTTCTCACCCTGGTGGTGACCCCGGCATAGCGGTTCAGCCACCAGGTCAGCCCGGCCTCGGCGCTCAGGATCAAATCGTGGCCGTCGGAGCCGGTGTAATCGCGCCAGTCGAGGCCTAGCGACGAGTTCGCCGTCAGATTGGCGCGGATCTGGCGCTCGCCGGTTAGGCGGCCGGAGTAGAGGATATCGCCGCTCTGGTCTGCCGTCGTGGTGGTCTCTACTTCGGTCTTTCCGGTGAGCCCGATCGTGGTGCCGCGCTCGGGCGACCATTTGAGGTCGGCGTCGATGGACGGCCCGGCGATTGCCGGGAGGCGGCTGTCGTCGAGCGCCTCGCGCAGCCAGCCGACGGAGAATTCGCCCGAAAGCTTGTCGCCCATATCGAGCGCGAGGCCGGCGCGCGCGCCAACTCTCTTCGAGGCGCGGTCGAAGCCGTCGGTGTCGAGGCGCAGATCGTAGACCCGGCGGCCGAGCTCGACTTCCGTGAAGGGCGTCAGCGCCGGCGATATCTGGTAGCCGGTGCGCAAGGTTGCCGTGTAGAGCGTGTTGTCCTGATCCTTCTGCGACAGTGTGGTGCCGTCGGTGAGCTCGGCGTCGCCATAGAAGTCGTGCGAGACCGCGCCGGTCAGCGTGTAACGCATCTTGCCGACATCCTTTTCGATGCCGAGGCTGCCGTCCACCGTCTGGCGCAACGGCTGGTGGTCGACGCCGGCGACAGCATCCGGCGCGGAGGCCGATTCGGGTGCGGCTTCGTAGCCCAGCTTGGCGATGGCGCGCAGCTCGTTGTCGAGATCGACATTGAGCTGGCCTTCGATGCGGCCTTGCGCATCGTTGATCTTTTCGCCCGAGACGCTGTTGCGGAACTGGCCGTAGCCGGTGATCAAGGCTGAATTCTCGCGCCAGTCGGAGGTCGCGGTGAAACGCAGCGCGGTCTCGGACAGAACCGCCGATTTGCCGGTGCTGCTGGAATCGGCGTTGGAGGTGGCGGTGAAGCCTTGCTCGAGCGTCGGCCGGAAGACAAAGGTGCCGACCTTGACACCGGGAGCGGCGAAGGGATCGTCCTCCGGCTTGACCTTCTGGCCTTCGATGGATGCGGTGCGCTCCTGGCCCGGGTCGAGCTTCTGCTTGTCGACACTGTCGATGGTGACGGCACGGCGGTTGCTGCCGTCGTCCTCAGTCGCTGCAGCGTCAGTCTGGTCGCCGGTGGCGGTGGTCGCGGCGGTGGTCGTGCCGTCGGTAGCCTCGCCCGCCTTCTTCTTGGTCTTCTTCTTGTCGGCGGTCTTGGTGTTCGACTTGGCGTCAGCCTTGGCGTCCTGGGCACGCTGAGCAGCCGTCGAGGGCCGGCGGGGTTTTGCCGGCGCCTTCGTGTCGGCCAATGGATCGTCTGTTGCCTGCGACTGGTCGAAGATGCTGTCTGTCGCGCCCGCCGTCTGATCGTCATCGGGAACGGCGCCTGGGCTCGACGGCTGGTAGGTCGTCGGTGCCGTGTCCGGGACAGCCGCGGCCGCCGGCGGGGTCTGATCCAGCGACCCTTGTGCCCTCAACTGCCTGGCCTTGCGCTGCTGGTCGGCGAGTATGGCCGATTCGGAGACCTCGCCGCGCAGCTCGGTTTCCTGCGAAAATGCCGGCGCGGGACGCAGCAAGGCAAGCGCGCTTGCCGTCAGCAGCAGTGCCGCAACGGCAATGCCCCTTCGACCGATTTTCGTTTCAGACTGGCCCCCGGACATCGTCACCACTGCTTGCGCGGCGCGGTTGCGCCATACTTACCGAACCGTAAATGCGGATGGTTAACGGAGGGTTGAGACAGCCGCCTTGGAGCCGCCCGGATCGGCAGGCCGCGGCAATTCTGTTGGACAGGGACGCGGCAAAGCGCTAATCGCTTGCGCCATGCATGCGGGGTCCCCAGAGAGAAAGCAGCCGGACAAGCAGGCCGCGATCGAATCGGCGCTGAGAACGGTGGCGACGGAGCAGACCGGCGTGGCGGCCCTGGCCGCCGCGCTCGCAAATGGGCTGACCGAGCCCTTTGCCGCCGCGATCGACCTGATCTCGCGGATCGAGGGCCGCGTCATCGTCACCGGCGTCGGCAAGAGCGGCCATATCGGCGCAAAGATCGCCGCGACGCTTGCCTCGACCGGCACGCCAGCCTTTTTCGTCCATCCCGCCGAGGCCAATCACGGCGATCTCGGCATGATCGCCAAGGACGACGCCATCATCGCCATGTCGTGGTCGGGCGAAAGCAAGGAATTGATGGGCATCGTCGCCTATTCGAGGCGTTTTTCCATCCCGCTGATCGCCATTACTTCCGGCGAGAGCTCGGCGCTGGCGCGTGCGGCCGATGTGGTTTTGCTGCTGCCGGTCGTGCCCGAGGCTTGTCCGCACGGGTTGGCACCGACGACGTCGACGCTTCTCCAACTCGTGCTGGGCGACGCGTTGGCCATCGCTCTGCTCGAAGCGCGGGGCTTCACGCCGGATCACTTCCGAGCCTTGCACCCCGGCGGGCAGCTTGGCGCCAACCTGACCCTGGTGTCGGAGATCATGCGGACCGGCGATCAGGTTCCGCTCGCCCTGCTCGGCACCAAGATGCCGGAAGCGGTGATGACGCTGTCGCAGAAGAAAGTCGGGTGCGTCTGCATCGTCGATGCGAGCGGCAAACTGGTCGGGATCGTCACCGACGGCGACGTTGCACGCAATCTGCATCGCAATCTGGCCGACGTGACCGTCGATGAGGTCATGACCCGCACGCCCAAGACGATCGATCCGCAGACGCTGGCGGGCACGGCGATCGCCATGCTCAACGAGCACAATATCGGCGCGCTGGTCGTGACCAAAGACAAAATGCCGGTGGGCGTGGTTCATTTCCACGACCTGCTGCGCATTGGCGCAGCCTAGCCACGCACTTTTCCTGGAATTGCCTTAGTCTCAGCCCGTCCGATACCTGTCTCGGTTCAGGCCGCCTCGACCGTCAGCTCAAGGTCGGTGTCGGCGGCGCCGACAACGCGCACTTGCGTGCCCGCGGGCAGGTCAGGGCCCGAAACGCGCCACAGCGTGTCGCCGAGCTTGATGCGCCCGCGGCCGTCCTTGATCGGCTCGGCCAGCGTCGCCAGCTTGCCCACCATCTGCGCGCCGCGGCGGTTGAGCAGTGGCTGGTCGGCATCGTCGTGGCGGCCGGCCATCAGTTTCTTGCCGACGAAAGCCGATATCAGCGACAGGATCAGGAACGCCAGCACCTGCACGTGCCAGGTCCAGAAAGCGGCGTCCCATATCGCCAGCGACGCCGCGCCGACGATGAGCGCGGCGATGCCGATCCACAGCATGAAGACGCCCGGCGCGACGATCTCCATCACCAGGAGCACGAAGCCCAGAACCATCCAGTTCCACGGGCCGAGTTCGGAAAC
Organism: Mesorhizobium sp. B3-1-8; assembly: GCF_006439495.1. Classification (NCBI taxonomy): domain Bacteria; kingdom Pseudomonadati; phylum Pseudomonadota; class Alphaproteobacteria; order Hyphomicrobiales; family Phyllobacteriaceae; genus Mesorhizobium; species Mesorhizobium sp. B3-1-8. The sequence goes on from NZ_VFTK01000003.1 coordinate 178,061, forward strand.
GATACGGTCGAACATGGGAGCAGCCTCCTATGATCTCAGTTTTCGTTCGGCCGAACCAGCGGCGGGCGTGCTGCCTGCCGCTGCGCCCCAGCCGTACCTTCACTCCTGAAAACTTCCTTGGCGATCTCGCCGATGCCGCCGAGCGTTCCGATCAGCGACGAGGCCTCCAGCGGCATCAGCACGATCTTGCTGTTCGTAGCCGAGCCGATCCTGGTCAGCGCCTCGGTGTATTTCTGGGCGATGAAGTAGTTGAGCGCCTGGACGTCGCCCTTGGCGATGGCTTCCGACACGACCTGCGTCGCCTTGGCCTCCGCTTCGGCCGAGCGCTCGCGCGCCTCGGCGTCGCGGAAGGCTGCTTCCCTGCGGCCCTCGGCCTCGAGGATCTGCGACTGCTTGAGGCCTTCGGCGGCCAGGATCTGGGCGCGCTTATTGCGCTCGGCCGTCATCTGGCGGCCCATCGATTCGATGAGATTGGCCGGCGGATTGATGTCCTTGATCTCGACGCGGGTGATCTTGATGCCCCACGGATGCGCCGCCTCGTCGACGACACGCAACAGGCGCTCGTTGATGGCGTCGCGGTTGGACAGCAATTCGTCGAGGTCCATCGAGCCCATGACGGTACGGATGTTGGTCATGGTCAGATTGAGAATGGCGTTCTGCAGCCCGGCCACCTGATAAGCGGCCTGCGCGGCATTGAGTATCTGGTAGAAGGCGATGCCGTCGACACCGACGATGGCGTTGTCGCGGGTGATGATCTCCTGCGTCGGCACATCGAGCACCTGCTCCATCATGTTCATCTTGGCGCCGACGCGCTCGAAGATCGGATTGATGATGTTCAGGCCAGGCGTCAGCGTCTTGGTGTACCGGCCAAAGCGTTCCACCGTGTAATTGTAACCTTGCGGCACCGTCTTGATGCCTTTGAAAAGAAGGATGATAACCAGGAAAACAAGAACGACGATGGCAATATCGAAACCGCTGAAGCCCATTTCGTATCTCCCTCAATAGGCACCGACTTCACGGAATCACTTAAGTGTGTTTCCGCAACGTTACAATCAGGTGATCGCTAATATTGGTTAGCGGAGGCTTTTGCGCACCGGTTTCAAGCTAAAGCGCGTCGCGCTGAAACGGATTCAGTCGACACGCTTTAAGTCTTTGCCTTGATGCATGTCGTTGTCCCAGAACCGCTGCACACTTCTGGGCGACATGCATTAGTCGGTGAAGCCGGTCACACCCAGCCGGAAAGCTCGCGCCGCGCCAGCGCTTCGATGACCGCCATGCCCTCGGCGCTGTCGTTGAGGCAGGGGATATGGGCGAAGTTCTTGCCGCCGGCGTGATGGAAGGTTTCGGCCGCCTCGCGGCCGATCTCGTCCAGCGTCTCGATGCAATCGACGGAAAAGCCGGGATTGACGATGGCGATCGATTTCACGCCGTCCTTGGCCAGTTTCTCGACGGTGACATCGGTATAGGGCTGCAGCCATTCCTGCGCGCCGAAACGCGACTGGAAGGTGGTGATGAGCTTGTTCTCGTCCCAGCCGAGGCGCGCGCGCAGCAGCCTTGTCGTTTCCAGGCAATGCGCCCCGTACGGATCGCCCTTGTCGGAATAGGGTTTGGGGATGCCGTGATAGGAGGTGATCACCACCTCAGGTTCGAAATCGAGCGTTGCGATGTGCTTCTCAATCGAGCGGGCGAGCGCCTCGATATAGACGGGCTCGTCGTAATAGGGCGGTACGCTGCGGATTGCCGGCGCATGCCGGATCTTCATCAGCGCGCGAAACAGCTGGTCGTTCGCGGTCGCCGTCGTCGTCGCCGAATATTGCGGGTAGAGGGGGAAGGAAAGGATGCGCTCGCAGCCTTGCGCGACCAGCTTTTGCGCGACGCTGGCCGTCGAGGGGTTGCCGTAGCGCATCGCCCAGTCGACCGTCACGTTGGGCAAGTCGGCCAGCGCAGCGGCCAGCTTCTGACCTTGAGCGCGGGTGAAAGTGCGTAGCGGCGACTCGTTCATCTCCCGGTTCCAGATACGCGCGTAGTTGGCGCCGGATTTTTTCGGCCTTGTGGTCAGCACGAGGCCGTAGAGGATCGGATACCAGATCGCCTTGTTGAGCTCGATGACGCGCGGATCGGAGAGGAACTCGCGCAGGTAGCGCCACATCGGCTTGAAATCGGTGCCGTCGGGCGTGCCGAGATTGACCAGCATGATGCCGATCTTGCCCGTCCTGGCTGGCGGAGCGCCCGCCAGCGGCGGGCCGGGGACCTTCGCGGTTCTGGCATCGGTGGGGCTGGCAAGCGTCATGAACAGTCTCCGGTAGCGCCGCGAAACTAGCGATGCCCTGCCGGTTTTCAATGCTGCGTCTGGCCGCACTTTATCGCGTTTGGCACCCGAAAAGGAACACCCGCCCGTTTCCGGGCGGGTGCCATGAATTCCGGGTGGCCGCTTACTTCGCGGCCGGCGGAATGGTCAGCGTCGCGCCGAGCGGCAGGCGACGCGGCTTATAATCCTTGTTGGCTTCGGAGATAAGCTTCCACCGGGTGGCGTCGCCATAGGCTTTCTTGGCCAGGTCCCAATAGGTGTCGCCGGCGGCGACGGTGTGGCTGGTCTCAGCCGGCTTGGTTTCAGCGGGCGCCGCGGCCGCCGGCTTGGCCGTCTCGGCGGCTGGGGCGGGAGCAGGCGTCGCCGGAGCGGTTTCAGCCGGCTTCGTCCCTTCCGGTGCCGGAGGGGCCTCGGTCGAGACACTCGGCGGCGTGCCGGCGATGTCACTGGAACTGGAAGGCAAAGCCGGCATTGCCGGTTCGCTCGCGGCCGGCGCGGTCTCGGCCGATTTTGCTGCTTCGGCTGCCGGCGGCTGGGTCGTGGCTGCAGGAGCGGCCTCAGCCGGCTTTGCCGGTTCTGCCGCCGGTGCGGCAGGCGCCGTCTCGGCTGGTTTTGCCGGCTCGGCCGCCGCGGTCGCCCCCGCAATTTCGGTGATGCGGCCGTCAAGCTTCGGCGTGTAGGGCTGATGCGCGCTGAGATAGTCGGCCACTACCTGCTCCAGGCCGGGGCCGTAGTCATAGGCATCCGTGGCCTTGTCGGCGAAAACCTTGTAACCGTCGCCGCCCTGGCGGACGTAGTTGTTGGTGGCCACGAGGTACTGCTTGTCGGGATTGATCGGCGTCCAGGCACCGTTCTCCATCACCTCGACCGATTTGACGCGGCCGGCATTGGGCGCGACCGATCTGTCGAAGGAATATTTGATGCCGGCAACCTGCGGGAAGCGGCCGGCACCGTCCTCGATCTGGCTGAGGCCGCTTTCGAGGCCCGCGACCAGGTCCTTGCCCGAGATCTTGAACGTCGCCAGCGTGTTCTGGAACGGCAGCACGGTCAGCACCTCGCCCATGGTCACCGTGCCCTGGTCGATCGAGGCGCGCAGGCCGCCGCCGTTCGAGATGACGATTTCGACGCCCTGGCCCTTGGTGCGGTCGAGAATGGCGTCGGAGACGAGATTGCCCATCTCGCATTCGCGCGCGCGGCAATTCTCGCGGCTGCCGTCGATCGCCTTGGTGGTCTCGGCCACCTCCTTGTTCTTCAGCGCCTCGATCGGCGCCCCGAGTTCCTTGATGCGGGCCAGCACGGCCGGATCGGGGGTGATCGACTTGTCGAGATAGATCGGGTCGCCGCTGGCCTCCTTGACGACGCCGTTGTCGTCGAACACGACCTTGAACTCGCCGAGATATTTTGAATAGGACGCCGCCTGCACCACCGGCACCTTATAGCCGTCGGGGTTGTCGACCATCGTCGGATAGGGGCCCGCCGCCTTCGGATCGGTGTTCGACAGGAGCGTGTGGCTGTGGCCGCCGACCACCACGTCGATACCGGGGATTTTCGCTATGACGTCGCGCTCGCGCCTATAGCCGATATGGGTGACGGCGATGATCTTGTTGACACCCTCTCCCTTCAGTTTCTCGACTTCGGCGGTGATCGCCTTGACGTCGTCCGTTATGGCGATGTTCGGCCCGGGCGAGGCGAGTTCCGGCGTGTCGTTGGTGACGGCGCCGACGATGCCGATCTTCTGGCCGCCGACCTCGACGACGATCGACGGCTTGATCTTGCCCGCGGCGCCGGACTTGTCGTTGGGCACGACATTGGCGCTGACGATCGGGAATTTCGCCTTGTCGAGGAACGGCACCAGCGCGGTCTCGCCGTCGTCGAACTCATGGTTGCCGAGCGTTACCGCGTCGGGCTTGATCTGATTGAGGAACTCCTCTTCCACCGCACCCTTGTAGGTGGTGTAGAACAGCGATCCCTGGAAGTTGTCGCCTGCGTTGAGCAGCAGCACGTTCTGGCCTTCGAGCTTCTTGCGCTGCTCAGCAATCGCGGTGATCAGCCGGCCGGCGCCGCCGATGCATTCGCCCTTGGTCTCCTCGTCGGCGGAACAGGTCGACTCGTATTTGTTGTTGCCTTCGATGCGGCTGTGCCAATCGTTGAAATGCAGGATGTTCAGCGTGTAGTCGGCAAAAGATACGCCAGCCGACAGGCCGAGCGTCGAAGCGGACAGGGCCAGGATCGCGGCAATCTTCTTCATCTTCGTCTCCCGGATAAGCTGACTTCGAATATGCTTAACGCCCTCGCTTGACTGGAAAATAACAGTCAACCTTGGGCCATGTTCACATCGGGGTCCGGTCGATGCAAGCACAAATCAGGAAGTGTTTTGCCGGCACAAAAAAGGACGGCGACTTGCGCCGCCGTCCCTGTCAGCCGAAGATTTGCGAACCTCAAGCCCGGCGCGTCAGCACGAAATTCTGGCCGCTGGCGCTGGTGCAGTTGAGCTGGCTGGTGGAGATCATCAGGCAGTTGAAGCTGACCGGCGTCTGGCGGATCAACGAGGTGCCGTGGATCTCGACCGAGGTCGCGCCAGTCATGGTGTAGCTGCCTTCCGACAGCTTCTGGCCAGTGTCGGTGGCGACGGTGGTGAAGCTGCCAGCCATGAAGGTCGACAGGCCGGTGCCCTTGGCGTCGATCCAGTTGCCCTCGACACCCTTCGGCGCCGCCGCCATCGAAGGCTGGTCCGAGGGACCGGTGGTGGTGCAGGCGGCCGCAGCCAGAAGGCTTGCCGCGGCGCCTGCCGAAAGCAGTTTGCGCGCAATGGTCATTTTTGAAAATCCTCTCCTCAGTCCGCATCCTTCAATCGCCCGATTTCCGGGCGATTGCAAGGCGGTGGCTCCGGTCAGTCCCGGCGCTATCGGACCAGAATGTTGCGGAACTGCCACGGATCGTCCTTGTCCAGGTCCTCCGGGAAGAGTCCCGGCCGATTGTCCAGCGGCGTCCAGTCAGTGTAGTAGCCCCTGACCGGCCCGAGATAAGGCGACTGCACTTCGAGGCAACGCCGGTAGTTCATCTCGTCGGCCTCCACGATACCAGCGGTCGGGTTCTCCAGCGCCCAGACCATGCCGGCGAGCACCGCCGAGGTGACCTGCAGGCCGGTGGCGTTCTGGTAGGGGGCGAGCTTGCGCGCCTCGGCCAGCGACAGCTGCGAGCCGTACCAGTAGGCGTTCTTGTCATGGCCGTAGAGCAGCACGCCGAGCTCGTCGACGCCGTCGACCAGCTCGTTTTCGTCGAGCACGTGGTGAACCGGCTGCGGCTTGCCGGCGGCGCCGAACATCTCGTCCAGCGACAGCAAGGCGTCGTTGCAGGGATGGTAGGCGTAGTGACAAGTCGGGCGGTATTGAAGCTTGCCCTTCTTCGAGCGCACGGTGAAGAAATCGGCGATCGAGATCGCCTCGTTATGCGTCACCAAGAGGCCGTATTGCGCGCCCGTCGTCGGGCACCAGGAGCGCACGCGCGTGTTGGCGCCTGGCTGTTCCAGATAGATCGCCGCCTTGGAGCCGTGCTTGTGCTTCTTGCCATTCTTCGGCATCCACTTCTCATGCGTGCCCCAGCCGAGCTCGGCCGGCTGCAGGCCCTCCGAGATGAAGCCTTCGACCGACCAGGTGTTCCAGAACACGTTCATCGGCTTTGGCTTCTTGGTGCGCTGGGTGTCGCGCTCGGCGATATGGATGCCCTTGACGCCAGCCTTCTTCATCAGCCTGGCCCAAGCCTCGCGATCTTCCTGCGCGGGCTCCGAAAACTCGAGACCGAGATCGGTGGCGAGGTTGACCAGCGCCTTCTTGACCAACCACGAGACCATGCCGGGATTGGCGCCGCAGGTGGAGACCGCCGTCGGGCCGCCGGGCTTGTCCTGCTTTTCCTGGATCATCGCCTCGCGCAGCGCATAGTTGGTGCGGCTGGCATTGTCGGCCTCGGCGTCGAAATAGAAGCCGAGCCACGGCTCGACGACGGTATCGATGTAGAGCACGCCGAGCTTGCGGCACAATTTCATCAGGTCCACCGAGCCGGTGTCGACGGACAGGTTGACGCAAAAGCCCTGGCCGCCACCATTGGTCAGAAGCGGCGTCAGCAGCTTCTTGTAATTCTTCTCGGTCACCGCTTCCTGGACGAAGGCGATGCCGCGCTCGTCGAGCAGCTTGCGGTCGATGTCGCGCGGATCGACGACCGTCATGCGCGACTTGTCGAACTTGAAATGGCGTTCGATCAGCGGCAGCGTTCCCCGCCCGATCGAACCGAAGCCGATCATCACGACGGGACCGGTGATTTCACCGTAAACGGGCCAGTTTTCATTCGCCATTTTTTCGCACACTCCTTCAAACACGCGCAAAACCGGGCATTTTTCGCCCGACGGCCAAGCCGTACACCACAGATCATTGTCATAAACCAGCGAAAAGCGCCAATCGCGGGTAAGCCGGTTTGGCGGCGTGGTTAAGCCGATCCGGCGATACCGTTGAGGAATGCAACCAGCCGGTCGCGGTCGGCGGTCAGGCCCTTGTAGTCGAGTTGTTCCTGGTCGAGGGCCAGGAGCTGCTCCACGAAGGATGCAGCCAGCGTTGCCCGGTCCGGATGGGCATCGAGCACCTTGAGCGGATCGAGATGGATGCGGATGGTGAACAAGATGTCGCTTGAGACAGGCAGCTTGCGCAGCGTCTGACGCTCGACGCGCATGAAGGCATGAGCGTTGATGTCGCCGTCCGCGAATCGCGTCGGGCGGTTGGTGGCACGGTCGATGCGCTGGATATTCGAGAGCGGATGGTAGAGTGCGTCGCCGGCCTGGATCGACCAGTTGAAGCGCTCGACCGCTTGGCCCTGCAGGCCGTCGAACATCCGGTTGATGAGCTCGGCCGGCCGCGTGCCGGGTCCGAATCCAGGCACCGGCGCATGGATTTCCTGCAACGGCTTGCCGAATTTTTCCTGGAGCGACCAGGACGAAGGGAAGCAGAGCGAACCGGCGGCGAGCCGCCAGCCGCGCTCGTCGCGGCGCATCAGGATCAGGTCTTCCTGGACGAGCAGGGATGCTCTTGCAAGCGGCGCCTCGCGCAGGGCAGGAGGCAGCCGGTCGGTCGCGCTTGCGAGGCCGATGACCTCGACATCCGAGCCGGCGCCGAAATGGGTGCGCGGGTGTTTCGCGATGAGATGCGGGCTGAGCAGGGCCAGCACTTCGCTTTGCGCGTCGCGGGTGTCGGCCTCCTCGACAAAGACCTTTTCGGGGATATCGGCATAGAGCCGCTGCTTTTCGGCGAGGTGCGGGAGAAGGAATTCGTCGACCTCGATCCAGCGCTCGATTTCGAGCGGCTTCAGCCCGATCGTGAAGAGTTTCGAAGACCCATCATAGGGCGTATGGGTCGGCTGGCGAATTGTCATGTCCGCTTGGCTTCTATCCAGTTCCTGTCTCCTGGCTCAATCAGCCCAGTTGCGCCGGGATCAGCCCGCGCAGCGAATTGCCGACGAGGATCGCCTTCGCCGCCTTCAGGTCGTCGAAGCTGTATATCGCTTCCACGGCGCGGCCTTCGTCCAGAAGCTGGCCGCGCAATATTCCAGGCAAAAGGCCGCAGTCGAGGCGGGGCGTGGCGAGCGGGCCGGTGCCGAAATCGGCGAAGAAATTGGTGATCGTGCCCTCGCAGAGTTCGCCGCGCTCGTTGGCCAAAAGCACCTCGTCGGCGCGGGTCGCGAGATATTCGGCGCGTGCCTGCGTGTAAATCTGGCGCCGGCTCGTCTTGTGGCGCAGCAGCGTGTCGCCGGAATCGAGACGGATACGTGCCAACTGCAGCCGCCAGACCTTGTCCGCCGGCAGCGGTTCGTAGGCTTGAGCCGCGGCCGTCGCTTCGCCATTTCGCTGCAAGGCAAGGCGCACGCGTAAGGCAGTTCCGTGCCCGCCAACGGTGTTCGACAGCACTTCGCCGATCCGTTCGGGATCGCAGGCGAAGCCGAGTTCGGCGGCGGATGCATAAAGCCTAGCAAGATGGCGCTCGAAGCGCAGGAAGCCGGAACCAGGCTCCCAGCGCATGGTCTCGATCAGTTCGAAGCCGGCACCGTTCCCGTCGCGAAGCGCGCTTTCAACAGACACTCCCGATATTCCTCCTCGGCGGTCGAATCGAAGACGACGCCGCCGCCGACATTGTAGACGGCCTCGCCATCGGCAAAGAGCGAGATGGTGCGGATCGCCACCGAAAACCGCATCCTGCCGCCGGGCGCGATCCAGCCGATGGCGCCGCAATAGACGTCTCGCGGTGCGTCTTCCAGCTCGTGCAGGATTTCCATGGCGCGGATCTTCGGCGCGCCGGTGATCGAGCCGCAGGGGAAGAGCGCGGCGAAGACCTGGCGGATGCCGATGCCGGGCAAAAGCCGCGCCCGCACGCGGCTTACCATCTGGTGCACAGTCGGATAGGTCTCGATGCGGAACAGTTCCGGTACGTCCAGCGTGCCGACTTCGCTGATCAGCGAGATGTCGTTGCGCAAAAGGTCGACGATCATCCGGTTCTCGGCCTGGTTCTTCTCGTCATTGCGCAGGAAGGCCTTCAGCCGCGCGTCCTCGGCCTTGGTCGCGCCGCGTGGCGCGGTGCCCTTCATCGGGTGTGTCTCGATCATGCCGTCGGCATCGATCTCGAAGAACAATTCGGGCGAGCGCGACAGGACGATCGGATCGCCGAGCGAGACCAGCGCGCCGTATTTGACCGGCTGGCGTTCCGTCAGCGCGTCGAAGGCCGCAAGCGGATCGCCGGACCATTGCGCATGAACCGGGAAGGTGAGGTTGCCCTGGTAGCAATCGCCCTTGCGGATGTGGTCGTGGAGGCGTGCGAAGCGGCCGGCATAGTCCTCGGCGGACCATGTTGCCCTGGCATCGAAGATCGGGCCGTTGCTGGCTGACGCCTGCATTTGCGGCACCGCCTGCTCGACCGGCGCATCGAAGACGCCAAGGCAGACCAGCGGCGCGCGGCGGCCCTCGGGCAGCAGCGGCACCAGTTTCGGCTCGAGCAGGTAACCGGCTTCGTAGGAGAAATAGCCCGCCAGCCATTTGCCGGCGTCCGATGCGGCCTGCGCCCTTTCAAGCGCGGGCATGAACTCTTCCGCGGCCTGCGCGACGATGATCTCGCGCGGCCGGTCGAAGACCAGCTGACGAGCGGTCGCGTCGTTGCGAAAAAGGGCTGCAGGCAGGGACATAAGCCTCGAATGCGTACAAAAAGCGCCGTCGACCGCTCTATATGGGGGGCCGGCGGGGCGCAATCGAGGGAGCGGCGTCCGGCGGCGCAAAGGTGGCTGGCCCAAAACAAAGACGGCGCCCGTAAGGACGCCGCCTTGCTGCCAACTAGGCAGGTTGCTCAGGTGTTGCTTGCGGTTCCGGCCGTCGGGAACTGGTGGGCGAATTCGGCCTCGTTGCCGGCGGCCAGCAATTTCGCCTGCTCGATCCATTTTTCGCGCGCGATGCGGCCGTCGAAATTGAGCACTTCCTCGATGCGTTTGACGTCGGCGGCGGTCCAGGCGGCGATCTCGGCATAGGTGGTGACGCCCAGGCCTTTGAGCAGCCTTTCGTTGACCGGGCCGATGCCGATGAGGCGGCGCAGATTGTCGGCCTTGCCGGTCGCGGCCTGCGGCGCTGCCGCCTTCTTTGCCGCGGGTGCTGCCGCCTTCTTCGGCGCGGCGGCTTTGGCCGCCGGCTTCGGTGCCGCTGCAGTCTTCGTTGCGGCCGGCTTCTTTGCAGCGGCGGGCTTTGTGGGCCCGGCCTTTGCCGCCGCCGATGTCGCGGTCATCAGCGCTGCCGGCGCCGGCGTCGCGGCCTTATCGGCGCCGGCCTTCGCGGAAGGCGCGTCGCGCAGCCGGCTTTCGAGGTCGGCGCGGGCACGGCCGCAGGCGTCGAGCTCGCCCTTCAACCGATCGCTGTCGGCGCGCAGCCTGTCGCGCTCGCCTCGCTTGCGGTCGAGATCTCCGCGCAGACTGTCGAGTTCGCCGCGCAGGCGGCCCCAGATGAACCAGCCAACCAGGATACCCACAACGAACGCCAGGAGCATGTAGAAGAAAGTGCTCATTTCCCTCTCCAGTCCGATCTGTCGGCCGAGGCCCGGAAAGGCGAGCGCACGCCAAGGATCGTCAAAGGTTCCGTGGTCGGCGGAACCGCCGGCTTCAATCGAGCCATCGGCGTTCGGCCTTGTCCGGGCCGACGGCCATCATCGCATTCGCCGTGGCGTAGCGACAGGCCATCTCTGGCCCGCGATGCGTGCGGCTGAGCTTGAGGCCGGACGCTATCATATGGCTTGTCGAAAGCCAGTTGAAAAAATGCCCCGGAGAGTTTATTCAAGAGCAGCTATTTAGGGCAAGAATAGACCCTTGCTAATATGCATCCCGGCTAAACTATTACGACCGATGCCGCGCCGTAGTTGTCGTCAACTGTCGAGCGCTTCCAATTCGTCGATCAGCGAACCGATCACGCCGAGGCCGATCTGCCAGAATGCGGGATCGGTGGCGTCGAGGCCGAAGGGCGCAAGAAGCTCGGAGTGATGCTTCGTGCCGCCGGCGCGCAGCATCTCGAAATACTTCTCCTGAAATCCGCGCTCGGCATTCTGGTAGACGGCATAGAGCGAATTCACCAGGCAATCGCCGAAAGCATAGGCATAGACGTAGAAGGGCGAGTGGATGAAATGCGGGATATAGGTCCAGAAGACCTCGTATCCCTCGCGCAGCTTGATCGCCGGCCCCAGGCTCTCGGCCTGCACTTCCAGCCAGAATTCGCCGAGCCTGTCCGAGGTCAGCTCGCCGTTCTTGCGTTCGGCATGCACCTTGCGCTCGAACTCGTAGAAGGCGATCTGGCGCACGACTGTGTTGATCATGTCCTCGACCTTCTGGGCGAGCATGGCCTTGCGCTCGCGCTTGTCGCCGGTCTGCTCGAGCAGCGAACGGAAGGTCAGCATCTCGCCGAAGACGGAGGCGGTTTCGGCCAGCGTCAGCGGCGTCGAGGCCATCAGCGCGCCCTGGCCGGCGGCCAGCACCTGGTGCACGCCATGGCCGAGCTCATGCGCCAGCGTCATCACATCGCGCGGCTTGCCCATGTAGTTGAGCAGCACATAGGGATGCGCCGACGGCACCGTCGGGTGGGCGAAGGCGCCTGGGGACTTGCCGGGCCGCACCGGCGCATCGATCCATCTGCGATCGAAAAAGCCGCGGGCGATTTCGGCCATGTCCGGCGAGAAGCGCTGGTACGCGGAGAGCACCGTGTCCCTGGCGTCGTCCCAGCTGATCACCGCCTGCGGCGTTTCCGGCAGGGGCGCGTTGCGGTCCCAATGGTTCATCACCTCCATGCCGAGCCAGCGCGCCTTCATCGCGTAATAGCGATGCGACAGCCGCGGATAGGCCTCGCGCACAGCCGCGGCCAGCGCATCGACCACATCGCGCTCGACACGGTTGGCGAGGTGGCGCGAGTCGGCGATATCCTGGAAGCCGCGCCAGCGGTCGGAGATTTCCTTGTCCTTGGCCAAAGTGTTGGTGATGAGCGTGAAGGTGCGCAGGTTCTTGCGGAACGTGGCGGCCAGCGCCTCGGAGGCGCGGCGGCGCACCTCGCCGTTCGAATCCTGCAGCCGGTTCAGCGCCGGCTCGAGTGTCAGTTCCTCGCCCTCGACGTCGAAGCGCAGGTCGGTCATCGTCTCGTCGAACAGGCGGTTCCAGGCGCCGCGCCCGGTGACCGACTTTTCGTGGAACAACTGCTCGACGCGGTCCTCGAGCTGGTAGGGTTTGTCCTTCCTGAGGTCGAGCACCCAAGGCCGGTAGTGGCCGAAGGCCTTGTCGGCGGCCAAAGCGCTTTCGATCGCCGCATCGTCGATCAGGTTGAGTTCGAGCGCGAAGAACAGGAGATGCGCGCTGGCGTCCGTCATCTTTTCCTGGACGTCGCCATAGAGCTTGGCGCGCTGCGGATCGGCCGTGTTGCCGGCATAGACGAGGCCGGCATACGAAACGATGCGGCCGATCAGTTCCTCGAGCGCCTCATAGGCCTTGAGCGCCTCGCCCAGCCGGCCGGCGGCGCCGCGCCCGGCTTCCGCGGCCAGCGTACCCTTCCAGCGGGTCTCGAAGGCGATGGCGTCGCTGGCCGCCTTGGCGATGTCGCGCTTCAACTCCGGCGCTTCCATGCCGGAATAGAGATCGGCGAGATTCCACTCCGGCAGGTCGCCGAGCTCCGCCGCGCCCTGTCCGGACGACGCCGCCGCAAGCCGCTGACCAAACATCATGCGCATCAACAATACCTTTTTTGAACCAAGGGGCCAGAATCAAAGGGAAAGGAGAAGCCGGTCAAATCCTAAGGAATTCGTTCACCGGGTTTTTTGAAACCTTATTTAGAACCCTGTGCCAAGATGATCCACGAGGATTTTCTCGGGCGGACAACTCAAACAGTCATGACAGGTTCCATACTCATAGTCGATGACGATCCGGTGCAGCGCAGGCTGGTCGAGGCCGCGTTGACCAAGTTCGGCCACAGCGCGATCGTCACGGATAGCGGCGAGGCCGGCCTCGACGCGCTCGATGGCCCGAACGCGCGCGAGGTCTCCGTCGTCATTCTCGATCTCGTCATGCCCGGCCTCGACGGCATCGGCGTGCTGAAGGCGATGCGCGAGCGCGCCATCAACATTCCCGTCATCGTGCAGACGGCCCAAGGCGGCATCGAGACCGTCGTCTCGGCGATGCGGCATGGCGCCTTTGACTTCGTCGTCAAGCCGGCGTCGCCCGACAGGCTGCAGACCGCGATCTCCAACGCGCTCAAGGTGGAAGCCGTCGAGGACGAGATGAAGCGCGCGTCGCGGCGGCGCGGCGGCGGCCATCTCACCTTCAAGGACATGATCACGCGCAGCCCGGCAATGGACCGGGTGATACGCCTTGGGCAGAAAGCGGCGGCCTCCAACATCCCGATCCTGATCGAGGGCGAATCCGGCGTCGGCAAGGAACTGGTGGCGCGCGCCATCCAGGGCAGCGGCGACCGCCGCTCGAAACCGTTCGTCACCGTCAATTGCGGCGCCATCCCTGACAATCTCGTCGAATCGATCCTGTTCGGCCACGAGAAGGGTTCCTTCACCGGCGCCACCGACAAGCACACCGGCAAATTCGTCGAGGCGAACTCCGGCACGCTGTTCCTCGACGAGATCGGCGATCTGCCGCTCGACGTCCAGGTCAAACTGCTGCGCGCCGTGCAGGAAGGCGAGGTCGACCCGGTCGGCGGCCGCTCGACCGTCAAGGTCGATATAAGGCTGATCTCGGCCACGCACCGGAACCTCCTGCAGCAGGTCAAGGACGGCAAGTTCCGCGAGGACCTGTTCTACCGGCTGAACGTCTACCCGATCTTCGTGCCGCCACTGCGCGACCGCCGCGACGACATTCCCTACCTTGTCCGGCATTTCATGGAAAAGGTCGCGCCGACCGATTCGCGCCGCCGCCTTGCCGGCATATCGGCCACGGCGCTTGCCATGCTGCAGGCCTATGACTGGCCCGGCAATATCCGCCAGCTGGAAAATGCGGTCTTCCGCGCGTCGGTGCTTGCCGAGGGGGATGTGCTGACCGAGGAGGAGTTCCCGCAGATCCGGGCGCAGGTGGAAGGCACGGTCAATCTCGAAGCGGAACCGGCATCCGCAGTCGCCGAAACGATTGCGGACGCGTCCCGGCAAGCGGATGAGACCGCTGCCGATGCAATGGGGGCTGGCTTGCCCGATGGCGAGGCGCCAGCCAGGCCGCAGCCGCGTTTCGGGACGCTTCGCGCGCTTGACGAGCGCGGCAATGTGCGGGCGCTGGCCGACGTGGAGCTCGAGATGATCAAGCTTGCGATCGACCACTACAACGGCCAGATGAGCGAAGTCGCCCGCCGGTTGGGCATCGGTCGCTCAACGCTCTACCGCAAGTTGAAGGAATATGGCATTGACCCCGAAGCCGGCCGCGTCGACCGGCTTGCCTCATGACAGGCAAGCCTCGAACCAGCTTGCTTGCCTAAAATCCGAGTCAAATTGTCGCTTTTGACGTGAAAACACAGGGTTTTCAGCGGTTGGCGTTGCCGAGGATCACGCATTAACGCTAACGGTAACAGATCGTGTTCTGGCCGAGGCGGATTCTTGATCTAAACCAGCGGTTTACCACGAAATGCTGTGCATAATTTTTGACGGGATATCGCCACGGTGTTACCGCATTTCGGCTTCAATAAACGATGATTAACCATTAGGATCGATATTCGGATGTGAAAACCACGCATCCGTTTGGTCAAATCCGGGGACAAACGGCAGCCTGAAAGCCATTTGATTTGAACAAAATCGAACGACGCAAAAACGGGCGGCATTTACACATGAGCGTCTGGCCGAGGTGGCTGACATTCGTGATTTTGGCCGTCGGGTTCCTGTCTGTGGTGACGTCGGGCGCCAGGGCCGAAGTGCGTACGCTCAAGCTCTATCACCTGCACACGCATGAGAAGGCCGAGATCGTCTACAAGCGCAATGGCCGCTACGATCCGGAAGGCCTGCGCAAGATCAACATCATTCTGCGCGACTGGCGCCGCAACGAGCCGACCAAGATGGATCCGCGGCTGCTCGATCTCGTCTGGGAAGCCTATCGCGAAAGCGGCGCGACCGACTATATCCAAGTGGTCTGTGGCTATCGTTCGCCGTCAACCAACGCGCTGTTGCGTTCGCGCAGCCGCGGCGTCGCCGAGAAGAGCCAGCACATGCTGGGTAAGGCGATGGATTTCTACATTCCCGGCGTGCCGCTGAAGAAACTGCGCAACATCGGCCTCAAGATGCAGGGCGGCGGCGTCGGCTATTACCCGACTTCCGGCTCGCCATTCGTGCATATGGATGTCGGCAACGTGCGCCATTGGCCGGGCATCAGCCGCCAGGAACTGGTCAGCCTGTTCCCGAACGGCAAGACGCTGCATGTGCCGAGCGACGGACGCCCGTTGCCCGGATATGAGCAAGCAGTGGCAGCGTATCAGGCGCGTAAGGGCGCCGGCACCCCGAACATCGAACTGGCCAGCGCGGGCGGCTCGACCAAGCGCTCCGGCGGCCTTTTTGCCTGGTTCGGCGGCGGCGCCGACGAGGCCGATGACGACGCCGACGAAAGTGCCCCGGCGCCTCAGCGGAAAGCCGTGAAGCAGGTCCAGGTCGCCGGCGCCGCCACGGCACGCGACAGCAATCTTCCGGGCATCGCGATTGTCGCCCCGAAGGATGCCAAGCGCGCCAACATCCCGCAGATCGCGGATGACAGCGCCGACGATTCGCAGCAGCCGCAGCAGGATACGCCGGAGACGATCATCGCCGCCCTGCCGCCCAAGGAAATCCCGCTGCCCGACTTCGCGCCGCGTCCGAAGGTCGATGTCGGCCAGCAGACGCCGCAGAACGTGCCGTTCGCCACGGCGGATGCCTCGGCGACGACGGAGCAGGCGGTTGCGACGGCCCAGGCGCCCGTGCCGGACAAGGTTCCGTTCGGCACAGCCAGCGCCGCGGAGGTCGCGAGCACCGATCCGGCGCAGGTGGCGGTCAACAACATCCCGCTGCCGACCTGGCGTCCTGACCGCTCGGCGCCGGCGGAACTCGCGCCGAAGGACAAGAACGTGCTTCTGGCGCTGGCCGAAACCGCTTCGCAGGACAAGAGCGCGACCGACGCGTTCTCGGTGCTGCCGACGGCACGGCCGCAGCCCGGCAAGCAGGATGAGGTGAAAGCCGTTCTCGAACAGGCCAATGCAACCGTCGGGGCCGATGGCGGCGGCGCCGAATACCAGCTCGCGTCGCTGACCGAACCGGAACCGCGCTCCGCGTTCAACGATCCGTCGGGCGTCGATGCGGCCTCGCCGCGCCAGGCCATCGCCGCGCTCCCGGCCGGGGCCGATCCGGCGCAGGCGATCGGCGCCGGCGTGAAGACGACGGCCAAGGAAGGCAGGGCGTCCGCCCACGATCTGAAGCCCGGGCCCAAGGCCATGGTGGTGGCGACGCCGCCGCAAGCCGCGCGCTGGGCGCTGGGCAGCGGCGTCAACATCGCCTCGGTTTCCGACCCGACGACAGCGCCGCGCTATGCCTACAACATCGTGCATACGCCGCCGAGCGAAGTGTATACGGCCGGCTTCCAGGCGGATGGCGGGGTGCCGGACGCAAGCCGGTTCACCGGCAACGCGGTGAAGTTCCTCTCGGTCGCGCGCTTCCAAACGAAATAGCGACCCCGCCAGACACCAGAAAGCCGCGTTGGAGGACAACGCGGCTTTTCGTTTTTCATCCTCGAAGGCCTATTTGACCACCCGATCTTCCCGCTTCGTCTAATGGTAGGACAGCGCCCTTTGAAGGCGTGAATCGTGGTTCGAATCCATGAGCGGGAACCAGACATGGCAATGCTCGGTAGGCGTTCGGTGTGCGCATCTTCACGCCAGGCTAAACTTACCGTGAGGTTGGAGCGCCGCGCCCAATGATGGGTTAAAAGGGGTTCGTTCCAAACTGGGGATATTCATGAAGAAGATTGTATTGGCGTCAGTTCTGGCGCTGGCCGCGGCTTCGGCTGTCGTCGCTCCCTCGCAAGCCGAAACCGTGATCGTCAAGACCGGACGACATCATTGCGTGACCAAGCTGGTGACGCATTGGCGCCACCACCACAAGGTGGTCGAGAAGGTCAGGGTCTGCAGATAGTTGCGTTTGCAAGACTAATCCCGGCCGGCGCAAGCCGGCCGGTCTTTTAGTGCTCAGTCAATTTCCAGCGTGGGCGCTTCGCCCCTGGCCAGGAGCCGCGCGGCGTCGCGCGCGGGCGGCAATCCGAACTGGCGCGCATATTCGCGGCTGAACTGCGAGGCGCTTTCGTAGCCGACGGTGAAGGCGATATGCGCGGCGCTGCCCGGTTGCGCGATCAGCAGATGGCGCGCCTCCAGAAGGCGGAGCTGCTTTTGATACTGGATCGGGCTCATCGCCGTCGCCGCCTTGAAGTGGCGATGAAAGGCGGCGTTGCTCATATGCGACAGCTCGGCCAGTTGCGTCACATCGATCGGTTCGTTGTAGTGCGCGCGGATCCAGGCGGTGGCGCGGCGGATTTGCGAAAGGCGGCCATCGGCACGGGCGAGCTGACGCAGCTTCTCGCCCTGCGGGCCTTGCAGGAGCCTGAACGCGATCTCCCGTTCGAGCATGGGCGCGAGAACAGGAATCTCGGCTGGTTTGTCGAGCAGCCGCAGCATTCGGCGCCATGCGTCGAGCAGCAAGTCATCGAGCTGATTGGTCACGAAGCTATCGCCGTCGATCGCCGGCTTGTGGTCGATGAGCAGGCCGGCGATCAGCTCGGTATCCAGCGAGAAGGCGATGGCCAGGTAAGGCTGTGCGACGCTCGCCTCGAGCAACTGGCTGGTCGCGGGTGTTTCAACCGCATAGACGAAATAGCTGCCGGCGCCGTAGGCAAGCGTGCGGTCGCCGATCAGGACCGTTTTGGTTCCCTGCAAGACAAACAGCGTGGTCGGCTGGCAAAGCTCCGGCAGCGGCGGCGTCGGCACCTCGCTGCGGCCGATGGTGACGCGCGGAATGGCCGTCTTCGTCCGCCGTCCGCGCGCATGTCGGCTGGCGAGTGCGATCAATTCCTGAAGCTCTTCATTCATCGTTTCAGCATTGCCGATCCATGCAAGCCGCGCAACCAAGTGACTCGGAGCCGCGCATCCAGTTGAGAGGATTAGGCAAGAGGACGCGAGGATCCGGCGCGCGAAGCAGGTCGGTTGACGCCAAATCTAGGTCGCCAAGAAGGAGACCTGGAATGACGACGCAAAAGAATGCGCTGGTGACCGGCGCCAACAAAGGTATTGGGCTCGAGGCCGCCAGGCGGCTGGCGGCACTGGATTACAAAGTGTGGCTCGGCGCTCGCGATGCCGCGCGTGGCGAGGCCGCGGCGCAAACGCTGCGCGGCGAAGGGTTCGACGTCGAGTGGCTCGAGCTCGACGTCATCAGCGACGACAGCGTGGCGGCCGCGGTCAAGACAGTCGCCGCGCAGGCGCCCGGCCTGGACGTGCTGGTCAACAATGCCGGCATTGCGCCCGGCTATGTCGATGCGCTTGGCCCGGACGGCCGCTATGAACGGCCGCCGAGCCGCGAGAGTGTCGCGGAGATGAAAGCCACCTATGATGTCAACGTCTTCGGTCCGGTGCGGGTCACCCAGGCGTTCCTGCCGCTGCTCAAGGCGGCGCCCGCTGCACGGATCGTCATGGTGAGCAGCTATCTCGGATCGCTGGCGCGCGCGGCCGGCAACAGCCAGTCGCCCAACGTTATGGGCTATGGCAGTTCGAAGACCGCGCTCAACGCGGTAACACTGGCCTTGGCGCGAGAGCTTGCGCCACGTGGCATCATGGTCAACGCCGCCGCTCCCGGCTACACCGCGACGGACCTCAATGCGCACAGAGGCGGGCGCACGGTGCAGCAGGCGGCCGAGATCATCGTGCGGCTGGCGACGCTGGAGCCGGGCGGACCGACCGGCGGCTATTTCGATGAGAACGGCGCGCTGCCCTGGTGAGGGCGCTGATTTACTTCTTGAGCTTGCTCGCCTCACGCGCCAGCGCTTCGATCTCGTCCCACTTGCCGGCCTTGATGAGATCGTCGGGCGCCACCCAGGAGCCGCCGACGCAGATGACGTTGGACAGGCTCAGATAGTCGGCGGCGTTCCTGGCCGTTATGCCGCCGGTCGGGCAGAATTTCACGTCGGCGAGCGGCGAAGCGAAAGCCTTCAGCGAAGCGATGCCGCCGGACTGCTCGGCCGGGAAGAATTTCAGGAAGCGCAAGCCGGCTTCGCGCGCGGCCATGATCTCGCCGGGCGTGATGGCGCCGGGCAGCAGCGGCACGGGGCTGCCCTTGGCTGCGTCGAGAAGCTGGCTGGTGATGCCGGGACTGACGATGAATTTCGAGCCGGCGCGGGCTGCTTCATCGAACTGCTTGGCATCGAGGATGGTGCCGGCGCCGACGATCGCCTCTTCGACCTCGGCAGCGACGCGGCGGATCGCTTCCAGCGCGTCGGCGGTGCGCAGCGTGATCTCGATCGCCGGCAGGCCACCGCGCGAAAGGGCGCGAGCGAGCGGCACCGCGTCCGCGACATTGGCGATCTTCAGCACCGGGATGACCGGTTGACCGTTGAGAAGCGACAGGAGCTTTTCGGTCTTGCTGGTCATTTGCTGGTCTCCATTTCGATCGATTTCAACCGATTAGCAGAAGGCATTTGCCAAGTCCACGAAGGCAGGCGTGTCGCGATGCCGCGCAGCGGATCGCCGTCGGCCCTTTGAGCCTTGAAACCGCTTTCACCACGGTCTAGTGGCATGACCATGACAACAGCCATGGAAATTCAGCCAGTCCGCGTCGCGGCGCTTTACAAATTCGCGCCGCTCGATGGACACGAGGCTCTGTGCGCGCCACTCGCCGCCTTCTGTTGCGGGCGCGGCATCAAGGGCACGTTGCTTCTGGCGCATGAAGGCATCAACGGCACCATCGCCGGCAGCGAGGAGGCGATCGCCGCGCTGATGTGTCACCTCGAGGCCATCGAAGGCCTTGCCGGACTGGAAGTCAAATACAGCAGCGCCGCCGAAATGCCGTTCCACCGCATGAAGGTGCGGTTGAAGCGCGAGATCGTCACCATGGGCGTCGAGGATATCGATCCGGCGGCGAGCGCAGGCACCTATGTCGCGCCGGCCGACTGGAACGCGCTGATTTCCGATGCCGATACCTTGGTGATCGACACGCGCAACGCCTATGAAGTTTCGCTCGGCACTTTCCAGGGCGCGGTCGATCCCAGGACCACCAGCTTCCGCGAATTCCCGGCCTGGGTCGAGCAGCACCGTGGAGAGCTCGAAGGCCGCAAGGTGGCGATGTTCTGCACCGGCGGCATTCGCTGCGAGAAGGCGACGGCCTATGTGAAGTCGCTCGGCCTCAAAAACGTCTTTCATCTCAAGGGCGGCATCCTGAAATATCTGGAAGACGTCCCGGCCGAGGAGAGCCTCTGGCAAGGCGAATGTTTCGTGTTTGACGAACGGGTGTCCGTCTCGCATGGTCTCGCTGAGGGCGAAGCCGAACTCTGCCGCGCCTGTCGGCACCCGCTGACGGTCGAGGACAGGTTGTCGCCGAAATACGTGCTCGGCGTTTCATGCCCGCATTGCTTCGAAACGCGGTCCGATGCGGATCGCGAGCGCTACGCCGAACGCCATCGTCAGGTCGAACTTGCGCAAGCGCGCGGCGGCAAGCGCCATATCGGAAGCTAGAGCCACACGCCCTTGCGCGTAAAACTCGCCTCGTCATTGTAATGTCAATGCGCGGGGCCTACCTCTTGCCGGTCCGAAACCGTGCCCGCGCGCATTTCGGCCGGGCCAATTCTGGAGGCATTGATGCTCGACCCCAAGAAGCTGCTCGACGACCTTCTCGGCTCGCAAATTCCCGGCACCGGATCGACCGTCCGCGACAAGGCGGGGCAGGCGGTGCAGATGGCGAAGGACAATCCGCTCGCCGCCGGCGCGCTTGCCGCCGTGCTGCTCGGCACCGGCACCGGCCGGCAGGTGACGGGCGCGGCCATCAAGCTCGGCGGCCTGGCGGCGATCGGCGGCCTCGCCTACAAGGCCTACCAGAACTACAAGAACGGCGCGGAGCCGGCCCAGGCGCCGGCGTCCGGCGAGCCGGAGTTGCTGCCGCCGCCCGCCGATACCGCCTTCGATCCCTCGCAGGCGCCGCAAGGCGAAGCCGAGTTCACGCTGACGCTGGTCAGGGCGATGATCTCGGCGGCGAAGGCCGACGGCCATGTCGATGACGACGAGCGCAGGAAGATCGCCGACAAGCTCAAGCTCGCAGGCATCGGCGCCGAAGCGGAAAAATTCCTGCTCGCCGAGCTCGAAAGCCCGCTCGATCTCGACACGCTGGTCGCCGGCGCCAAGACCGATGCGCAGAAGCTCGAGCTCTACACCGCCTCGCGGTTGACCATCGATCCCGACACGCGCGCCGAGCGCGGTTATCTCGACCTGCTCGCCGGCCGCCTCGGCCTGCCGGACGCCCTGGTCGATCATGTCGAGGCGACGGTTTCGGCTGCCAAGGTGCCGGCGGGAACGGCGCCCAATTCACCGTGGTGATTCGGCGTGGTAAACGTCCTTCGGGGACGCCTTGCCGTCCGTTAACTTCTCGTTAACCCAGCAAGCGCATCATTCTAACCAGTCGGACCGGCTTTTCCTCCTCCCAAGCGCGGTTCAGATCGGGGCGGTCGCTAATGGCCGCCCTTTTTGTTGACCTCTTCTTTATCACCAACAGCTGCTTGCCATGACCCATGGCATTTGCGATGCCACGTTCTTCCATCCATGACCGGGAGGACGACGATGACAGCCATAGCACAGAAGACCGCCATCGTT
The DNA here is from genome assembly GCF_006439495.1 of Mesorhizobium sp. B3-1-8. Classification (NCBI taxonomy): domain Bacteria; kingdom Pseudomonadati; phylum Pseudomonadota; class Alphaproteobacteria; order Hyphomicrobiales; family Phyllobacteriaceae; genus Mesorhizobium; species Mesorhizobium sp. B3-1-8. Next base: position 199,747 of record NZ_VFTK01000003.1, read on the forward strand.
ACCGGCGCCGGCACCGGCATCGGCAAGAGCGTCGCGACGGTGCTGCTCAAGGCAGGCTGGAACACGGTGTTCTGCGGCCGCCGCAAGAAAGTGCTGGAGGAGGCGATCGCCGAGGCGGGGAAGACGCAATCCAAGGCATTGGCCGTCGCCTGCGACATCAGCAAGGCCGACGAGGTGGACGACATGTTCGAGACCGTGCTCGAGGCCTTCGGCCGCGTCGACTTGCTCTTCAACAATGCCGGCATGGGTTACAAGTCGACGCCGATCGACGAAATCCCGGTCGAGGTCTGGAACGACGTCGTCGGCGTCAACCTCACAGGCTCGTTCCTATGCGCCCGCGCAGCCTTCGGCGCCATGCGCCGGCAGAAGCCGATGGGGGGCCGTATCATCAACAACGGCTCGGTGTCGGCCTATGCGCCGCGCCCCGGCTCCGCGCCCTATACGGCGACCAAGCATGCGATCACCGGGCTCACCAAGACGCTGGCGCTCGATGGCCGGCCCTTCGACATCGCCTGCGGCCAGATCGACATCGGCAATGCGCTGACCGAGATGGCGCAGCCGATGACGGTCGGCGTGCCGCAGGCCAATGGCTCGATCGCCGCCGAAGCGGTGATGGATGTCGAGCGCGTGGCCGATGCGGTGCTGCACATGGCGAGCCTGCCTCTCGATGCCAACGTGCTGTTCATGACGGTGATGGCGACGAAGATGCCGTTTGTCGGGCGCGGGTGAACGCCCGACGGGTCACTTTTTCAGAAAAGCCTCGATCCGTTCCAGCGCGCGCAGGATGTTCTCCTCGGAATTGGCATAGGAAAGCCGGATATAGCCTTCGCCGAGAACGCCGAAATCGGGGCCGCCGATCAACGCCACGCCGGCATCCTCCAACAGCGCCGAAGCGAGCTTCTTGGCCTTCCAGCCGGTTTTCGAGACGTTGGGGAAGGCATAGAAGGCGCCCTTCGGCGTGATGCAGGAAATGCCGGGGAGCGCGTTCAGCCCCTCGACCACGATCTTCCTGCGGTTGTCGAAGGCGCGCATCATCTTCTCGACATCGTCCTGCGGGCCGTCGATCGCCGCGATGCCGGCAAACTGGCTCGGCGCGTTGACGCAGGACCAGCAGTTGACCGCCAGCTTGCGCACCTTGTCGTAGAGATGCGCGCCCTTGTCGCCGTTCGGCCAGATCGACCAGCCCATGCGCCAGCCGGTCATCGCCCAGGTCTTCGACCAGCCGTTGAGCACGATCAGCCGATCACGAATTTCGGGGAAGTTCAGCAGCGAGCAGTGAGTCTCGCCGTCATAGGTCATGACGTCGTAGATCTCGTCCGACATGATAGCGACCTGAGGGTGCTTCTCCAGGCCCTTGACCAGCTTCTCGATCTCGGCCCGCGGAGTGACGCCACCGGTCGGATTGGCCGGCGAGTTGAGGATGAGCAGCCTGGTCTTCGGCGTGATCAGCGCCAGTGTCTCTTCCGCCGAGAAGGCAAAGCCGTTTTCCTCGCGGATCGGCACCGGCACCGGCGTGGCGCCGGTGAACTCTATCATCGAGCGGTAGATCGGAAAGCCGGGATCGGGGTAGAGGATCTCGGCGCCCGCCTCGCCGAACATCAGAATCGCAGCAAACATCGTCGGCTTGCCGCCCGGCAGGATCATCACATTCTCGGGCGACACCTCGACGCCGGTGGTGGTCAGCGTGCGGCGCACAACCGCCTCGCGGGTGGCTAAAAGGCCGTTGGCCGGCGTGTAGCCATGGTGGCCGTCACGCAGCGCCTTGATCGCCGCCTCGACGATGTGCTGCGGCGTCTTGAAGTCGGGCTGGCCGATGCCGAGGTTGACGATGTCGCGCCCCTGATGGGCAAGCGCGGTGGCCCTCGCCAGCACCGCGAAGGCATTTTCCTCGCCGAGACGGTCGAAGGCCGCGATCGTGTGGAGCATTTTTCCCGTCCCTGTGGTTCTTTCTGTGAGCGAGCGTTTTTGTGACGGTCCGCAGGTAAAAGTCAACGGATTGGAGTGGCCGGTGTCGGAAGATCTGAAGAATTGGCAGCCGCGTCCGCGGCCGGAACGCAAGGTGTTCGAAGGCCGTTATGTGCGCCTTGAGCCGTTCAGCGCGGCAAAGCATGGCGACGGCCTCTATGAAACCTCGTCCGTCGCCGATATCGATGGGCGCTTCGCATGGCTGCCGGACTATCCGCCGAAAAGCCGCGCCGCCTTCCAGCCATGGCTCGACAAGGCCGAGGCGCTTGAGGATCCGCTGTTCTTCACCGTCATCGACAAGGCAAGCGGCGAGGTCGCCGGACGACAGACGCTGATGCGCATCGATGCCAACAACGGCGTCATCGAGATCGGCAACATCTATTGGGGACCGTTGATCTCGCGCAAGCCGGCGGCGACCGAAGCGCAGTTCCTGTTCATGAAATACGTCTTCGACGAGCTCGGCTATCGCCGTTACGAGTGGAAGTGCAACAACCGCAACGAGCCGTCGAAGCGCGCGGCCGAGCGGTTCGGCTTCAAGTTCGAGGGCATCTTCCGCCAGCATTTCGTGGTCAAGGGTGAAAACCGCGATACGGCGTGGTATTCGGTCATCGACAAGGAGTGGCCGACACTGCGAAAAGCCTATGAGGCCTGGCTCGATCCGGCAAATTTCGATGCCCAGGGAAGCCAGAAACGGCGGCTTGAAGATTTCCGCGCCGAGTTCGGCGCGTAGATCATGATCCTGAGAGCCGGGAAACCGGTTTTCAGGACCATGGTCGGCAGACAGGAGTTTGGCGATGGCGCATGACCATGCTTCGCACGACCACGGCCCGGCCGGTCATAGCCACAGCCATGGAGCCGGGCATGTGCATGGCTCAACCGACAAGAAGCGGGTGCTGATCGCTACCTGTTTGACCGCCGGCTTCATGGTCGCCGAGGCGCTGGGCGGCTGGCTTACCGGGTCGCTGGCGCTGGTCGCCGATGCCGGGCACATGCTGGCTGACGCCATCGCGCTCGGCCTTGCCTGGTATGCTTTTCATCTCGCCGGGCGTCCTGCCACCGGCCGTCTCACCTATGGCTTCGCCCGGGTGAAGACGCTGGTCGCCTACACCAACGGCATCGCCATCTGCGTCATCGCGCTTTGGATCGTCTACGAGGCCTGGGGCCGGCTGATGCACCCGGCGCCAGTGCTGGGCGGGCCGATGCTGGTGGTCGCGGTGGCAGGCCTTCTGGTCAACATCGCCTCCTTCTTCGTACTGCATGGCGGTGATCGCGAGAGCCTCAACATGCGTGGCGCCATCCTGCATGTGCTGGGCGATCTGCTGGGCTCGGCCGCGGCCATCGTCGCCGCCATCATCATCCTGGCGACGGGCTGGACGCCGATCGATCCGATCCTGTCGGTGCTGGTGTCGCTGCTCATCCTGTCGACGGCATGGTCGCTGATGCGCGAGGCGGCCCACGTCCTGCTCGAAGGCGTGCCGGCCAGGCTCGACCGCGACGTGATCGCCAGGGACATCGAAGGCGCGGTCAAGGGCGTGCGCGAGGTGCATCACATGCACGTCTGGTCGCTCGACGGCACCTCCAACATGGCGACGCTGCACGCTTGCCTGAACGACGGCGTCGATGCGCATGTAGCGGTGAGCGCCATCAAGAAACGGCTTGCGGCCAAGCACGGTATCGAGCATGCCACCGTCGAACCCGAATTCGGCCAATGCGCGGACAGCCATGACGAGCACGATCATCATCATGATCACGACCACGCACATGATGCGCCGCGTGATCGCCGGCACTATCACTGACCGCGGCCTGATGACAAAACCGAGCAGCCTCGACATGAAGAACGCCCGCTGATGGATCGTGACACCCGCAACGCCGCGGCCGCCGCGGCGGTGATACTGGTTGTGTTCGGCCTCGCCGCCTATTTCCTGCCGGTCATCATGCTGGCCGCTGGCAAGGTATCGACGGTGCTGGCGGCCGTTATCGCCGTGGTCTTCATGGTCGGACTGTTCGTCGTCCTGTGGCTGCGCGGACGCAGCCAGCGCAAGAAAGGTCTCTGAAGATGAGAATACTGATCACGGGCGCCGCCGGCATGGTGGGCCGCAAGCTTATCGCGCGCCTGGCCAAGGACGGCGCCTTGCGCGGGCGAAAAATCACGGCGCTCGACCTGCACGACATCGTGGCGCCGCAGGCGCCGGTGCTCGTGGGCGTGGATGTCTCGGTCCACACCGGCGATCTTTCCGCGCCCGGCGCCATGGCCGCTCTCGTGGCTCCCCGCCCGGATGTGATCTTCCATCTGGCCGGCATCGTGTCGGGCGAGGCGGAGGCCAATTTCGACCTCGGCTACCGCGTCAATCTCGACGGCACGCGCGCGCTGTTCGACGCCGTGCGGCTGGCGGCGTTCGCGCCGCGCCTTGTCTTCACCTCGTCGATCGCCGTGTTCGGCGCGCCGTTCCCGGAGGTCATCCCGGACGAATTCCATCCGACGCCGCTGACTTCATACGGCACGCAGAAGCAGATGAGCGAAGCGCTGCTTGCCGACTATACGCGGCGCGGCTTCTTCGACGGCATCGGCATCCGGCTGCCTACGATCTGCGTCCGCCCCGGCAAGCCGAACAAGGCAGCGTCGAGTTTCTTTTCCGGCATCATCCGCGAGCCGCTCGCTGGCCAGGAGGCAATCCTGCCGGTGCCGCGCTCGGTGCTGCACACCCATGCCAGCCCGCGCTCGGCGGTCAATTTCCTCATCCATGCTGCCGAAATCGACGGCGACAAGGTCGGACCCCGCCGCAACCTCACAATGCCGGGCGTCGCCGTCACCGTCGGCGAGCAGATCGAGGCGCTTGAGCGCATCGCCGGCCCCGAGGTCGTGAAGCGGATCCGCGAGCAGCCCGACGAGATCATCTGGGCGATCGTCAAAGGCTGGCCGACACGGTTCGAAGCCAGGCGGGCGAGGGAACTGGGCTTTGCCGCCGAGAAGAATTTCGACGAAATTATTCGCGCGCATATCGAGGATGAGCTGGGCGGGAAGATCGCCTGATGTCTGTCGATACCAGGTGATGCTGAGCTGATCCGCAGATCGACCCAGCTTCGGCCACTGCTTTTGATCAGACGCCGCCCGACAGGCTGGCCGACAGAAGCAGCAGCCCGGCCAGGAAGATGAAGGCGGCGCCGCCGATCTCGACGATGGAGTGGATGCGGTTGCCGATGCGTCCGTCGCCGGCGAAATAGATCGCCCAGTTCTTGGCCAGCACGGCGATCGTCGCCAGCGCCGAGACGGTGATCGCGGTGCCGATCGACATCGCCAGCACGGACAGCAGGCCACCGAGCCAAAGCCCGTTGAGCAGCGCGAAGCTCAGCACGATCAGCGCGCCGGAGCAGGGGCGGATGCCGACGGCGGCGACCGCCGACCAGGCCGTGCGCCAGTCGAAGCGGTCGCCCGACAGCATTGCCGGATCCGGCGCATGCGAATGGCCGCAGGTCTCGCAGACTTCGCCCGGGCCGTGGTCGTGATGGGCGTGGTCATGCATGGCGTGATGGTGACCGTGATCATGGGCGTGCGCATGCGAATGGCCATGATGATCATGATCGTCATGCACGTGCATGGTACGGGAATGCGCGGCGTGCGCATGTGCGTGGGAATGGCCCGCATGCGAATGCCCGCCATGCGAATGGCCGGCATGGGCCGCCGACAGGCTGTAGGCGGGCGCTCTGCCAAACAGGCGCAGCACCGACGGACCGAGCTTGCGCCACAGCAGCCAGGCGCCGAACAAGGTGACCAGCACAAAGCTGGAGATTTCGAGGAACCAGGCGGCGTCGGTCATCGAGATCGCGGTGCCGCGCAGCACGAAATAGGCAAGCATCATGACGACCACCGCCGTCAGGCCCTGCAGCAGCGCCGAGACGAAGGAAAGCAGGATGCCGCGCCGGAGCGCGACTTCGTTGGCGATCATATAGGAGGAGATCACCGCCTTGCCGTGGCCGGGGCCGGCGGCATGGAAGATCCCGTAGGCGAAGGACAGGCCGATCAGCAGCCAGAGCTTGCTGCCGTCCTGGCGCATCGCCTTCATGGCGGCGGCGAGCGAATGGTAGAATCCCTGCTGCTGGAGATTGATCCACATCAGGATATGGGCGAACGGCCCCGTGGTGGTTGGCGCCATGCCGTCATTGGTGCCGATGCCGAGCGAGCTTTGCGCGTGCGCGACGACGGGCAAATGGGCGATCACCAGCGTGGTGGCCAGCAGGACGAGCGCTAAGCGGATATTCGTGGGATGCCCCACGAATATCCGCTTAGATTCCCTTGTTTGTCGCAGGGTCCGATCGCAAACCCGTAGGGCACTTTTGCGGAGCCTGCTTGCGCGCAGCGACGGTTTCATCACCAAATCATCCTTCCGGCGGGCAGTCCAATTCGAGCTTGGTAGCGAAGATCTTGCTCATGTCGGTGCCTGTCGGATCGTTGAAGAACGCGTCCGTCAGGGTTTTCTGGTTTTCCTTGATCGCCTCGTCCGGATCCGGCCGGATGACCTTCTTGGTACAGGTCGAGGGCAGGCCTTCGACGGTGAGGTTGGTGTCGTCGGTGAAGTCGATCGCCGTATAGAAGGTCGGATCGTAGACGCCGATGTCGATCTTGCCGGCGAGCTTGATCGGCGTCTTCGGCTGTGACTCGAACAGGATGATCAGCTGGTCGTTGTCGAAGTTCGCCATCAGATGCGGCGGCGGGACCATCGGCACGTCCTTGCCGTTCTGGGTGACGAGCTGGAAGTAGTTGAACTCGGCCAGCGAGGAATGGACGGTGTCGGCCACTTCCTTGAGCTCTTTGTCGTCAAGCTTCAGATCGGAGTTCTTGTCGAACTCCATCATCACTGTACTCGAAAACAGGTCATCGAAGCGCCAAAGGTGGCGCAGCGCCGTCACACTTTGGTGATCCTGGCTGAGGATGACGTCGAGGCGGGCCTCGGCGAAGACATGCGGGTGCACCTCGGCCGGCTCGACCGCTGCGAATGTCGCCGCCACGACCGAAGCCAGCATGGTTGCTTGCCGTTTCAGATGCATTCCGGGCCGCGATTCCATCGATTTCGGGAGCGAGCCCCAGAGTTGACAGAAAGCGGGCGAAATTGGGACGCGCCTCAGCTTCTTTTCGACGCGTGCCGTTGCATGCGTCCGGGAGACATGCATCAGACGGTGTCGCGCGTCTTGAACCACTGCACCAGGAAATCGACGAAGACACGCACCTTGGCTGGCAGATAGCGGCGGTGCGGGTAGACGGCGAAGATGCCGGTGCCGGCCGGTATACGGTCGTCGAGCGCGGTGACCAGCTTGCCGGACGCGACGTCGGGAGCAGCGATGAAATCCGGCAGCATGGCGAAGCCCAGACCGGAGAGCGCGGCGGCTCTTGCCACGATCGGGCTGTTGACCTCGATCGGGCCTGAAACAGCGACGCTCATGGAATCCTCGCCCTCGCCCTTGAAGCGCCAGTTGGCCAGCGAGCGGCCGTTGGTGTCGACGATGCAGGGCATGTTGGCGAGATCCTGCGGACGTGTCGGCTTGCCATGTTTGGCGATCAGTTCCGGCGACGCGCAAAGCCTGACCGAAAACGGCGCCAGCCGCCTGGCGATGAGCGAGGAATTCTCCAGCCGCGAGATGCGCACGGCAAGGTCGAAACCTTCCTCGACAAGGTCGACGAAGCGGTCGTCGAGATGGACGTCGAGCACGATGTCGGGGTGCTGCCTGGCGAAGTCGACCAGCGACTGACCGATCGGCGCGTCGGCGAAGGTGCGGGCGGCCGACAGCTTGATCCTGCCGCGAACGTCGCCGGAAGATTGGCGCACCGCCTCGGCCAGGTTGTCGACCTCGCGCACGATTTCGGAGGCGCGCTGATAATAGGTGTGGCCGGCTTCGGTCAGCGAGAACTGGCGCGTGGTGCGGTTGAGCAGCAGCGCGCCGAGCTCGTCCTCCAGCTCGCGCACATATTTCGACAAGAGCGCCTTGGAGCGGCCGATCTTGCGCGCGGCGGCCGAAAAGCCTTCCGCCTCGACCACGTCGATGAAGGCGCGCATGCGCGTCAATGTATCCATGGTCAGACCTTTCGTGCCGCGTCGAGAATCTTGCGGCCGAGCCGTATCAGGGCAACGTCGCTGCCGGAAGGCCCGAGCAGTGACAGGCCGAAGGGTGCGCCGTCGACGGAGCCGATCGGCAAGGTGATCTGCGGAAAGCCCGAAAGACCGGAAAGGCACAAAAGATGCAGCGCCCTTTCGCGATAGGCCTTGAACTGTTCCGGCGTGCCCGCGGCGAGCGGCGCCGCGCCGGGAACGGTGGGCAGGACGAGGAAGCCGTTGTTGCCGAGCAGCGCGCCGAACTCGGCCCGGAACGCCAGCCGGCGCGCGGCTTCGGCCGCGGCGGCCCTGGCGTCGATGGTGCGGCCGAAGCCGAAACGCTCCTCGACGCCGGGGCTCAGGCGGCCGCCGGCCGAGATCCAGGGACCATGCTCGCGCCAGGCCTCGAAGGCCTGCAAGCGGCGAAAGCACCAGTAAAGCTCGTCGGGGAACGAGGCAAAGGCGTATTCGGTCTCCACGGGCTGGCCGATGACGCCGGCGGCCAGCGCCTTCATGCGTGCATATTCGGCGGCTTCCGCCGGCCCCATGACGAAGGCATCCAGCCAGCGGATCGACAGCGGGCGGTTGAGCGGGTGCTGGTGCGGATCGCGGCCGAGCAAAAGCTTGCCGACCGTCTCATAGGTTTCGATGTCGTCGGCGAACCAGCCGAAGGTGTCGAAGCTCGACGCCAGCTTCATCGCGCCGTCGAGCGGGATGCGGCCATGGGTGGTGCGCAGCCCGATCAGGCCGCAGAAGCTCGCCGGCGCGCGGATCGAGCCGCCGGTGTCGGAGCCGGTGGCGATGTTCGCCAGCCCGCCGGCAACCGCGGCCGCCGAGCCGGAGGAGGAGCCGCCGGTGACCCGATCGGGCGCGGCGGGATTGACCGGGTAAGGGAAATGCGCGTTCTGGCCGAACAGCGAGAAAGCCAGCTCGTCGGTTTGGGTCTTGCCGACGAATCGCGCGCCGGCATCGAGGATCGTCTGCACCGCTTGCGCCGTGCGCGAGGCGGCATGCGCCTCCGCGAATCTCTGCGGGTTGCCGCAGCCGGTGCGGTAGCCGGCGACGTCATAGATGTCCTTGACGGCCAGGTGCAGGCCGGCGAGCGGGCCCAATTCCGCATTCGCCACAGGCATTTGGCGCAGATCGAGGAAGGCGTTAAGCGGTCCTTGAGTTCCTGGCATCGTTCGATTTCCGGATACAGTGCGACAAACATTGTTCGATGCCAGAAATTTTACAACCTGCGCTTACGATTTTTATTGATTGTGAAACCCTTCGCTCCTATATCGCGCTTGCCCAAAGTCGCACGTGCCTGTGGGTGTCCGCCGATCCTCGAATGGTGAGGGCAATCGGTAAGGTAACTGGAGCCAACCCCTCCAGTCGGTCAGTGGCCAACCACAAGACCGAGGACACCTTGAAGCAACGACGGTGCGGGCCTTTCTGGTTCTCTTCCGGTTGTCCAAAGACCGGGGTTACTAAAGAGGCACACCTTCATTGCCGGCAGTGCGGACGGGTTTCCCATCCAAGCCAAGGCAGACAAAGCGAACCGAGGCCGGGCAAGGCCAAGGTTCACCGCCGCGAGACGGCGTTTCATGGTTCCGGGGTCTCCACCGGCTGGTTCCATGGATTTCCGTCCCGCCTTTGTCCACCGCGTGTTCGCGAGGCCGACAGCCCGCGTCCCGCAGCCTTATTGCGCGCCGAAAGGCGTTATGGAGAGACCCCGATGGCCACCCAGCGCATCCTTGATTTCCTCGCCACCCGACGTCCGAACGGCCCCTGCCTCGTCGTCGACCTCGATGTCGTGCGCGACAATTTCCGCGCTTTCGAGAAGGCGTTGCCCGATTCCAAGATCTACTATGCGGTGAAAGCAAATCCGGCGCCGGAAATCCTGCGCCTGCTTGCTGCGATGGGCTCGTCCTTCGACACCGCATCGGTTGCCGAGGTCGAGATGGCGATGGATGCCGGCGCGCCGGCGGACCGCATTTCCTTCGGCAACACCATCAAGAAGGAGCGTGACATCGCACGCGCCTACCAGCTCGGCATCCGCCTGTTCGCCGTGGACTGCGTCGAGGAGGTCGAGAAGATCGCCCGCGTCGCCCCCGGCTCGCGCGTGTTCTGCCGCGTGCTGACCGACGGTGAAGGCGCCGAGTGGCCGCTGTCGCGCAAGTTCGGCTGCGTGCCGGCGATGGCCGTCGACGTGCTGCGCCATGCGAAGGGCCTCGGCCTCGACGCCTATGGCGTGTCGTTTCATGTCGGCTCGCAGCAGACCGACCTGACGGCCTGGGATCGCGCGCTGGGCGACGCCAAGAAGGTGTTCGCGACGCTCGCCGAGGAAGGCATCGTGCTCAAGATGGTCAACATGGGCGGCGGTTTCCCGACCCGTTACCTGAAGGACGTGCCGGTGGCCCAGGCCTATGGCCAGGCGATCTTCTCGGCGCTGCGCAAGCATTTCGGCAACGCGCTGCCCGAAACGATCATCGAGCCGGGCCGGGGCATGGTCGGCAATGCCGGCGTCATCAAGTCGGAAGTCGTGCTGATCTCGAAGAAGGCCGACAACGACAATGTGCGCTGGGTGTTCCTCGACATCGGCAAGTTCGGCGGTCTCGCCGAGACGATGGACGAGGCGATCCGCTATCCGCTGGTCACCCGCCATGACGGCTCGGAGACCGCGCCTTGCGTGCTCGCCGGCCCGACCTGCGATTCGGCCGACGTGATGTACGAGAAGACGCCTTATCCGCTGCCCTTGTCGCTGACCATCGGCGACGAGGTGCTGATCGAAGGCACCGGAGCCTACACGACCACCTACTCGGCGGTTGCCTTCAACGGCTTCGAGCCCCTCCGATCCTACGTGATCTGAGCGGCTCGCAAAGGCCGCTCAGATCATCCCAGGTGGGCGCCGTCGCCCACCCGGGCTCGCTTGTGGGACAGATCTCCGCTCGTGAAGGATCGCGGACATGGAATACCTGACCAAATCGGCCTTCGCGGCCACTGAAATTGCCCCCTCGTCCGGACCGTCGGCTGAGCTTTTCTCCGCGGGGGAGAATGGCTCGACGGCAGTGCTTCTTGGCGCATTTTCTTACGGCGAACCGGTTTCCACTTCGCCTGAAAATGCGTTGGCGCCCTCCCTGGTCCTCCGGGCACAGGCTGGCTCGCGCGGCGCGCCGGACGAGGGAGCCGCCCAGGCGCCTGCCTTCGTCATCCTTGGCGAAGGCGCGGGCGACGTTGCTGCACGCGAAGCGCTGCTCGACCGCGCCATGGGGCCGAAGCGCAGGAAGAAGTCATCCGAGAAGCTGCGACGCGGCCGCCGGCCCTCGGAAGGCCTGGCCTTTGTCGCGCGCGATCCCTCGGGCGCGATCGTCGGCACGGTGCGACTGTGGGATGTGAGGCTGGGCGAGGGCGGTCCGTCGGCGCTCCTGCTTGGCCCGCTCGCGGTCGAGCCGGGATTGAAGAGCGGCGGCATCGGCTCGGCGCTGATGCGGCATGCGACCGCCGAAGCCGCGCGGCTTGGCCATGGCGCGATCCTGCTCGTCGGCGACGCGCCCTATTACGGACGGTTCGGCTTCTCGGCCGACCGCACCGGAGCGCTTGCCATGCCCGGCCCCTATGAGCGGCACCGGCTTCTGGCGCTGGAGCTGAAGGAAGGCGCGCTGGACGGCGCCACGGGCACGATCAAGGCCGCCGGCCGCAAGATCAAGGAACAGGTGCCGGGCTTTGTCGCTTGAGTCTTGTTTTCACGCAATTCCGGACGGAAAACCGTTACGCACTTTTCCTGGAATTGCTCTAGGTCCGACAAAACAAGAACGCCGCCCATCGGGCGGCGTTTTGCTTTTTGCGAAGGTTAGCCGAGCAACTGGCTGAGCGCCATGGCGACGGTCATGTCGCCTTCGACCTTCAGCTTGCCGGCCATGAAGGCCATGGTCGGGTTGAGGTCGCCGGCAATCAGCGAATCCAGATCGTCGAGCGACAGCTTGATCGTGCAGTCGGCCGGCGCGTCGGTGGTCGAGACGGTCGCGCCGTCGATGACGATGACGCCGTCGCCGCCAGTGTCGAACTTGACGGAATGCTCGAAACCGGCGCTTGTCACGCGCGACTTGATCTTGTCGGCAATCTCCTGAACGCCCATGGCGGTTCTCCTCGTTGGTTGCGTTGACGCGCACCGGCGCTTGGCCGCTGGGCGAGGTAGACGCGCCGCGCTCTAGCGCGACCACAGGCGCATATAGCTTCGAGTTGACGTTAACGTCAACGCGGTCACCTTGCGTCATATCGCGTAGGGGAGCTGGGCCATGCCCATCGCCGCCGGAGGGCGGCCAGGCGGTCAATGCTCCGGCGCTGCCTGGAAGGGCTTGGTCATCGCCGCCGCGGTTTCGCCGGCATTCCTGCGGCGGCGAAGCGCGTTGTCGCGGATATCGTCCTTGGAGAGGAAATTGACCTGGTCGATCAGCACCTCGTGCACCAGCTCGACGCCGACCCGGCTGTTGATGGTGTCTCGGATCGACTTGCGGAAGACGTCGAGATCGATCGATTCCTTCTTGGTGAAATCGATCTGCGGGTTGGAATAGAGATAGGAATAGACTTGGTCGGTCATCAGCGCCTGCGCCGGGACCGACAGCTTCTTTATCTGTTCCGGCTCCACCGTGTAGACCAGCTTGGTGAGGAAATAGCCGTCGATCGTGCCGTCGCGCAGCAACGGCACCGAGATCATGTCGGTCTTGACGTAGTCGAGGCCGCCCAGCATCGGCTTCGGCGGTTCGGCCGCGCCGCGCTGGCCGGCCGCCTGGAAGGAATAGAAGACCGCGCCGAGCGTCACGGCGCAGATCCACAGCGCGGCGGCGATGAACTTTATCACCGGGTCTGTCCTTGCGCCTTGATCATCTTTGTCAGGCTCGCGCCATTCCGAACTCGCCGGCCGAATAGGTGCCGTCTGCATCGGCGCGCTGGATGGCGTTCCTCAGAAGCGTGGCGACCTCGTTGACCGCGTTGAGATGGGCGAGGATCGCCGCCTCGTTCCTGGCCAGCTTCTGGCGCAGCCGCAGCAGGCCTTCGCGATGCTGCTCGAGGAATTCGATCTCGTTGGCGCCCTTCAAGGCGCGGTTCAGCTCGTAGAGGTATCGGCTCTTGCGCGCGTTCGAGGCCTTGAGGTCATAGGCCGTTCCGCTGCGGATGCCGGCGGTCTCCTCGTCCACGACTTCCTCGATACGGCCGATGATGGCGGCGAGGTTGCCGGGTCGTGCGGCGGCGGGCGCCTCCATTGCGTTGGTGCGTGCGGGAAGGTTGGAAAGGTCCGTTTGGTCGGCCATGTAGGTCCCTAGATCTTGATGTCCGTTTTTATGGTTGTGTCGTCGCCCGTCATCGACCGTGCGGCTTTGCGCTCAAGCTGCTCGATCATCGAGGTCGAAAGCCTGGTCTGCTGGTCGATCTCGGTTTTCTGCTGCCCCCCGGCAACAGGGCCAACCGGCACCTTGTGCTTGCCGTCGAGATAATGGTCGGCGAGCATCGATTTGGCGATGCCGATGCCGCCATGCGCGGCCATGACATCGGCCACCTTTTCGGCCAGCTGCGACTTCCACATGTCGCCGGCCAAGCCCTTGCCGTAAACGCCCTCGGTGTCCTTGGGCATCATGTTCTGGATAAAGGTCGTCAGCACCATCGCCTCGAAGCGCTGGAACTTCTTCGCCGGATTGGCGGCTTCCGCCTTGTCGGCCGCCGCGCGCGAGAGGATGGAGCCGGCATCGACCGTCGCGGATGGATCGAGAGCGAACGATGCCGAGGCGCCATTCGCTCGTCTGGCAAGCGTCGCGCGCGCGGCCTCGACATCGGCCGGTTCCGCTGCGCGGGCAACGTCCATGACGATGTCGCTGGGTGGGGAAATGGCCAAGAAAGTCCGCCCTTTGCCGTTTTTGTCATCCGCACAATGACTGAACAAGCTTGTGGCAGGCTTGCGGGAGGTCAGCCTTCGTCCACTCGCTTCTGCGTGATGAGATCGAGCCGCTCGCGGTCAGAGCGCTCGCGCTCGTCGCGGCGGCGCACGTCCTTGTAGGCACGCTCGACCATGTTGGTGCGCGCCGTCGCGGTGGCGATCAACGCGGCTTCCTGGCGGGCGTCTTCCAGGTTCTTTTTCTGGCGCTCGAGCGCGCCGGTGATGCGGCGATGATAGATTTCCGGAAAGAGAGCGCCCAGCGAGGCGCCGGTGTCGAAACGCTCGATCAGGTCCCTGGCCTCAGCTTCGGCCTTGACGGCGGCGGCGAGGAAGCCGGCATGGCGGGTTTCGTGCAGCGCCTTCAACTGCTGCTGCACCTTGACCAGTTTCTTCAGGCGGTCCTTTCGCGCGGTCATTGAGCCTATCTCGCCAGCGTGAGGTCGACGAAGCCGTCGACGAACAGCGACAGCAAGGTGCCGACGGCGAAATAGAAGATGATCATGCCGCCGGCGATGACGAAGGGCAGCGAGATGAAATAGACCGGGATCTGCGGCGTCAGCTTGTTGACGAAGCCGATCGTCAGATTGACCAGGATGGCATAGGCGACGAAAGGGCTGCCGAGCCGAATGACCAGGAAGAAGGCGTCCGACACGGTGTCGGTGACGTCGACCAGCGCCGCCTGCGGGTTGAAGAGCACGTTGACCGGAGCGACCTGATAGGAGGCGACGAGCGCCTTGACGATCTCGTGGTCGAAGTCGAAGACGAAGAGCAGAAGCAGCGCCGAGAACGAGATGATGGCGGCGAGCGCCGCCTGCGGTTCCGGCTCCTCGATCGCCGGCCCACCCGAGCCGCCATAGCCGATCAGCATGGCGATGGCCGAACCCATGAAGCGCAGTGCCTCCATGTAGAGCCTGGTCATGGCGCCGATCAGCCCGCCGACCAGCAACTCGGAGACGATCATGGGCGCCAGGACCTGCGGGCGCGGATCGACGAACGGGTAGATGCGGTCCCACAGGAAAGCGAGCAGGCCGCCGGTGGCGGCGATCGACACGAAGAGCCGGATCTGGACCGGCACGCGGGCGCTCGACAGGCCCGGCATCAGCATGAAGCAGGCGCCGATACGGCAGAAGGCGAGGAAGGCGGCGATGACGACGCCTTGCGAGAGCGCGTTCACGAGATGGTCCCGAGCACCTTGATCTCGACGCCCTTGGCGATCTCGACATGGCTGAGAACGGGAAGCGTCGTGAACAGCCGCTCGATGATCATGCGCACATAGGGACGCGCGTCGGGCGCGGTGACGAGCACGAAGCGCTCGCCGGCCTCGAGATGCTTGCGGATCGCCTTGGTGGCGTCCTGGCCGAATTCCTCGAGCTGACGCGGATCGATGTCGAACTCGCGCACCTCGCCCTTGGCGTCGCGCTTGAGGCTCTGATGGAAGGCGAGATCCCAGCGATTGCCGAGGCGCAGCACCTTGAGCGTGCCGCCTTCGGAGAGGTCGCCGCAGATCTGCTGCGCCATGCGGATGCGCACATGCTCGACGATCTGCTCGGTGCGGCGCACATGCGGCGCGATCTCGGCGATCGCCTCGATGATCAGATGCAGGTTGCGGATCGAGACGCGCTCGGCGAGCAGCAGCTTCAGCACCGCCTGCAGGCCGGGATAGGAGATGTGCGAGGTGCAGATCTCGTCGGCAAGTTTGCGGTATTCCGGATCGAGCCGCTCCAGCAACGCCTTCATGTCCTTGTAGGATAGAAGCTGCGGCAGGTTGTTGCGGATGACTTCCGAAAGATGGGTGAGCAGCACCGACATGTTGTCGGCGAAGGTGAAGTTCTCGCGCTTCAGGTCCTCGGCGAAGGTTTCGAGCACGGAATAGGCGCGCATGCCGAAGGCCGGCTCGCGGATTTCCTCGCCGGGGATCTCCGGCACGCCGCGCGTGCCGAGCAGCACCATGATCTCGCCGACGCGCATCTGGTATTCGGCGACCACAGTGCCGTGCACCTTGATCTGATAGCTCTTCGGCGGGATGGCGAAGTCGTCGGCGACGCGCACCTCCGGCACCACGAAGCCATATTGCTGGGCGAATTTCTTGCGCATCTTCGACATGCGGAACACCAGTTCCTGATGCGCCACCATCAGCCTGGTCGAAAGCTGCTTGCCGATCAGAAGCTCGATCTCGGCGGTGACCAGCGAGGCCTTGACCGAGTTCTTCTCCTCCTCGACCTTGTTCGCCTTCTCCTGCGTCTTCAGGGCTTCGGCGGCGGCGCGTTCGTGGCTCTGGCGCAGCGGGATGATGTAGCCGAGGCCGGCCATGCCGCCGGCAAGCGCGAAGAAGGGGAACAGCGGAAGGCCGGGCATCAGGCCGAGGATGACCAGCAGCGAGGCCGCGACGTAAAGCGCGCGCGGATGCGCGCCGAGCTGACCGAACACCGCCTGGTTGGTTGAGCCGCGCGTGCCGCCCTTGGAGACGAGCATACCGGCGGCGAGCGAGACGATGAGCGCCGGGATCTGGGTGACGAGGCCGTCGCCGACCGACAGCTTGATGAAAACGTCGGCCGCCTGGCCAAGACCCATGCCGTGGCGCAGATAGCCGATAGCGATGCCGCCGACGATATTGATGGCGGTGATGATCAGGCCGGCGATGGCGTCGCCGCGCACGAATTTCGAGGCACCGTCCATCGAGCCGAAGAAGGAGGATTCCTCCTCCAATTCGCGGCGGCGCAGCTGCGCGGTCTTCTCGTCTATCATGCCGGCGGAAAGGTCGGCGTCGATCGACATCTGCTTGCCGGGGATGGCGTCGAGAGTGAAACGCGCGCCGACTTCGGCGATACGGGTCGCGCCCTTGGTGATGACGATGAAGTTCACCACGATCAGGATCATGAAGACGATGAGGCCGATGACGAAGTCGCTCGACATCACCAGCTTGGAGAAGCCCGAGATGACGTAGCCGGCGGCATGCGTGCCCTCGTTGCCGTGCGACAGGATCATGCGGGTGGTGGCGATGTTGAGCGACAGGCGCAGCATGGTGGCGATCAGCAGCACGGTCGGGAAGGACGAGAAGTCGAGCGGCCGCTGGATCCACAGCGCCACCATCAGGATCAGCACCGAAAGCGCGATCGAGAAAGCAAGGCCGATATCGATGAGGAAGGCCGGGATCGGCAGGAACAGCACTGCCAGGATGAAGACGATGCCCAGCGCGAAGAAGATGTCGCGGCCGTTCTTGACCGCCAGGCCGGACGGGAGTGTTTCGCTGATCGCCATATCGTCCTCAAATCCAGGGCCGCCACGCACAGGGCAGGCCCTTGACCGTAACTCTCCAAGCTTGCGCGAAGGTGGGAGAGTGGCTACGGGACCTGGCCACGATCTTGCGAAAGGATGGCAGATGCTCCTGATCACCGGCACGATCCGGCTGCCAGCCGACAGGCTCGACCAGGCAAAGCCGGCCATGCAACGCATGATCCTGGCGAGCCGCGCCGAACCGGGCTGCCTCGGCTATTCCTACGCGCAGGACGTGCTGGATGCCGGGCTCATCCATGTCTCGGAGGCCTGGAGCGACCGTGCAGCGCTCGAAGCGCATTTCAAATCGGCGCATATCGCCGAATGGCGCGCGAGTTGGGCGGAACTCGGCATCGGCGACCGCAAGCTCACGCTTTACGAAACGGACTGCGGCGCGCCGACCTGATCGTCAGAGGCATTTACGGCTGTGCCGCATCCGCGGTTGCGACGGCGACCAGCCAGCGCCGCACGGCACGCTCCTCCTCGGCGGAGAGGCCGGCGGTGAGCTCGCCTTCCAATTTGTAAACCCGCTCTCGGCATTTCTTCAGCAAGGCGCGGCCGCTGTCCGAAAGGTCGAGATGCTGGATACGGCCGTGGACGGCATGGGGCCGACGGAGGAGGGAACCGGCCTTTTCCAGATTGCCGACAATCACGCTCACCGTCTGCGGCGTCAGCACCGCGAGCCGGGCCAGATCGGCATTGGATAGGCCGGGATAGGCCGAGATCATGGTGAGGGCCGCGAACTGCGCCTGTGTCACGCCGAATTCATCCAGCGCCCGCTCCACCTTCAGGCGGTAGGCGCCAGCCGCTTGGCGCAGCAGATAGCCCAGATAGCCTTGCTCGCCGCGCTTGCCTTCACCGGCGGACGGAATGGATGGATTCCCCTTGCGCATAATATCATAGCTCTTATATGTTGTTCGTATTCTGATATTATCGCGTCAAGGAGCGAAAGACGATGGGCTATCGCATTTTTCTTGCGGGCGCCTCGGGCGCGATCGGCCGCCGGTTGGTGCCGCAGCTGGTGACGGCCGGGCATGGGGTGACGGCGACGACGCGTCAGGCGGCAAAAGCAGAAGATATTCGAGCGCTCGGCGCCGATCCGGTGGTGGTCGATGTGTTCGATGCGAGCGGGTTGCGCGCGGCTGTCTTGGCGGCAAAGCCGGAGATCGTCATCCACCAGCTCACGGACCTCCCGGCCGGGCTCGATCCATCGAAAATGGCCGAGGCAATCGTTCGGAACGCCCGCATCCGCGATGAAGGAACCCGCAACCTCGTCGAAGCGGCGAAGGCTGCCGGTGCGAAGCGGCTGATCGCGCAAAGCATCGCCTGGGCCTACGCGCCGGGACCCGAGCCACACGACGAAACCGATCCTTTGGACAGTGGCGCGGAAGGCGGCCGGGCCGTCAGCGTCGGCGGCGTCATTGCGCTGGAGAAGCATGTGCTCGGCGCTTCGCCGATCGCCGGCATCGTGCTGCGCTACGGTCATCTCTACGGGCCAGGCACCGGCGCGGCAGCCGCCTCGGACCCGGCGGTGCATGTCGATGCCGCCGCCAACGCGGCTCTGCTTGCCGTCGAGCGGGGAACGCAGGGCGCCTTCAATGTCGCGGAGCCGAACGGCCATATCACGACCGACAAGGCTGCCGCCGAGCTCGGCTGGCGCGCCGGCTTTCGCCTGGCCGAGTAAGCGAGGGAGTTGCCGTCATGATCGAAGAGGTTTCTTCACGCGGCCGTAAACGGGTCGGCGTCGCCGCCATCGCTGCGGGGTTGCTTGGCATGGCCGTAGTCCAGAGCAACAGGGCATCCACCGTCGCTGACGGAATGGGCGCGCATGTCCACATGACGGGGGCTGATGCCGGGGAGGGGACGACGGCGCGCCCGACCACCACGGTGAAGCCGCTCTCCTGCGAAAAGCTGCCGAATGTGCCTGGGCATTCGATCACCACGGCGCTGGTCGAGTTTCCGCCCAATGCCCATACGCCGCGACATCGCCATCCCGGTTCCGTCACGGCCTTCGTCATCAAGGGAGCGCTGCGTTCGCAGATGGAAGGCGGACCGGCAGTTACTTACACTCGAGGCCAGACCTGGTTCGAAGCGCCAGGCGCGATCCATTCTTTCGCCGAAAATGCCAGCGCCACCGAACCGGCGGAACTGCTGGCGATCTTCGTCGCGGAGGACGACTGCGGCCCGCTGACCATTCCGTTACCCAACTAAATCTATCGCCTTTATCGCGGCGGCAAGCGTTCTTAACGCTAATTCGCACAACGCCAAAATGGCGCCACAAGCGGTCGGCATTGCGGTTGCCACGCAAGGCCGCCGCGCGTATCAGGCACGGCAGTTGTTTATCTTTCGCATACCGGCGAGCCGTTCCGTTGCCTGCCAGAAACGAACCACAAGTCTATGCCCGCCGGCTTCGCGCGGTGCTGATCAGTTCGATCCCCGTGCTCGAGGCGCGCGGCATTGCGATCGTGCTGATGGCCGGCATGGTCGGCGCCATCGCGGGCGCGCTGGTCACCGGCATGAGCGCGCTGGTGCAAGGCATGCATTGGCTGCTGTTCGACGTGCAACCGGGCGGCCGCCTTTCGGCGATGTTCTCGCTCGCCGACCCGGTGCAGGCGATGTTCCCGGCGATCGGCGGCCTGCTGCTCGGCCTTTCCGTCATCTGGCTGAGAAAGCGCAAGTTCCGCACTCCGGTCGACCCGATCGAGGCCAACGCGCTCTATGGCGGGCGCATGTCGCTCACCGACACTTTCATCATCGTGGCGCAAACGATGATCTCCAGCGGCTTCGGCGCCTCGGTGGGATTGGAAGCCGGCTATACGCAGATCGGCTCCGGCGTAGCTTCCCGGCTTGCGCGCGCGTTCCGGCTGCGCCGCAACGACGTCCGCATTCTGGTCGGCTGCGGCGCGGCCGGCGCGATTGCCGCCGCCTTCGACGCGCCGCTGACCGGGGCCTTCTACGGTTTCGAGCTGGTCATCGGCATCTATTCCGTCGTCAATGTGGCGCCGGTTATGACGGCGGCGATCGCCGCCTCGCTGACGGCGGAAATGTTCGGCGGCGTGCCGTTCCCGCTGGAGCTGTCAGGTTTGCCGAATTTGACCGCCAGCGAGTATGTGCCGTTCCTGCTGCTCGGACTGCTCGGCGGGGCAGCCTCGATCGCCATCATGCATCTGGTGAGCATCGTCGAGCGTCTCTTCGTGCGGCTGTCGATCGATGCGTCGGTCCGGCCGTTCATCGGCGGCATCTTCGTCGGCCTGCTCGGGCTGGTCACGCCGCAGGTGCTCTCCAGCGGCCATGGCGCGCTGCATCGCGAGTTCGCCATGAATTATGCGCTGCCGGTGGTGGCGAGCGTCTTCGTGATGAAGCTGGCGGCCTCCGCCATCTCGCTCGGCTCGGGCTTCCGCGGCGGCCTGTTCTTCGCTTCGCTGTTCCTGGGAGCGCTGCTCGGCAAGGTCTTCGCCGGCGTCATGGCGCTGACCGCGCCATCCGCCGGCATCGACCCGGCAGTCGCCGCCGTCGTCGGCATGACCTCGCTTGCGGTCGGCGTCGTCGGCGGCCCGCTGACCATGACGTTCCTGGCGTTGGAATCGACCCGCGACCTGACCCTCACCGGCGTGGTGCTGGCCGCCTCGATCATGTCGGCGATCCTGGTGCGCGAGACCTTCGGCTACTCCTTCTCGACCTGGCGTTTCCATCTGCGCGGCGAGACGATCCGCAGCGCCCATGACGTCGGCTGGATGCGCAGCCTCACCGTCGGCTCGATGATGCGCAAGGACGTCCGCACCATTCCCGCCTCGATCACGCTCTCCGAATTCCGCAAGGAGATCCCGCTCGGCTCCGGCCAGCGCGTCATCGCCGTCGAACAGGCCGACCAGTATGTCGGCATGCTGCTCGTGCCGGAACTGCACAGCGATCCCTCCGATGGCGAGACGCCGGTGAGCGCGCTCGCCCAGTTCAAGGATGCGGTGCTGGTGCCGTCGATGAATGTCCAGACCGCCGCCGAGACCTTCCAGCGCACCGGGGCCGAAGAACTGGCGGTGGTCGAGGACTTCGACGAGCGCATCGTGCTTGGCCTGCTCACCGAGAGCCATCTGATGCGCCGCTACGCCGAAGAGCTCGACAAGGCGCGCCGCGACCTGGCCGGCGAGGGCTAGTTTTCAACACAGGAATCTTGCCGGTGCATACTACCCCGGCACATCGCAGCCCCGGAGATTAGCTGAGACGTCTAAACTTCGTCAGCCACGGGCGGAGCGGGAGCGAAGCGGACGTGCAGACCCGAGGATGACGACGTTGGAAGGGCTCAACCAGACGGGTCACGGGGGGAACCGCGAGATCTTGGCCGCCGGCAGGTCCGCAGCCTGTCAATTCCAAGCCGGTAAATTGATCTCAATTCCAAAAGGGTGAGTGTCGGTTCGCTCCCATTATGAAGCCGCCTGCAGCGACGGATTCTTGCTGCTTGCGCTCTGTACAGTCTCACTGTACAAAATGTTCAGTGGAGAACAAACGAGATGCCCAAGGCTATCGATAAGGGCCAGGCTTCAACCGGGGACAGGAACGGTTCGGTCGCAGCAGCCGCGCAAGAGGTGCTCGGCATGCGGCTCAAGAGCCTGCGCCTTGCCCGCCGCCTTTCCTTGCGCGACCTCGCCGAGGCGACTGGAACCAGCGCCAGCTTCATCAGCCAATTGGAGCGCGGCCTGACCGGCGCCAGCACGGCATCGCTCAACCAGATGGCTTCGGCGCTCGGAGTCAGCGTCGCGCTGCTGTTTGCCGAAAGCACGGCTCAAAATCATCACGGCGTGCTGCGGCGCAGCGAGCGGCCCAGCCTGCCGCCCAGCGACGGGTGTCGCAAGATGCTCTTGTCGCGGCCCCCGTTGAGCGACATGGAAGTCTATGTCGGGGAGTTCGAGATCGGCGGCTCGACGGGGTCCGACCAATACACGCATGGCGACGCGCATGAGATGTTGATCGTCCTACGCGGCATCGTCGAGGTGTCGCTCGGCGAGGCGCGCCATGTCCTCGAGGAGGGCGACAGCGTCGAATACACCACGTCCACCCCGCATCGCACGGAGAACATCGGCAGCGGCCGGGCCGAAGTGATGTGGATCATCGCGCCGCCGACCTCGGCGCGCGCCGAGCTCGACCAATACACGACCTGGAAACCGCCCGCCGCCAGGTAGCTGATCAAAACGCGGGCATGAATGGGAGAGTTATCGTTATGTTGAAATCGAGATATGGCATCGGCGCCGTTCTGGCGCTCGGCGTTCTGACCGGCGCGGCCTTTGCGCAGGACAAGCCTGTGGCGGGCGAGGTCAAGGAGGGGTCGCTGAAAGGCAAGACCCTGACGCTCGTCTCCTATGGTGGCATCTACCAGGACGGACAGGCGGCGGCGCTGAAGGAGTTCGTCGACAAGTCCGGCGTCAAGCTGCTCAATGACGGTCCGACCGAGATCGCCAAGCTGCAGGCGCAGGTCGAATCCGGCAATGTCACCTGGGACGTCGTCGATACCGACGACCTGCCGCCTTACGTCTATTGCGGCAAGCTGTTCCAGAAGCTCGACCTGACCAAGCTCGACGTCTCGAAAATCCCGGAAGGCCAGGTCGGCGAATGCTCGGTGCCGGCGATGAACTACGGCGTCGTGCTGATGTACAACAAGGAGAAGTACAAGGATAATCCGCCCAAGAGCTGGGCCGACTTCTTCGACACGGAAAAGTTCCCGGGCGTGCGCGGGATCGACGGCTCCGGCAGCCCAACGGGCGGGCTGCTGGAACAGGCCTTCAAGGTCGCCGGCGGCGACCCGAAGGCGATGACGGTGGCCGATATCGACAAGGCCATCGACGTGGTCCGCAAGCTCGGTCCCGACACCATCTTCTGGAAGACGGGCGCTGAATCGCAGCAATTGGCGGAGTCCGGCGAAGCCGACATGCTGATGATGTGGACCGGCCGCGCCATGACCGCTGTCAAGAACGGCGCCAAATATGCGCCCGCATGGCAGGACTGGCTGGTGGTGATGGACCAGATGACGATCCCGGTCGGCGTCAAGGACACGGATGCCGCTTACGCGCTGCTCAACGCCTATCTCGGCAAGCGGTCGCAGGAGATCCTGGCGGAGAAGACGTCCTACACGCCGATCAACAGCGACGCGCAGCCCAAGGTCGACGCCTCCGTCGCCGCCTTCCTGACCAACACGCCTGAGCGCCAGAAGCAGGGCTACAAGCAGAACTTCAAGTTCTGGGTCCCGAACTTCGCGGTGGCGCAGGAGAAGTGGTCGGCGTTGATGGCCGGCAACTGACCGGCTGAAGGAGAGGTCCGTGAGCGCGCTCGAACCGACGACGCCTTCCGCCCCGCAACGGGCGGGCTGGGCATGGCGGCCGTTCGCGCTCACGCTGCCGGCGCTGGTGCTGCTGGCCGCAGTGATCGGCTATCCGCTGATCACGATCGTGCTGCGCAGCCTGTCGGAGCCGCAATGGGGCCTGCAGAACTATGCCTGGTTTTTCGGCGCACCCGTCAATCTGACGGTGCTCCAGCGCACCTTTACGATCTCGGCCTGGGTGACTGTGGTCTGCGTGCTCTGCGCTTACCCTTACGCCTATCTGATGACCGCCGTCGGGCCACGCGCGCGGCTCGTCCTTGTGCTCTGCGTCTTGATCCCGTTCTGGGTGAGCGGCGTGGTGCGCACGCTTTCCTGGGTGATCCTGCTGCAGGATTCCGGCGTCATCAACTCGCTGCTGAGATCGGCCGGTTTCGACGGCATCCGCCTGATCCGCACCCAGACGGGCGTGGTGATCGGCATGGCGCAGGTGCTCCTGCCGTTCATGATCCTGCCGCTCTATTCGGTGATGAAGGGGATCGATCTCAGGCTGGTGCAGGCGGCGCGGAGTCTCGGAGCGCGACCGTCGCGCGCGTTCTTCACCGTCTACCTGCCGCTGTCGCTGCCAGGCGTCTATGCCGGCGCGATCATCGTCTTCATCCTGGCGCTGGGCTTCTACATCACGCCGGCGCTGCTCGGCGGACCGCGCTCGACCATGCTGTCGACGCTGGTGCAGACGCAGGTGCTCAGCCTGCTGCAATGGGGACGCGGTGGCGCCATGGGCGTGGTGCTGCTGGTCGCGACCTTCGTGCTGCTCGCGCTTGCGGCGCCGGTGATGCGGTCGAGGCATCGGGAAGCGGGGCGACGCTGATGGAGATGAAGCCGCTCACGCGCGTCGTCCTCGGGCTTGTCTGCCTGCTGGTGGCGATATGGCTGGTGGCGCCGACGCTGGTCGTGGTGCCGATGTCGTTCAACGAGAACAAGTCGCTCGCCTTTCCGCCGCAGGGCTTTTCCTGGCAGTGGTACCTGAATTTCACCACCAACCCGGATTGGTCTTCCAGTTTTCTCAACTCGCTCAAGGTCGCCTCGCTGGTGGCGGTGCTGGCGACGGTGCTCGGCACGCTCGCCGCCTTCGGCCTCGACCGCATGAAAGCGCGACCGGCCAATCTCTTGCGCATGCTGATGCTGACGCCGATGGTCGTGCCGGGCGTGGTTCTGGCCATCGGCATCTATGCCGTCTATCTCGATGCGCAGCTCGTGGGCACGCTGACCGGCTTCGTGCTTGCGCATACGATCCTGGCGCTGCCCTTCGTGCTGATCGCGGTTTCGGCCAATCTCGAAGTGTTCGACAGGCGGCTGGAGACGGCAGCGGCGAGCCTCGGCGCCGGCGCGCTGACCACGTTCCGCACGGTGACGCTGCCGCTGATCCTGCCCGGCATCCTGTCGGGGTTGCTGTTCGCCTTCGCCACGTCCTTCGACGAGATCGTGGTGTCGCTCTTCATCACCAACCCCTATCTCAAGACGTTGCCGGTGCAGATATTTTCCTCGATCACGCGCGATGCCGACCCGACGGTCGCGGCCGTCGGCACCATCCTGTTGTTCGCCACCACGATCCTGATCGGCGGCGGCATGCTCCTCCTTGGACGCGAGCGGAAGGGACGCCTATGAACCCGAGAGCGGAAAATCGCGGCGCCGCGATCGATCTCGACATGGTCAGCAAGGCCTACGGGTCCTTCAAGGCGCTGGACGGTGTCTCGCTCAGGATCGAGCCAGGCGAGTTCATGACGCTGCTGGGGCCGAGCGGCTCGGGCAAGACGACGACGCTCAACGTCGTCGCCGGCTTCACCGACGTGACCAGCGGCAAGCTATTGGTCGGGGGAAAGAGCGTCGTCGGCGTGCCGGCGCACAAGCGCAATATCGGCGTCGTCTTCCAGCACTACGCGCTGTTCCCACATATGACGGTCGGCCGCAACGTCGCCTATCCGCTGACATTGCGCGGCATCAAGCAGGACGAGCGCAAGAAGCGGGTCGCGAGAGCGCTCGACATGGTCAAGATGGGCGACTTCGCGCATCGCTATCCGAGCGAATTGTCCGGCGGCCAGCAGCAGCGCGTCGCGCTTGCGCGCGCCATCGTCTTCGATCCGCCGCTGCTCCTGATGGACGAGCCGCTCGGCGCGCTCGACAAGAAGCTGCGCGAATGGCTGCAGCTCGAGATCAAGCGCATCCATCGCGAGCTCGGCACCACCTTCGTCTATGTCACGCACGACCAGGAGGAGGCCCTGGTGCTGTCGGACCGCATCGCCGTCTTCAATCGCGGGCGCATCGAGCAGGTCGGCACCGGCCGCCAGCTCTATGACGAACCGGCGACGCTCTTCGTCGGCCGCTTCATCGGCGATTCCACCGTGTTGCGCGGCGAGGCGAAAAGCGACGGCACCGGGACGGCTCTGACCGTCGCCGGCGAGATGGTCACCGCGCCCCGTCGGCTGGCCGGCGAAGCCAATCCGGTCATGCTGCTGCGGCCGGAGAAGCTTGCCATCCGCCGATCGGGCCAGGATGCCGCCGGCACGAACCGGTTGTCGGGGACGATCGCCGAGGCGATCTATCTCGGCTCGGGGTCGAAATATGAAGTGAAGCTCGCAGACGGCTCGACCGCGATCGTGCGCTCGCCGCTCGCCGGCGAGAGCTTTGGCCTCGGCGAGAAGGTCGAGCTTTGCTTCGACGGCGCCGATGCCAAACTCCTGCCCGACGACAGCACGGCCGACACAACGCTCACCTGATCCATCTCTTTGGTTTAACGCAATCCCGGACGGAAAACCGTTTCACACTTTTCCTGGAATTGCTCTAGCGGAAGCCATCCCATGCAAGTCAAGCGCAACGGCGACATCTCGTTCTGGTATGCGGATATGGGTCATATCCCGGCGCCGAGACCGCCTTTGCCCGGCGACATCGAGGCCGATGTCGCGATCGTCGGCGCCGGCTATACCGGGCTTTGGACAGCCTACTATCTGAAGAAGGCGAAGCCATCGCTGCGCATCGTGCTCGTCGAGCGCGAGTTTGCCGGCTTCGGCGCCTCGGGGCGCAATGGCGGCTGGCTGTCGGGCGGCTTCGGCTGGTCGCGCGAAAAATATCTGAAGACCTCGACACGGCAAGGCGTCACCGCCATGCAGAAGGCGATGGCCGGCTGTGTCGACGAGGTGATCCGGGTGGCGACGGAAGAAGGCATCGATGCCGACATCCGTCGCGTCGACAATCTGACGGTTGCCACCAATCCGGCGCAGCTGGAGCGGGTGCGCGAGGAATTCGAGACGATCCGCTCCTGGGATGCCGACCCCGAACGCATCGAACTGCTAGACCAGGCTGAGACCCGCGCGCGCATCAACATCCACAATGTACTCGGCGGCTTCGTCATCCACGGCCAGGCGCGCGTGCAGCCGGCCAAGCTGGTGCGCGGGCTGGCGGCGGCGGTCGAGCGTCTCGGTGTTTCGATCTACGAAAAGACGACGGTGACGGCGATCGCCAAGGGCGTTGTGACAACGGACCGGGGCACGGTGCGGGCCGAAACCGTCATTCGCGCCACGGAAGGGTTCACTGCCGGCATTCCAGGAGAGGAGCGGACCTGGCTGGCGCTCAACAGCGCGCAGATCGTCACCGAGCCACTGTCGGAAGAGCTCTGGCGCAAGATCGGCTGGGAGGGGCACGAGCTGCTCGGCAATGCCGCGCATGCCTATTGCTATGCCCAGCGCACGCGCGAGGGGCGCATCACCATGGGCGGGCGCGGCGTGCCCTACCGCTACGGGTCGCGCACCGACGTCAACGGGCAGACGCAGCAGGCGACGATCGACCAGCTGCACGCGATCCTGACGACGCTGCTGCCGCAGACCGCCGGATGCCGCATCGATCATGCCTGGTGCGGCGTGCTCGGCGTGCCGCGCGACTGGTGCACGACAGTCGGCCTCGATCCCGCGACGCGCATCGGCTGGGCCGGCGGCTATGTCGGGCTCGGCGTGTCCAGCTCCAACTTGTCGGGGCGCACGCTGAGCGATCTCGTGCTCGACGAGAGCACCGAACTGACGCGGCTGCCCTGGGTCAACCGCAAAGTGCGGCCATGGGAGCCGGAGCCGTTCCGTTGGCTGGGCGTCCATTCGATGTACCAGCTCTACCGCATCGCCGATAACCGCGAGGCGGCCGGGCTTTCGCATACCTCGAAGCTGGCCGCCCTGGCCGACAGCTTGACTGGCCACTAGGGCGGTTCGGCGTCCGCCCAATCGTTCGTTTTCGCGCAGTTCCAGACCGCTGGAATTGCCCTGATCCATGGAGACCAGCTTGATCGATCTTTCGACTTTCCACGACCTCGCCAAGGCCGACATCGGCGCTTTTTCACCGAAGCCGACCTCTTTCGAAGGGGATCAGCTGGAGGCCGCGCGGTCGTTCTTCCAATCGCCGGACGGAACCATCGATATCGGCATCTGGGAATGCACGCCCGGACGGTTCACCGCCGACCGCACGAACTCGTCGGAGATCTGCCACATCATCTGCGGCCGCGCCGAGGTGAGCCGCGCCGATGGCGAGATGCGCGAGCTGGGGCCGGGCGACCTTCTCGTCCTGCCGCAGGGATGGAAGGGCGAGTGGTGCATCCACGAGACCACCCGCAAGCTCTACATGATCCAGAGCGCCGATTGATCCCTGACCCTTCGGCGCATGTCGTTTGCCGGAAGCGTGCTTCGAACGACGTGCCGTCAGTGATCGATCGGGCCTTTCGGCGAGACGAGCGTCGTGCCCGCGGTGGTCGGGCGCTCGATCATGCGGCGCACGCGCGGCGGGTTCTCGCCACTGTGCAGCGCGCGGATGCGTTCGCCAACCACGGCGTCGGCATGGGTGGCGCGCCGGTTGTGGCGGATATACTCGACCCAGGTCGGCGTGTGGTAGTGCTCGATCCAAACCGACGGATTTTCCAGATCCCGCGCGAGCGTCCAGTTGCGCGCGCCGTCGCGGCGGCGGATACGGCCGCGCTCGGCCATGGTCGCCAGGAATTCCGGCACGTCGTCCTCGCGGATGACGTACTCGATCATGATGGCAATGGGGCCGCTGCGCGGCTTGAGATCGAGCGCCAGCATCGGCTCCTTGAAACGGTTGAGCGGATCGAGATTGAGCACCGTCTGCCGCGGCAGCGGCAGGGCGAAGCCAATGGCGCCGCCGGCGAGCATCGCGACCGCCGCGGCGATCAGCGCGGTCTCGGCGCCATACGCGTCGGCGACGACGCCCCAGATCCAGCTGCCCAGCGCGATGCCGCCAAAGGTCGCCGTCTGATAGATCGACAGCACGCGGCCGACCACCCAGCGCGGCGTCGACATCTGCACCGTGACGTTGAAATGCGAGAGCGCGATCACCCAGCAGGCGCCGCCGATGAGCAGGCCCGCCGACGTCTGCCAGCCATTGTGGCTGACGGCGGCGTTGAGGGCGCATAGGGCGAAACCGCAAAAGGCCATGCGCACCATCACCTCGCTCGACAGCAGCTGCCTGAGCCGCACGCTGATCAGCGCGCCGCCGACCGCGCCGATGCCGAAGGCGCCGAGCATGATGCCATAGGTCAGCGCGTCGCCCTTGACGACGTCGCGCGCCACCAGGGGAAGAAGCGCCAGCACCGCGCCGGCGCTGAAGCCGAAGGCCAGACCGCGGACCAGCACCTTGGCGATGTTGGGCGACATGGCGACATAGCGCAGGCCGGCGCCCATCGCCGCGCCCAGCGACTCGCGCGGCAGGGTTTGCTCGGGCAGCGCCGGCTTCCAGCGGGCGAGCACGACGATCAGGCCGATATAGCTGACGGCGTTGGCGGCGAAGGCGGCCGCCGCACCCGCTGCGGCGACGATCACGCCGCCGATGGCCGGGCCGACGCTACGGGTGATGTTGAAGCCCAGCGAGTTGAGCGCGACGGCCGCCGGCACCTTGGCGCGCGGCACCATATCGCCGACCGAGGCCTGCCATGACGGGCTGTTCAGCGCCGTGCCGCTGTCGATGAGGAAGGTAAAGGCAAGCAGCGTCCATGGCGTCATCCAGCCTTGCCAGGTGAACAAGGTCAGCAGCGCCGAGACGACCAGCATGAAGGTCTGCGCCACCAGCATCACCTTGCGGCGGTTGAAGCTGTCGGCGATGGCGCCGGCAACGAGCGCGAACAGCATGATCGGCAAGGTGGTCGAGGCCTGGACCAGCGCCACCTGGTAGGGCGAGGTGGCGATCGTGGTCATCATCCAGGCGGCGCCGACACCCTGGATCAGGCCGCCGAAATTCGACACCAGGCTGGCCGACCAGACGGCGCGGAAGATACCGTGCCGGAACGGCGCCAGCGCGGAGACGCGTTCGCTTTCCGGCCCGTCGTCGATCATAGTTGCGCCTTCGTCCGCTGTAGAGGCTCGCCGCACCCGGAAGGGCAGGCGACTCGCCAAAGAGTGCGGCCCAACAACAGGAAGGCAAAGGCGAAAATGCGTCGGCGAAGCTTTAAACCAAGCATCTGGCCGGTCTGGACCAACTTTTGGCTATTTCGCGTTTCTCGCCTCGGCATGCAGGGCCTCGGTCAGGCCGCCTGCCGTCTCGCCATTCATGTAAAGCCTGAGCAGCATTTCCATGCCGACGAGACGCAGGCGCGACGTCTCCTGGCTTCTTGCCATGTCGATCAGGTCGTCCAATTCGGAAGCAGACCATTTCATCGCGTCGCGCAGCACACCGCCGCGCAGCATCCCTTGAGTGCCAGCTGAAAAGGCGGCATCCATCTCGAAGCCGTTCTTCGCGGCGCGAATGTTTTCGCGCGGCAGATGGCGCTCGGCGGCCTTTTTCAGCAGCCACTTACCGGTTCCGTCGCGGTATTTCTGCTTGCGCGGCAGGTGAAGGGCGAAGTCGATCAGCCGGTTCTCCAGGAACGGCACCCTGAGCTCAACGGACGCCGCCATGCTCAACCGGTCGTGCCGGTGCAGCAGGTCCTGCAGATGCGAGTAGAGGTCGTAAAAACAGCTTGCCAGGAAGGCGCGGTCGCTGGCCGGCGCGACGCCTTCCAGCCTGTCCAACAGCTTTGTCTGCAGGAAGTTCAGCTCGGGCGACAGGGCTCTGAGCGCCATGGTGCGGTCAGTCGGCGAGCCGCGACCGATCGAGTTTCGAAACGGCGCGCGGCGTAATTCGGCGAATTTGCGGTCCTGCCTGGCCTTCGAGCGGAACAGGCGCTGCAGCCAGGATTGGCGCCAGACCCTGATCGTCGATGCTTGCCATTTGTAGCCGCCGAAGAGCTCGTCGGAACCCTCGCCGGTGAGCAGCACCTTGACGCCGTCGGCGCGGCACTGCTCGGCAAGCGCCAGCAACGCGGCGTGGCTGGCATGCCAGCCGTCGGTTTCAAGGTGCCAGACCGCGCGCGGCCAGAGCTCGAGGAACCGGTCCTTGTCAAAAGGCACCCGGCGCAGGCTGACGCCGACATGGCGACCGGTGCGCTCGGCGTCCGGCGCTTCGCTGCGGCCGAGCTTCTGGTCGATGACGTAGCCGTGCATCTCCGGTCTGAAGCGCTTGGCAAGCGCGGTGATCAGCCCGGAATCGACGCCACCGCTGCAGGCGGTTGCAAGGCTGGCATCGGCGATGCAATGCAGCTCGACACTTTCCTCGAGCAGGCTCTCGAGCGTCGCCATATGCTCGGCGTCGGACGTCCTGTCGCCGGCGATGCGCGTGGTATCGAGAACATCGAGGACGTGCCAGAAGCGGCGCTTGTCGATGCCGTCTCCGGTGATCCTCCAAAGGCCTGCCGGTGGGAGCCGCTCGATGCCGTCGAAAACGCTGTAGCTCGAATCGCGGCTCTGCCAGGCGAGCCGCAGCGTCAGCTCGCGTGTGTCGATCCGGCGCAAAAAATCATGGCAGGCGAGGATCGCCTTGTCCTCGGAGGCGAACAGCATGCGGTCGCCGGTTTCGGCGACCGACATCGGCTTGATGCCCAGCCTGTCCCTGGCAAGCCACAGGGCGCCGTCGCGGGCATCGAAATAGGCGAAGGAGAACATACCGTCGAACAGCGGCACCGCTTTTTGCGGACCCCAGTGATGCAGGGCCTGAAGCACCACCTCGGTGTCGGAGACCGATTGGAACGCCAGGCCTTCCGCCTCCAGCGTCTTGCGCAACACGCGAAAATTATAGACCTCGCCATTGTAGCACAGCACGCCGTCGCCGGACGCGGTCAGCATCGGCTCGCGCGCGGCGGGCGATGGATCGATGATGGTCAGCCGGCGGTGGCCGAGCGCCAGGCGGGCGTTGTTCCAGTTGCCGTGATCATCGGGACCGCGATGCGCCAATGCCTGCATCATGCGCGCGACGTCGCGACGATCGCCGCTGCCGATCGGATCGCGCTTTCGCCAGACGCCGGCTATTCCGCACATGGCCCGCCGGCCGTTCTTGCCTGATGCATCGCTTCCTGAATCGCCTGACACGTCGGCCGACGCCGTCGCGCCTACAATCTAGCTGCAAGAAACGCCGCCGCAAGCGATCTCGCGGCTTGCGGACAGGCCGCCAGACGCTCGCTGCGGCTTCGCGTCAGAAGCCGTGTTCGATGCGCTCGAAGATGACGTTGGTGAAGGCCGAGATCTGGCTGCCGATGAACGGGCCGGTCAGCGCCACCACGAGCATGATGGCGACGATCTTCGGCACGAAGGTAAGCGTGATTTCCTGGATCTGGGTCAGCGCCTGGATGAGCGCAATGCCGATGCCGACCACCATCGCCACCAGCACCACGGGGGCGGAAGCGGTAAGCACCGTCCACACGGCGTACTGGACGATATCGAGGGCGTCGGCCTCGTTCATGGGCTGCCCCTGTGCGAAGCCGGCTAAAGCGGGTCGCGTGAAAAAGGTTTCACGCGACCTGCCTTAGCTTTTTTGATTTTAAGCATGTCTTTATCCCGAAAACCGGCCCCTTTCGGAAGACCTGCTTAGGCGGCCGGCTTGATCGACACACCCGCGCCGACCGGGACCTGGGTGCCGTCCTGCAGCACCGCGATCAGGCCGCTGCTGGAGAGCGTCACCGACGCCACCGTGCCGGTGGTTTTGCCGTCGGCCGAGGTGATCGAGCGGCCGATCAGCGCGTCGGCCTGCGACAAGGCCGAGGACTGCATGATCTGGTCGAGCTTGGTGTTGGTCTGCACCGACTGCTCGACTTGGGAGAAGGTGGCGAGCTGCGCGACATACTGCGTCGAATCCATCGGCTTGGTCGGATCCTGGTTCTTCATCTCGGCGATCAGGAGCTTCAGGAATGACTGGTAATCCACCGCCGTCTTCGAGGTCTGCTGGCTGGCCTGGTTGGCGCCAACCGGGATCGTTGTCGTCATGTCCACGGCCATCTTACGCTCCTACAGCCAATGCGCGCGGCGTTTCGGGAATGTCGTCATTGTCTTCGAGCGCCCTGCGCTCGAGCGGATAGAGGGCGCGGATCGCTTTCAACGCCTCATAGATATCATCCTCGCCGACCATCCGGTCGATCTGCTTCAGGCCCTTGCAGATGTCCTGGTTGTCGAAGCTTGCGATCAGCATCGGCAGCGAGCGGCGGAACATGTCGCGCGCCTCGGAGGCGCCGACCGGGTTGATCAGCATGATCTGCACGATGAAATAGAGCTGCCTGAGAGGCGTCGACGCCTGGTCGGCCTGGATGACATGGCTTTCGAGCAGGAACTGCACGTCGTTCATCAGCTCGATGGTGACCTTGCGGTCGACGCGGATGACCGCGCCGTTGACATAGATCTTCTCGTTGGGCTTCAGCGAGATCTTCAGCGTGTTGGTCATTGGATGCCGTCTCGGATGATCTGGGAGACCTCGATCAGTCCTTCGAAATTGCTGGTGCGGCCCTGGCGGATGTCTTCCGTCTCGCGCAGCAGCCACAGGCCGATGGAGATCAGGTTGGCGCGCAGCTCCTTGGGCAGGGCGTTGTCGCTGGAGCCGAGATCCTGGACGAAGGTGGTCCAGATGCGGTTGGTGAAGTGCAGCGCCTCGACCGCTTCCATCGACTCGGTGCCGACGGCTGCCGCGGCGGCCAGCATGTCGATCGAACGGGTGAGCAACTGCCGCTCCCGGTCCTTGGCGTCGGCGACGGAGTCGGTCTGGATGTCGGCGTAGGAGAATTGATACATCGTCGGCGCTCTGGCGTTCCGGTTTATGTGTTCAAGTCAGATAGTTCAGCAGGCTGAGCTGCTGCAGACGCGCGGTCAAGGCGAAGGAGGTCTCGATATGCTGCGTCAGGTCGGCCACGCGGGTCGCGGCTTCGGCCGGATCGACGCCTTCGAGATCGACGATATGCTTCTCGAAGAGGTCGACCTGCGTCTTCATGCGGTCGCTGGCGTCGGACACGCGTTGCTGGGCAATGCCTGTCTCGGCCCGTATCTGAGTGATGCCGCCGATGGCATCGCCGACCAGCGCCTGCGCGCGGCTGACGATGGCGTTCTGGGCGGCCTCGCTGATGCTGCCGGTGAGCATGCTGCTGACCATGGTAGCCGCCATGGCGAGCTTGCGGATGCCTTGCTCGTTGGCGCTGACCGAGGTCTGGGTGGTCTCGTTGAGCGAAATGCGGCTGGTGATCTGGTCGTCCGTGGCGCTCGACCAGTTGGCCTGCCAGCCGGCGCCCAGGAATTGCGGCTCGACCTGGGTGGTGATGAAGTCGTCCATCTGCGCGGCGGTGATGTTGGCCGCCGCCGGATCTGTCTGGGTAAAGCCGAAATAGCTCGAAAAGGCGGCATCGAACGCAGCCTTGGCCGGCGAGCCGGCGGCGTTGAAATCGTCGACCGGCTTGACGTCGGTGTTGGTGCCGGCAAACAGATATTCGCCGTTGACGCTGGTGTTCAGAATACCTGTCATCTGCTGCAGCGCCGAGGCGCCGGCGGTCTGCAGGATGCTGGTCGAGGAGTCGCCCGACACACCGCTGGTCAGGGCCGACAAGAAGCTCTGCGCGGCACCGGCGATCTGGCCGAGCGAATCCTGGGTCGAGGTCAGGCGCGCTGAGACGAGCGCGTTGGAATCGACGATGCCGTTCAGCCGGTCGAGATCGCGCTGGAAGGTGACGGCCTGGGTCGTGCGGCTGCCAAGCGCCAGGCCGACATCGGCGACGGTGCCGGTCTGCGATTCCTTGGTCGCCTTGATGAGGTCAGCCTGCATCTTCGCCTGCTGGTAACGCAGCGCGTTGGAAATGGCAGCTGAGGAAACGCCTGTCGCTTTCATGGATTATCCTACCGCGGCCATCAGCGAGTCCAGCATGTCGCTGACCGTCTTCATCATATGCGCCGAGGCCTGATAGGTGTGCTCGAGGTCGAGGAGCAGGGACATCTCCTGGTCGACATTGACCCCGGTGTCGTTGGACAGCGCCTCGGCCGTGCGCGCGGCCAGCGCCTGCTTGCTGTCGGCATTGGTGGAGGCCTGCTGGCGCACGCCTTCGAACCAGCCGATGGCATTGGCCGCGTAGTCGGAGACGCCCGAGCTGACGGTGATGCCGGCCGAGCTGTCGAAGGCCATCGGCTGATCGAGCTTGTTGCCGTAGCCGATCAGCAGGTCCGAATAGGATGCGCCACCGGTGTTGACGACATAGGCCGCGCCATTGGCGCCGCCGTCGCGCAACAGCGCGGGATTGCCGCCGGCGCTCGGATCGAAGGCGGCGTTGACGCTGATCGTGCCGGCGAGGCCGTCGACCAGGGTACCGGCGGCCGGAATTGCCGGGGCGCCCGACCATGTGAACAGGCCCGCAGCATTGGGCTGCGACGACGAGGTTTCGGCAAATGCCGTGACGAGGCCGCGCGCGATCTCGTCGAGCTGGCTCTGCATGGTCGAGGCGACGCCGTCGCGGAGCTTCAAGAGGCCCGCAATCTTGCCGTCGGCGGTGGTTGTGTCCCCGGTGCCCGCCGATACGGGCACGTTGTCGATATAGATGGTGTTGCCGGTCGTGCCGGCCGTATAACCGGCCGACGGCGTGAAGGTCACCGAGCGCGGCACGGTCTCGAACAGCGTCGTGCCGTCCTTGGTGGTGATGACCATGTCGTTGTCGCCGCGCGTGAAGGTGGAGACCGGAACGTATTCCGATATCTTCTTCAGGATGGCGTCGCGCTGATCGAGCGCGTCGGACACGTCGGTGCCGGAGCGAGTGCCCGAGATGACGGCCTTGTTGGCGTCCTGGAACTGGCTGAGCAGCGAGTTGAGATCGTCGACGGCGGTGGCGATCTGGCTGTCGGCCTGGGTGCGGAAGTCTTGGATCGCCTTGGTGCCGCTGTTCAGCGAATTCACCACTTGCTTGGCGGCGTCGACGACGCTGGTGCCGAGGTTCTGGTTCGATGGCGTCGTGGCGTAAAGCTGCAGGGACTGCTGCAGGTTGGCGATCGCCGTCGAGGGGGACGACGCGTTGTCGACCCCGTTGACCGACAGATCGAGCTGATCCATGCCGTTGTAAAGCGCGCTCTGGCCGCTCCATGCCGACAGCGCCGAAAGGTTCTGGCGGAACAGGAGATCATTCGCGGCGCGTTGGATTTCCACCGCCCGGGCGCCGGGCGCCGTGCTGGTTACCACGGCGATGCGGCGGGTATAGTCAGGATTCGACGCGTCGGCCACATTGCGCGATACGACGCTGGTCTGCTTGGACGTGGCCAGGAGCGCCGATTGGGCAATGCTTAGTGCGGAGGAAAGCGACATGCTGATCTTTCACGGGCGGCGCCCGTCGTTTATCTCTTCAGGTTGACGAGGACATCCATCAGGTCCGAGCCGGTCTGGAAGACCTTGGAATTGGCGGTGTAACTGCGCTGCGCCGCAATCATGTTGGTCAGTTCCTCGGCGATATCGACGTTGGAGTTTTCAAGCGCTCCGGAGACAATGGAGCCGAGCTTGCCTTCATTGGCAAAGCCGATGTGGACGGCGCCGGAGTCGGTGCTCTGCACATAGACGTTGCCGGGCATTGCGGTGAGGTTGTCGGGGCTCTGAACGTCGGCCAGCGGGATCTTGTAAAGCGCCTTGGTCGAGCCGTCCTCGAACTGCGCGTAGATGATGCCGTCCTGGCCGATCTGGACCTTCTGGATGGAGCTCGGCGCGTTGCCGTTGACCTTGGCGTCGGCAACGGTGAAGCCGGTCCCGAGCTGCGTCAGCTGGGAGAGATCGAGGTCCAGCGTCGAGCCGCCCGGTACCGTGAACGAGACGCTGTCCGTCGCGCCGGTAAGCTTGCCTGTCGTGGTGTCGAAGGTGAGGTTGGCCGATCCCAGCGCGCCGCCAGTGTACGGGAAGGAGGTGCCTGCGGTCGCCTTCGACTGGTCGAAGACCGAGACCTGCCAGGTGCCGGCGCCGGTGTTGGTGAAGTAGACGTCGAGCAGCTTCTTGTTGCCGAGATTGTCATAGGCAACCAGCGAGGTTTTCGACGTGTATTCCGCGTTAGGGTCGTTGGTGGACGGCAGCGGGCCGGAGGGTGGCGTCGCGCCCGCCGGCAGGTTGCCGGAGAAGAGGCCCTCGGTGCTCGGCGTCGCCGTCATCTGCTGGTCGGAGATCTGCACCGGCACGAGGCCTTCGAAGCCGTTGGCGGTCGCGGCCGGGTCGCCATTGGCGTAGCTGTAGGCCATGAGCTGGTAACCCGCGGCATTGACCAACCGGCCTTGCGCGTCCGGAACGAAGGAGCCGGCGCGGGTGAGATAGGGGGTGCCGCTGGCATCCTGGACGACGAAGAAGCCGTCGCCGTTGACGGCAAGGTCGGACACCGAGGTGGTGTAGGTCATGACGCCTTGTGTGCCGACGGCCGAGCGGATCGTCGTGGTCACGCCACCGGAATTATAGGCGCCCCCGGTGCCGGGCATGATCAGGGTAGAGAACTCGGCCGAAGAGCGCTTGTAGCCCGTGGTGTCCGAGTTGGCGATGTTGTCGGCCACCGCGGAGAGGCGATTGGCCTGCGCGTTCATACCGGAAACGCCGGTCCGCATCATTCCGTAGAGGCTCATCGATCGATCTCCGCAGTGCCTGGGTATGAGGCCATAAAATTATGCCTCGTGTCTTGCGCGAGGCTGGTGCGGGATGTGCCTAGAGCGTGATGGCGCTTCGTTGAATCGCCATCACGCTCTAACTCTTTGTTGGAGCATGACCTTTGTCCGAAAACCGGTTCCCACTTTTTGCTTTCGCTGACCTTCGGTTCGGGATCATGCTTGAGGGCGGCCATCAAAACACCAGCCGGTAGCCGAGGAATCTCTTGGAATCGATCGGGTCGTGGCCGAGCTTCTCACGCAGCTTCTTGCGCAGCTTCGAGATGTGACTCTCCACCACGTTCTCCTCGACCTCTTCGTCGAAGATGCCGTAGATGGCGTTGAAGACCTGGGTCTTGGTCACGCGCCGGCCGCGGTTGCTGGCCAGATATTCCAGGATGCGCCGCTCGCGCCGCGGCAGCGGCAGCGGCTCGCCGTTGATCTCCGGATCGCGGCCGTCCATGAAGATACGCATCGACCCGACTTCGGTATAGGCGGCCTCTTCGGAGCCGCGGCGGCGGATGGCTGTGATGCGGGCGAGGATCTCGCGGATGTGCACTGGCTTGCGGACGACGTCGTCGACGCCGCTTTCGAACAGCCGCAGCGTATGTTCCAGCGAGTGATGTTCGCTGAGCGCGATCACCGGCGCTCCGGTGCGGTCGCGGATCTGGCGCGGCGATATCGCGCCATCGCGGCAGTCGCCGATGAGAAAAGCCCTGACGCATCTGAGATCGGTGTCGGCGGCGGAACTCACCCACTCGCCGAATTCGCCTGGTGCGAAGCCGGCCGTGGCCACGCCCTCGCGATCGAAAAGTGAAGAGTAGCCCTCTGTCACGAGCTCTCGCTCGTCAACGATCACGATCATCGGCCCGCCCTCCGAATCATTTCACTTGCCCCGTGCGGAAAGGGCTACCCGGCTCGACGAATCCTGAAAAACCATCATTTCTTGTAGCTATTTTCTTGGGAGTTTTTTTGGGAGCCGTAATAAAAGCGGTTGTGCGGGTGTGCTCGCGCCAACTGTTGGCAGACGAATATTGGCGCCGGCGGATAGGCTGGCGAAGGTCGACTGGATCCGAAGTTTGACAACTACTGATTGCAGAAGGTGCTGGCATTCGGCGTCCATTTGCCGAAGCCGGTGGCGACCATGTTGGCGATGACGCGGCAGACATAGACCTTCTGTGCCGGGTCGTTGTCGGGGCCGGCATGG
Organism: Mesorhizobium sp. B3-1-8; assembly: GCF_006439495.1. Classification (NCBI taxonomy): domain Bacteria; kingdom Pseudomonadati; phylum Pseudomonadota; class Alphaproteobacteria; order Hyphomicrobiales; family Phyllobacteriaceae; genus Mesorhizobium; species Mesorhizobium sp. B3-1-8. The sequence goes on from NZ_VFTK01000003.1 coordinate 238,463, forward strand.
TAGCGAGCGACGGCCATCGACCAGGTCATATGCCGGGCATGCAGGCTCGCCAGGAAACGCGCCGCGTAGTCGACATTCTGATGCGGATCGAGCATGTCCTCGACGTTGCGGAAATGATCGCCGTGATAGCGATGGTTGATCTGCATGCAGCCGAGATCGATCAGCGTCTTGCCCTCGCGACGCGCGTCCTCGAATGCGGCGAGCGCTTCGCCGCGACTGCGAGGGAAAACAGCTTTTCCTTCTATATTCAAAGCATTAGGCTGAAGGCTGCCCTTCTTTCCGGTCTCGGTCAGGCCGACGGCGTAGAGGATCCCGGCAGGCACGCCGTAGCGATCGGCGGCGCGCAGGATCTCCGGCTCGCAGGAATTGGCGGCGGCGCTGGCCGTGCCGGCAGCAAAACTAGATATACATATCGTCGTCAGCGCGCTCGCGAAGAGGCGAAGCGGCACGACCGAATTCCTGTGCGCCATTGCCATCGTTCCTTCCCGGTTGCCGGCCGCCGCCCTCGTTGTTGCCGCCCGAGTTCCCGGGCTGGAACGAAGGCTGGTCGCGGCCCGTCGACATCGGCATGGCGCTGGTTGCGTCGGCGCGGCTGGCCGCATGCGCTGCTATCGAGGGTTGCAGGATGGTAACCTTGTCGACGTCGAAACCGAGGCTGCGCATGGACTTGACGATGGCGTCGCTGTCGGCGGTGAGGCGGCGGTATGCCTCGTGTGTCTCGGGCTTCATCTCAATCGAAAGTTGCTCCCCCGAGAGCCGCAGGCTGGCGATAACCGACCCGAGCTCCGAGGGGTGGAGCTCGATCTTCAGCACATGTGTCGGAACGGCAACAGAATTGGTCGTCTGCGAGCCTGCCGAGGCGCTTGCGAAGGCCTGCTGGACGCCGTTGTCGGAGGCAAGCGCCTCAACCAGCGCCGATGCTGTCTGGCCGATCGGGTTTTGTGCCGGCGCCGGGAAGCTCTGCTGGCTGACGACGTCCATGCGTGTGGCGGAAGAAGACGGCTTGGCCGGTGTCTGCTGCGTGGTCGATTGCGATAGCTGCGAGGCCTTGGAGGCGGAAGCCGGCCGCCAACCTTGCGGTACCGGGTTGTCGGCCTGCGGTTCATTCCCTTGCTTCGGCAAGATCTTGGTATCGCTGCGGCCCGACATGTCGAGAGCCATGTCCGCCTTCACCGGCTTTTGCTCGAAGTCGGGTCCGGACTCTTCAGCCGCCGTCGAACGAGCGGATCGCGACCGCGGCTCGGCGGAATCGTCGACCGCCTCGCGCTTGCCTGGGCGCAGCCGCAATTCCAACGATGCTCCGTCGCTCGCGGCCTCTTCACCGTCGGCGGAACCCTTGCTGCCCGTGCCCGACGACTGCGCGAAATGTTTCATGTCGCTCAGCGCCATCAGCAATGGCAGGCGATCCTGCAGCGGCGCGGACTCGTCGCTTTGCGCCGTGGAATCCTTGTCCGCCGTCGGCTTTGCCTGATCGGCCTGGGCGGTGGTCTTCCCGGACTTTCCCGTGGTTGCTTTCTGCGAGCCGGTCTTCCCCTCCTGCGGGCCCTGGTCCGGCTCCTGTTTGCCGGCATTGGCCGCCGAGCGCCTTGCCGGATGCGCGTCCGGCATCGCCGGTCCGGTCGCGTGCTTGTCCTGTGGCCGGTCGGTCTTCTCGGGCCCATGCACCAGGTCACCGAAATTCTGATCCTTGTCCTCGCCGCCGGTCGAGTGCTGCCGGGGCTGGGTCGAAGCAAAGCCCGGCAGGGTCTGGTTGACGCTGGTCATTTGGGGGCTGCTCCGAGCAACTGGTCGATCTGGTCTAGCTGACGCCGCGTGCTGGTCACCGCCGCATCGATTGGGTCTTGCGCATCGGTCGTCGCCGGCGCCGATGCCTGCACCACCGGCGCGGCGTCGATCGGTGCCGGAGTGGACGCCGGCGTTTCGGCCGATGCTTGCGCCGGTTGCGGGACAGCGGGCGGCGAAGGCGTGTCTTTCGCCTGATCGCTTGCAGCGACTGGCGGATCGCTCGCCGCGACCGGCGGATCGCTTGCAGCGACCGCTGGCTTGTCGGGCATCGCTCCTTCCACCGGCGGCAAGTCCGCATTGGCCGGATCGGCCGAGGCCTCCGTCGCCGATTTCGCCTCGTCACTTTTCGCAACGGTTGCCGGCTTAGGTCCAGCATTGGCGGCCGCTTTCACCGGCGCCATCACTTCGCCCGCGACAGCTTGCGCGGCGTCGAGCAGGTCGCGGTCGCCTTGCGAGAGCTTGCCGCGATCGATCTTGCCCAACTTGGCGCGTACTTCATCGACATTGGCCGATGTCATGGTGGAGAGGCTCGAATAGAGCTGGGTGCGCGGATCATCCCGGTTGCCGTCGCCGTTGCGGCCCAGTTCGGCCTTGGCCGAGGCGAAAGCCGAGAGCTCGGTCATCCCGTCGATCGCGGCACGGCGCGCGATGCGCAGGTAGATCACTTTCTCGCGCTCGGGATCCATCATCGAGGTGATGTCGGCGATCTTGTCCTGGCTGATCGCCATGTGAAGCGTGATGACGCCGGAAACAAAGGCATCGGCGAACTGGCTGGCATAGGGCGAATAAAGAAAGGACGCGACATACTGGGTCGAAGCCAGCGCGAAGCGTGCGGCGTCGCCCTGCGCGGCCGCGATGCCCACGGAGCGGCGAAGCGCAGCCTCCTCGACCAGCGTGCCGGGGCTGAGCAGGCGTGCTTCGTCGAGCAGCGCAAGCGCTGCCGACGAGTCGTCGGCTGCAAGCAGCGAGCCCTTGACCAGCGCCAGGAAGGCGCCGAGATCGGCGGGCACGCTCATCGGATCGATCGGCTTCAGCATTTCGATCGCCTCGGCCGGCTGCCCGCTCAGATAGGCGACGACGCCTTTGGCGATGGCCAGGCTTTGCGGGTCGGTTACCGCGCGCGAAGCCGCCGCCGCGACCGTCACCGGATTGCCGCCGCTCATGCCATAGACGAGCAAGGCGCGGAAGTTCTTCGGCTCCTTGAAATCCTCGGCGTTCGCGTCGCGCATCCGGGCGTCGATCATTTCGAGGAGTTTTGCCTGCATCGGCAGCGCGGCGTGATCGCCGCCGGCAATGCGATCCTGGACCAGCTGCAGCGAACGCACCAGTTGATAGGGCTGCAGCGCATCCTGCGCGAAAGCCGCCGGTGACGACCCCGCGCCTAACAGCAGCAGCGCTATCGCGCCGCCGATGACGCTCCTGGCCCTCATCCGCCGGCCGCCATCAGGATTTCGATGCGCCGGTTCGCGGCAGCCATCGGATCGGAGACGATCTTGGGCTGCCGGTCGGCGAAGCCCGCGACCTCGGTGATGCGGCTTTCGTCGACGCCGCCGCGCACCAGCATATAGTAGGCCGAATGGGCGCGCGCGGTGGACAGCCGCCAGTTGTCGTAAGCGTCGCTGCGGAACGGCCGCGCATCGGTGTGGCCGCTGATGGTGATGGTGCCCTTCTTCTCGTTGATGATGCGGCCGATCTTTTCCATCGCCAGCACCAGCTCGCGGCGCGGCATGGCCGAGCCGATCTCGAACATGCCGAAATCGAGCTGGTCGGTGATCGAAATGACGACACCCTTGTCGGTGGCCTCGACCGACACGCCGTCGGCGAGCTTTTCGCCCGGCAGGAATGCCTTGGCGAGTTCCTTCTTGATATCCGCCGCTTGCTGAAGGGCGGCTTTGCTCGGCGCCTTGTCACCTTTGTCGGCGGCCTGCTCGGATTCGGTCTTTTCCGCCTTGGCCGCTTCAGCCTTCGTATCGGTGTCCGCAATCTCGCGCTTGTCGGCGTCGGCTTTCTCGCTCTTCTTCCCTTCGCTCGACGGCTTTCCGGCCTTGCTTTGCGCGGCTTTCTGCTCGCCCTTGGCGTCGGTGCCTTCCGGAGCCGCCAGCGGTTCCAGCGGCGCGGCCGTCAGCGGAGGGGCGGCCGGAACGGCCTTCACCTTCGGCACCGCGACGGTGGCGATCTTGTCGCCAGGCTTGACGACCGGATCGCCATCGATCTTGACGCGCTCGGCTGTTGCCTCCGCGTCAGGCGCCGCCACCTGCTGCGACCAGAAATCCGGCGCGAACGGATCGCGATAGGATTCGCCGCCGGAGGCCCCGGTTGCCGGACCGGCCGCCTGGGCGCCGCCTTCACCCTTGGCGCTGACGTTCTGCATCACGCCCGTATCGGCGGCGATCTCCGCCAGCACCGCATAGGGATCGGCGAACAGCTTCTCATCGGAGAGCTGGGCATCCTGCGCCCCGTCCTTGGTCTGCCGGCGCTCGGAGGAACCGGCGCCGCCCTTGCCGTTATCGCCCGCCTTGGTCGCGCCCTGCTGCGGGTTGTCCGCAGTCAGCCCGACCTTGCTCGGGCCATCGCCGAGGTCCTCCAGGCCCTTGCGACTGGAATTGCGGTCGATCAGCTCGACCGGATTGAAATAGCTGGCGACGGCTGCCTTGGTCTGCTCGTTGGCGGCGTTGATCAGCCACATGACGAGGAAGAAGCACATCATCGCCGTCATGAAGTCGGCGAAGGCGATCTTCCACACGCCACCATGGTGAGCGTCGTCATGACCGTCGTGATTGCGCTTGACGATGATGATCTCGTGCCGGGGGTCGGCATGGTCGACGGCGCTCATGACAGGACCTCCGACAAGGACGCCGACCACTCGGCGATACGCGTTTCGAACACCGTTTCGTCGATGGTGACGGTCAGGTCGAAGCCGGACGCCTCGGTGAAGTCGAGATTGGCGGCGCGGGATCCAAGCGTCGCCTTCAGCGGCTCGAATAGCGAGAGCGGCCCCCGGACGCCGATACGCACGGCCTCGCCATCGGCGACCGCGGCGCCGATCACGCGCGAAAGGGCCAGGAGCGAACGCTGCTGCAGGTCGTCGCTGAGAAGGCCGCCGACGATGCGCGCGACGGTCGCGCCGGCAAGCTCGGCAACGCGCTGCTCCATGGCCTCGATGCGCGTGGCGACGGCAGCGCCGAGATCGCCGCCGAAGCTCTCAAGGAAAGCTTTCGCCGCATCGTCGCTGGCCTGACGCTCGGCGTCGAGCGCAGCCTGATGGGCAAGCGCAAGGCGTGCCTCGAGCGCCGCCTCCGCCTCGGCAACCGCCTCGGCGATCAGCGCGCCGATATCGGCCTGCGGCGCCGGCGCGGCGGCAGGCATATGCTCGGCGGCGCGTGCGGACGGCGGCTGGCTGGCACGCGGGGTCCGCGAACCAAAATCGGGCAGGAGGTCGAAAAGCGCCGAGGCCATGGCCTAACCCACGGCCTCTGGGGCGGCAGCCCATTTGCGCAGGATCTGCGCGGTGCGCTCCTCGTTGAGGTCGACCATGCGGGCCAGCCGCTCCTGCGGCGCCGGCCGGATTTTCTGACGCAGGTCGTCGAGCGGGGTTGCGCCGGCGCGCGCGCCGGGCAGGGCGCCGGCAGGGGTCTCGGCGGTGATCGCGGCGACGGGCGCGTCCGGTGTCGGCAAGGAACGCTGTACGTCGTCGAAGCTCGGGCCGGCAATGGCCGCAGGCTTCGCCGACGCCGTCAGCGCGGCGGCCATCGGCTTCAGGCCGAAGAAGGCCACCAGGAAAACGACAACGATGAAGGCGCCGGCATTGATCAGCGTGCCGGTATAGGTGCCGATCGAGGCGAGAATGCCGGGCTGATCGATCGGCTCGCCGTCGAAGCCGTTGATGAACTCGACTGCCGACACGTCGATGACATCGCCGCGCTTGTCGTCGAAGCCGGTCGCCGAGGCCACCATCTTCTGGATATCGGCGACGCGCTTGGCGATCTGGTCGGGCGTGGCGTCCTTGCCGAGGATGGTCTTCAGGCGATCCTGGTTGACGACGACCGCGATCGACATCTTGTTGACCGTGTAGCCGTTGGAGACGGTGGCGATCTTCTTGGAGTTGATCTCGTAGTTGGTGATCTCCTCCTTGCGGTCGTTCTGCGAGGTGGATTGCGGTCCTTCGGTGCTGGTGGTTTGCGTCTCGGGCAGGTTCTGCTCGACGCTGGTCGGGGTCGAGGCCTGTTTCTGGTTGCTGGCCTCGTTGGTCTTCACCGACTGCACCGAACGCTCGACGCGCGAGTTCGGATCGAAGATCGTCTCCTCGGTCTGGCGCGTGTCGGTATTGACGTCGGCCTTGACGCTGGCGCGGAAATTATCTGGGCCGAGATAAGGAGTGAGCGCGCGGCGGATGTTGTCGCCGATCTGCGCCTCGACCGTCTGCTCGACGCCGAGCGTACGCGCGGCGCTCGTGTTGGACGGGTCGTCGCCGGCGGCCAAAAGGTTGCCGTTGGAATCGAGCACGGTGACCTTGTCAGCCGAGAGGCCGGGAACAGCCGCGGCGACGAGGTGGCGGATCGACATGGCGCTCTTCTCGGCATCGTTGCCGGCATAGCGGATGACCACCGAGGCGGAGGGCTGCTGCTCGTCGCGGCGGAAATTGGCGCGCTCGGACATGACGATGTGGACGCGCGCCGCCTTGACGCCGGAAATCGACTGGATGGTGCGCGCGATCTCGCCTTCCAGCGCGCGCACGCGGGTGATCTGCTGCATGAAGGAGGTGAGGCCGAGCGAGCCGACATTGTCGAACAGCTCGTAGCCGGCATTGGCGCTGGTCGGCAGTCCTTTCTCGGCAAGCAGCATGCGCGCCTGCGCGGTGGTGCCGGCCGGCACCAGAACGGAGGTGCCGTCGGAGCCGACATCGAAGCCGATGCCGGCATCGGCCAGCACCAGGCCGATCTGGTTGACGTCGGAACGCTCGAGGCCGACATAGAGCGTCTCATAGGCCGGTCGGTTGAGATAGACGGAAGCGATGCCGATGACGGCCATGACCAGGGCCGCGATGCCACCCATAAGCGCCAGACGCCTGACGCCGAAGCTCTTCAAATTCGCGATGACGCTCTGGATCTGTTCCGGCACGATTCAACCGCTCCCAGCATGACTGTCCGCCGGAAGACTAGACCGCGAAGCTTGTGCGAGGATGATAGGCGTGCCGCCGAAGAGCCCGCAAAGCGTCGAACCGGCGTCTTATCGAGCAACGAAAAAGGCCGCGCCTCGGGCGCGGCCTTTTTCTGGTGGGAATAATCCCGCGGCTTAGCCGTTCTTGAACAACTGCAGGATCGACTGCGAGGAACTGTTGGCGATCGACAGGGATTGGATGCCGAGCTGCTGCTGAACCTGCAGCGCCTGGAGGCGGGTCGATTCCTTGTTCATGTCGGCATCGACGAGCTGGCCGACGCCGCGGTCGATGGAGTCCATCAGGCTCTGGGTGAAGGTCTTCTGCAGGTCGATCGAGCTCTTGGCGGCGCCGAGCACGGTAGCGGCGTCAGTAAGCTGACTCATGACGTTGTCGATCTTGGTGACCATCTGCGTGATGATGTCGTCGGTCACGCCCGTTGCCGTGATGTCGAGATTGAAGGCGGAGACGTTGTCGATCTTGACGGGCGTGCCCGTCACAGCGGCCTGACCGGCGGTGTTGGCGGCGATGTCGGTGGCGCCGCCGGCGATCGAGGCCGCATAGGCGGCGTCATATGCCGACTGGTCCGCGGCGGTGGAATAGATCGAAGTCTGGCGATCGAGGATGCCCTGGTTCTTGACGGCGGTGGAGAGGCCGGAATCGAACAGCTTGGTGCTCTCGACATCGATGTCGATCGTTCCGAGCGAGATGGCGCCGGACGACGAGCGGTTGAACGAGGAGACGATCTTGGCGTCGGCCTGGACGCCGTCATTGGCGGCCGCGACCTGCGTCGACGTCACCGAAAGATAATTCGAGCCCGAGAAGGTGGCGGCGTCCGCGAAGGATTTCATCTGCGCCTGCAGCGTGGTGATTTCGGTCTGCGTCTTGGCCTTGTTGGCACCCGACTGGCCCACAGCCGACAAAAGCTTGGTCTTGATTTGGCCGATCGTCGAAAGGACGTTGTTCATGCCGGTATAGGCGGTGTCAACCTTCGAGGCGCCGAGGCCGAGCGCGTCCTGCACGGTCGAGAGCGCCGAGTTGTCGGAACGCATGGTGGTGGCGATCGACCAGTAGGCGGCGTTGTCGGAGGCCTCGGAGACCCGGTAGCCGGTCGAGATCCGGGCCTGCGTCTGCTCGAGCGATTTGTTGGTGGCGTTGAGGCTTTGAAGTGCAGTCAACGCCGCAGCGTTCGTCATGATGCTCGCCAAGAAACTCGCTCCTTCTCAAAGGCCGGCATGCCACACAGGCCGGGTCCGGCCTGCCCATCGGTCGCGAACGTGCCGGTCGGGCCGATTCGACGACTAAGTGATTGGTTAACCATACCTAGCCCGATATGGTTAATGGCCTGTTAAAAACAGGCTTGCGAGAGGTTAAGAAACGAGGATTGCGCGAGCCTTGAGCAAGAGCAATTCGAAGAAGAGTTCGCGACGGGTCTTTCCGCCCGAAGTTGCTTCAAAGCCAGGAGAGGGAGCCTTTGCCGTTTGCTTGAGACAGGAATGCTCCAACGCAAATCGGGCCGCGCTTTTGGCGCGGCCCGATTGTCCGATGTAACCGTTTTGGGAGCGATCAGCCGCGGAAGAGCGACAGGATCGACTGCGACGAACCGTTGGCGATCGACAGCGCCTGGACGCCGAGCTGCTGCTGGACCTGCAGCGCCTGGAGGCGGGTCGATTCCTTGTTCATGTCGGCATCGACAAGCTGGCCGACGCCGCGGTCGATGGAGTCCATCAGGCTCGAGGTGAAGGTCTTCTGCAGGTCGATCGAGCTCTTGGCGGCGCCGAGCTTGGTGGCGGCGTTCGTCATGTCCTTCAGCGCGGCGTCGACGACGTTCATCATCGCCTGGATCTGAGTGTCGCTTGCAGCGGTGGTACCGGAGAAGATCTTCAGGCCGGCGACCGAATAAGTGTCGGTGGCAGCGGCAGCAGCGCCCAGGGTCGGGGCCGAGGCCGCGGCGACAGCGGCGCCGGTGGTGCCGAGACGCTCTGTGTCGAGGATGCCCTTCGCGGTCGGGGCAGCGCCTGCGTCATAGAGCTTGATGCTTTCCACGTTGACGTCGATCGTCGAGATCGAAACCGAGCCGGTGGCGCCGCGGTTGAAGGCCGATACGATCTTGACGTCCGCCGCCGTGCCCGAAGCCGTCGATACCGACAGCATGTTGGTGCCGGAGAAGGTGGCGCCATCGGCATAGGCCTTCAACTGCTTCTGAAGAGCGGCGATTTCGACCTGGGTCTTTTCCTTCGAAGCATCGGTCTGGCCATAGGAAGCGGTCAGCTTCTGCTGGATCTGGTTGATGGTCGAGATCGCGCTGTCCATGCCGGTGTAGGCGGTGTCGACCTTCGAGGCGCCGAGGCCGAGAGCGTCCGAGACGGTGGACATGGCCTGGTTGTCGGAGCGCATCGTGGTGGCGATCGACCAGTAAGCGGCGTTGTCGGAAGCCTGCGAGACGCGATAGCCCGTCGAGATGCGGGCCTGGGTGGTGTCGAGGTTCTTCTGGGTGGCGTTCAAGCTCTGCAGAGCGGTCAACGCCGAGGCGTTGGTCATGATACTGGCCATGGTACACGTACCTTGTTTTTACACGGATTTTTTTGACATACCGGCATGTCCGGTATGACGGTGCGGCATCATGCCAATGACCGCTCAGTTGGGTCACCCGCCATCTGCGAGCGACTATGGCGGCAAGTTGCTACCAAAGAGCTAAATCGGACGGTTAATCGAAAATATATTGCGTAAAATTCGAGTGGAATGGGGCGCCGTTTCGGCACCCGCGCCGGGAACGATCAGGTGAAGGATCGCACCAGGCTGCCGACCAGAAGGTTCCAGCCGTCGATCAGCACGAAGAACAGGATCTTGAACGGCAGCGATACCACCGTCGGCGGCAGCATCATCATGCCCATGGCCATGGTGACCGTGGCGACGATGAGGTCGATGACGAGGAAGGGCAGGACGATGAGGAAGCCGATCTCGAAGCCGCGCCGGATCTCCGAGATCATGAAGGCCGGCACCAGGATGCGCAGGTCGACGCTCTCGCGCGAGACGGTTTGGCCGCGTTCGCGGGCGAGGTCGGCGAAGAGATCGAAGTCCTTGTCGCGCACATTGTGCAGCATGAAGTCGCGGAACGGGCCGGAAATCTTCTCGAACGCCTCGGCCTGCGTGATCTGGTTGTCCATCAGCGGCTTGACGCCGGTGTTCCAGGCCTGGTCGAAGGTCGGCGCCATGACATAGAAGGTCATGAACAGCGAGAGCGAGATCAGGATCAGGTTGGCCGGCGTCGATTGCAGGCCGATGCCGGCGCGCAGGATCGAGAAGGCGATGACGAAGCGGGTGAAGCTCGTCACCATGATCAAGAGGCCCGGCGCCACCGAAAGCACCGTGAGCAGGCCGAACATCTGGATCAGATAGCCGACGGTCGTACCGTCGGCCTTGCCGATGCCGCCAAGATCGAGCTGCTGGGCCGCGGCGACGGAAGTGGTGACGACGATGAGCGCCGTGGCTATGAGGAACTTTCTCATTCGAGCAGCATCGTCCTGACGAGAACCTGTTTGACGTGGCCGCCGCTGCGCAGCGCCGCGCGCTCTTCGAGATCGGCCTTGAGATGCTGGTAGCCGCTGGCGCCTTCGATCTGGTGCAGCTTGAGCGTGCGCACATAGGCGAGCAGGTCCTGGTGGATCTGCTCGGCCATTTCCGGCGGCTGGGGTGCATCGTAGAGCAGCGACGCCTCCAGCCGGATCCAGACGTCCGACGGTGAGGCGAGATTGGTGGTGATCGGTGCCAGCTGAACCAGCGCCGGCCCGGCGGCCGCCTTGCCGGCTTCGGCGGGTTTTTCCGCGGTGCCGGCGTTTTCCGGCGCCGCGGGCACCGGTGCCGGCGTTTCGCCTTGCTTGAGATAGCCGCCGGAAAGCCAGCCCATGCCGACCGCCGCGCCCGTTATGACCAACAGCATGGCGAGCTGGATCGCCAGGGAAGGTCCCTTCTTGGGCTGGACCTGTTCGATGTTCGCCACGGCAGCGCTTCCCCCGGCCCTAGAAAGGAAGAACCTGGTCGAGGACCTGCTGGCCATAGGCCGGCTGCTGGACCTCGCTCACACGGCCTCGGCCGCCATAGGAAATGCGCGCTTCGGCGATGCGCTCGTAGGGGATGGTGTTCTCCGCGCCGATGTCGGACGGACGAACCATGCCGGCGATGGTCAGCACCCGAAGTTCGTAGTTGACGCGGACCTCCTGCGAGCCCCTGATCATCAGATTGCCGTTGGGCAGCACCTCGGTAACGACGGCGGCGACGTTGAGGGCGATGTCCTCCGAGCGCTTGATCTCGCCGTCGGCATTGGTCTCGGTGCTGGAGCTCAGGCCGGCGTCGCCCTTGCCGCTGGTGCTTGCACTTTCCCAGCCGAGATTGACGTCGTAGCCGAGCTTGCGCGCGGCGGTGCGGCTGCGGTCGTTCTGGTTCTTGAAATTGGCCCTGTCGTTGAGCTTGATGTTGACGGTAAGGATGTCGCCGGCGCGCAGCGCGCGCGGATCGGTGAAGAGCCGGCTCTGGCGATCGTCCCACAGCGAGAATTTCTTCGGCCGCGAGGCAGGCGGCTCGGGATAGCTGTAGGGGCCGGAACCGCCCTCACCGATGCCGGAACCGACCGGCGACAGAGCGGGCTCCCGGCCGATCTCCTTGAAATTGGTGCCGCAGCCGGACAATGCCGCAACCGCGACGAAAACAAAGAATTTCAACTTCATGACGGATCAACCCTTCGCGCCGCGCTGGCCATGATGCCGGTGAGCGTCGCCGCCGCCTTCTGGTCCATTTCGTTCAAGATGACGCCGGCCTTGCGCGAATCGAGCTTCATCAGGATGGCTGCCGCGAGCTCGGCATTGACCATCGCCAGCCGTTCGGCGGCGGCGTCGGGCTTCATGCCGGCATAGATCTTGACGACGCCGTCCTCGGCGCGCGCCAGGAACACTTCGCGGCGCTTCAACCATTCTTCGTACTCGGCCCGCTTTGCCTCGAGCGCTTTCATGCGCTCGTCGATGCCGGCCTGCAGCTGCTTCAATTCCTCGGCCTGAAGCGCGTAGCGGCGGTCGCGCGCGGCGTCCGCGATGTTGGAGCAGAAGCGCTGGACCTCGCTTTCGTCAGGCGCCTTGCCGGCCGCGAGCGCAGCCGGCTGAAGCGGCGCGCTTTCGTGTGTGAGCTGGGCCGGCTGAACCGGCGCCTGACCGCCCGGCAACACCTGTCGCACCTCGTCCGCGTGGGCGGCCGTCCCGCCAAGCAGAGCAACCATTGCTCCGATGGCGCAGAAGCTCAGGTGACGGCGGGGTGTTGGGGAGGAAAGCGCGATCATCGGCGTGCCTATTGGAGAACCAGGTCGGCCTGCAAGGCGCCGGCCGATTTGATGCCTTGCAGAATGGCGATGATGCCGTCGGGCTTCACGCCGAGGCGATTGAGGCCGGATACAAGCGTTTCGAGATCGGGACCATCGAGCACCGCAACGCGCGCGTCGGGCCGGCTTGCCTCGATGGCGGTGAAAGGCTCGACCGCGGTCTCGCCCCTGGAGAAGGGTTCCGGCTGGACCACCTTCGGCGCTTCGGTGATGCGCACCGTAAGCGTGCCATGGCTGATCGCCACGCGTGAGATCCTGACATTGCTGCCGATGACGATGGTGCCGGTGCGTTCGTCGATGACGACGCGGGCAGGGGCGTCGGATTCGACGACCAGATTTTCGATCTCGGCATAAAAACGCGCGGCGGAGACATTCTTCGGCCGCCTGATCTGCACCGTGCGGGCGTCGCGTTCGGCGGCGACCCGCATGCCGAAGCGCTGCGAGGTGTAATCGTTGATGGCGTCGGCGATGCGGATGGCGGTGGAGAAATCGGGATTGCGCAATTGCAGCGTCAACACGCCCTGGTCGTCGAATTCGGCCGGCACCGAGCGCTCGACGATGGCGCCGTTCGGCACGCGGCCGGCGGTCGGTACGCCTTGCGTTAACTGCTCGGCCTGGCCCTGGGCGGTGAAACCGCCGACGATCACCGAGCCCTGCCCGACGGCATAGATTTCACCATCGGCTGCCTTCAGCGGCGTCATCACCAGCGTGCCGCCGGCGAGCGAGGTGGCGTCGCCCATCGAGGAGACGTCGATGTCGATGCGGCTGCCCGACTGGACGAAGGGCGGCATGTTGGCGGTGACGATGACGGCGGCCACGTTCTTGGCGCGCGCGCTGCCGCCTTCGGTCGCGATGCCGAGATTCTCCAGCATGGCGCGGATCGACTGTTCGGTGAAGGGCGAGTTGCGCAGGCTGTCGCCGGTTCCGGCGAGGCCGATGACCAGGCCGTAGCCGACGAGCTGGTTGTCGCGCGCGCTCTGCAACTGGGCGATGTCCTTGATGCGCGCGGCGACCTGGCCGGGCGGCAGCGTGCTCGGCCCGGTCGAGACCCGGAACATGCGCGTGGTGGTGGCCGGATCGTATTCCGGATCGTCGTAGACGCCGCCGTTCTTCTGCGCGAGCTCGCGCTTGGCCTTGGGCGTCAGCCCATCCGCCAATGCCGGCTGCAGGCCGATGGCCGCGCTCAGCAGAAGGAGAAGGACGCGCATCACGAAGCGCCAACCTTGACGGTGCCGTCGGCCATCACCGTGCCCGAGATGATCTTGCCGCTGTCGATGTTGCGGATCTTGATCTGGTCGCCGGCAGCACCTGGCTGCAGCGTGACGCCGGCGGCCGAAATGGTGAGCGCGCCGGCGGTGAAATAGACCTGTACGGAAGCGCCCTGCTCGACCAGCCAGGCGTCGCGGATGGCGCTGATCGGGATGTAGCGGCCGGGCAGCAGCGTGCGCTTGGCAACCTTGCCCTGGAGTTCCTCGGAGCGCGTCGCCATGCCGTCCGGCTTGTGCTTGCCGGGGATGAGCGTCACCTGCTTGAGCGAGGCGGGCTCGATGGTCTCGCCGGGATAGATGACCCTGTTGGGGATCAGCACGGCCTCGCCGACCGCCTGGCCAGCGGCGATCTGGTTTGCCGACTGGCCGGTCGCGTCCTGCGCGAAAGCCGGCATGCCGGCGGCCACCAGGGCGGTGGCCAGCGCGACGCGACGGAGTGCGGAGGAGATCGGCCCGGCCATCATCCGTTACCTGATGTTCTTGGAGACCACCGAGGCCATGTCGTCGGCGGCCTGAATGACCTTGGAATTCATTTCGTAGGCGCGCTGGGCAGAGATCAGCTCGGTGATCTCCTTGACTGGATCGACGTTGGAAGACTCGAGATAACCCTGCTGGATCGTGGCGAAGCCCGGATCGCCGGGAACGCCGACATTGGCCGGGCCGGAGGCAGCCGTTTCCTGGAAAAGGTTGTCGCCGAGCGGCGCCAGGCCCGCCTCATTGGCGAAGTTGACGATCTGAAGCTGGCCGAGCAGCTGCAGGTCGGTCTGTCCGTCGATGCGGGCAAAGACCTGGCCGGTCTTGTTGACGATCACCTCGACGGCGTCCGTCGGCACGGTGATGGCGGGGATAACGTTGGCGCCGTCGGCGGTCACGAGCTGCCCGGTGGCATTGGTGTTGAAGGCGCCGGCGCGGGTGTAGAGCGTGCCGCCGTCGGCACCCTCGATCTGGAACCAGCCCCTGCCGGTCAACGCCAGGTCGAAGCTGTTGCCGGTGCTGGCCAATTCACCTTGCGTGTGGACGTTGCGCACCGCCGTGGTCTTGACGCCAAGACCGATCGAGACGCCTTCCGGCACCAGCGAGGTGTTGGAGCGGTTGGGCACGCCCTGCGTGCGGTCGACCTGGTAGAGCAGGTCGGAGAATTCGGCCCGGGCCCGCTTGTAGCCGGTGGTGTTGATGTTGGCGATGTTGTTGGCGATGACTTCCAGGTTGGTCTGCTGGGCGTTCATGCCTGTGGCGGCGATCGCAAGGGCTTTCATGACGCGCTCCTAGATACTCATGCGACTGATTTCGAGATAGGCCGAGACGACCTTGTCGCGGATCGCGATGGTGGTCTGCAGCGCCTGCTGGGCGCTCAGCACCGCATCGACGACCTGGCGGGTGTCGGCATCGCCCTTGAGCGCCTGGATCGACATCTGCTCGGCGCCCTGCAGCGTGTTGACGGTCTTCGTCGCCGCCTGGCCGAGGACTTCGGCGAAAGTGCTGCCGACGCTTTCGCCGGCCTGCGTTCCGACACCGCCCTGCAGCAGACCCGGTGAAGCCTGTTCCGCTCCATCGACCGCCGTTTTGAATTGTATTGGCCCGATACCGCCGATCATTACTGGTTCCTCATCAGGTCGATGGTCATGGAAATCAGATCGCGAGCCTGCTTGATCACCTGCAGGTTGGCTTCATAGGAGCGGTTCGCCTCGCTCATGTCGGCCATTTCGACCAACGTGTTGACGTTGGGCATCTTGACGTACCCCTTGTCGTCGGCGGCTTCGTTGCCGGGCTGGAATTCGATCGGGAAGTCCGAAGGATCGCGGGAGATCGCGCTGACTTCCACCAGCGAGCCGCCGGTTGCGCGGTCGACCTCGGACTGAAAGGTGATCGTCTTGCGACGATAGGGCTCGGCGCCCGGCGTGCTGCCGGTCGATTGGGCGTTGGCTAGGTTTTCCGAGACCACGCGCAGGCGCTCCGACTGGGCGCCAAGACCGGAAGCCGCGACTTTGAGGGCTGCAGTCAGCGCATCCATGATCAGCTCTTCACCACCATCGTCATCATCGAATGGAAGGCCTTGACGATCGCCGTGTTGAGCTCGAAGGAGCGGCGCACCTCGCCGGCCTTCATCAGCTCCTGTTCGAGGACCACGGTGTTCTTCGACGGCATGATCGCGCCGTCAGCGTCTTCCGGCCTGACGTTGAAGCCGGCATGGGCCGTTTCGGCGCCAAGGTGGCCAGTCTGCGTGGCGGCAAGCGTCACGGCGGTGCGGTCGAGGACCTTTTCGAAGGGCTCGACGTCATTGGCCGTGTAGCCCGGCGTGTTGGCATTGGCGATATTCGAGGCAATCGCCGACTGGCGCACGGCCAGCCATTGCGATTGCCGCGTGGCAAGATCGAAAAGATTTACGGGTTCCATGGGAATCTCCCGGGCAAGTACGCACAAGACTAGGCGGCCAGTCTTGCGCGGACCTTGCGCGGGACGAGCTGTAAGGCCCGGGTTCTTACTTGGAGAGCTGGATCACCTTGTCGGTGCTGGTGACGATCACCCACTTGCCGCCGCGCTGCTCGATCGAGGCGACGCGGCTGGAATCGGGCAGAACCGAGCCGCGCTGGACGATCCACAGACCGGTATCGTCCTCGATCATGGCGCGGCCGTTGGCGACATGCACCATCTTGAATTCCGAAGCGGCGGCCGGGAAGGGCTGGTCGCCGGGCGATGGCGCGGGATCGTCCTGCACCGTTCCGGTGGCGAACAGGTCGATATCGGCATTGGGAACGTCCTTGGCCGTCAGCGGTCCGCTGCGTTCGGCCACGATGCCGCCGCCGGCGCGTCCGGAGTTGCTGCCGCTGCCGCCGAACTTGATGGCCTGAACGCCGAACTGCTCCTGGTTGAAGAAGATATACCAGGGGAACAGCGCGCAGATCAGGCCGAGTGTGATGCCGAGCGCGGCGATGACTAAATCGCTGCGGCGGTCGGCGCTCTTGTCGGTGAGGCGCGGGAACTGGGCTTTCGGCGGCTCGGGCCATTGGGTGCGGGGAAAAAGGCCATCGAGCAACGAATCGCGGCTGGCCTGTGCCATGTCGGCAGTGGATGTCCGCGGCGGATGCGGCTTGTCGGCTCTGGTCGGAAGCGCCGTTGCCTTCTCGGTCCTGGCGAGCGCGGCCTTCTGCTTGGCAGTTCTTGCCTCGTCGGCCTCAGCCCGTTCCGCCGCCTCGGCCTCGGCAAGCATGTCGCGCAACATGCGCTCGGTGTATTGGAATTCAGTCTCCTTGATCGCCATTCAGCTTCCCCTTGAGATGGCGGGCGAGGTCGGCGAACGGATCGGCCGATGCGCGGTCCCTCGGCGATTGCGTGAGCGCCTCGTAAATCAGCGGCACCTGGCGCACCGCGTTGTCGAGCTCGGCATCGGCGCCGCTCTGGTAAGCGCCCAGCAGACGGATGTCGCGTGTATCCTCGAAGCGCGCGATCATCGATTTCAGCCTTGTCACCAGCATGCGCTGCTCGGCGCTCCAGGCCTTGTCGGCAAGGCGCGAGATCGACGACAGCGGATTGACCGGCGGATAACGACCCTGCTCAGCGAGCGCGCGGTCGAGCACGACATGGCCGTCGAGGATGCCGCGCACCGAGTCGGCGACCGGATCATTGTGGTCGTCGCCGTCGACCAGCACGGAAATGATGGCGGTGATCGAACCCTTACCTTTAACCCCGGGGCCTTCGGCCCCCGGCCCAGCGCGTTCGAGCAACTTCGGCAGGTCGGTGAAGACTGAGGCCGGATAGCCGCGCGCGACCGGCGGCTCGCCCGTTCCGGTCGCCACCTCACGCAGCGCATGCGCGAAGCGCGTGATGGAGTCCAGCACCAGCAGCACGCGATGGCCCTGGTCGCGGAAATGCTCGGCCACGCACATGGCCGTGTCGGGCGCGCGCCGGCGCATCATGGCGCTTTCGTCGCTGGTGGCGACGACGGCGACGGTCTTGGCCATGCTCTGGGCGCCGATCGTATCCTCGAGGAATTCGCGCACCTCGCGGCCGCGCTCGCCGATCAGCGCCACGACCACCGTATCGAAGGCCTCGGCGCCGGCCAGCATCGCAAGCAGCGTCGACTTGCCGACGCCGGAACCGGCGAAGATGCCAAGCCGCTGGCCGAAGCAGAGCGGCGTGAAGATGTCGATCACCCTGACGCCGGTGAGGAAGCCGGTGCCGACGCGCTGGCGCGCCAGGGCGCCAGGCGTCGCGCTATGCGCGGCATCGGCTGCATTCGGCCTGATCAGCGGCGGACCGCCGTCAATGACGCGGGTCAAGGCGTCGATCGCGCGCCCGCGCCAGGAGACATGCGGCGTGACCGCGAGCGGACCGCGGCGAAAGACGGCATCGCCGATGCCGGCATCGGTGCTGCGCTCGAACGGCGCGACCACCACCTCGTCGCTGCCGATCTTGACGATCTCGCCGCGGCGTGCGCCGGCCTTGCCGCGCTGCTCGACGATGTCGCCGAGCCTGGCAATTCCGGACAGGCCGCGAACCTTGTAATGCGTCGGCGAAATCTCGGCGACGCGGCCGCCGCGCGCAAGCAGCGCCTGCGGATCGTCGAACCGCCGCCAGACGCGTTCGAGCGCGGCCAGCCTGTCGGCACGTCCGGTATCCGCCGGGCTATCGGAAGCGCGCAACAAGGACGAGCCGTTCGTCATGCCGTCACTTCGAGCCAAGCGTCTTGATCGCGTCGTCGGTGGAGGAATCGGTCTGCCGCATCAGAGCCGCCGTGTTCTCGAAAGCGCGCTGCACCTGGATCAGCCGGGTCATTTCCAGCACCGGGTTGACGTTCGACTCTTCCAGAAATCCTTGAGCGACGCCGACGTCCGAGCGATCGGTGACGGGTTCGGGCGTGCGCGCCGGAACGATGCCCGAATTGCCGTAGCGGACGAAATTCTCGCCGGGGTCGAAATTGTAGAGACCGATGGCGCCGACCAACTGGTCGTTTTGCCTGAGCGAGCCGTCGGCGCCCGCCTTGGGCGGGCCGTTGCGCGGATCGAGCTGGATCGGAGCGCCGCCGCCGTCCAGCACCGGATAGCCTTCGATCGACATCAGTTCGCCGTTCTCGTTCATGGAGAAGCGGCCATCGCGCGTCATCACCGTGCCGGCGGGCGTCTCGATGGCGAACCAGGCGTCGCCCTGGATGGCGAAGTCGAATGGGTTGCCAGTTTCGGTCAGCGCGCCATGCGCGCCGGAAAGGTAGGTCTTGCCGGAGGAGGCGAAGGAGACCGACTTCGGCCCGGTGCCCGAGACCACGTCCTCGAACTTCACGCCGGTGGCGCGAAAGCCGATGGTCGAGGCGTTGGCGACGTTATCGGCGATGGTGTCGAGACGGCGCTCGAGCGCGATCTGCGAGGAAAGGGCGACGTAAAGACTGTCCTGCATGATCTTCTCAGAACTTCAACTGCTGCATGGCCATCATCAGATCGGTGGAGATGCCGACACTGGTCGGCTGCGCGAAGAGCACGCTGACAGACGTCACCGCCGTCGAGGTCGGGTGGTTGATCTCGTACATGCTGGTGAAGCGGGTCAGGAACTTGCTGAGCTTGTCCGGGTCGGTAAAGTCGTTGATGTCGAGCTTCTGCTCGAAGAGCTGCGCCTGCTTGTCGATGTCGGCGGTGGCAAAGGAATCGGGCAGGCCGAGCGCTGCGCGGACCACGCTGGCTAAAGCGGTGTCGGCGAGCACGTCGTACCAGCTGGTGATGTCCGGCGCCTTGCGCTGGAAATAAAGCGCCAGCCGCACGCCTTCGTTGGTCTGGCCGGCATTCTCCTCCAATGTCTGGCGCAGATACATGTCGACGGTCGGCTGCTGCGCCGCAACGCGAGTGGTGGTCGTGTCGCCGTACTGTGCGAAGTTGAAGGCGGCGGCGAGCCCGGCATAGGCCTTGTTGGTTTGCTGGTTGGCGACGCTGTCGGGATCCTTCACGCCGCCTTGCAGGACGGACTTGATGAGGTCCTTGTCCTCGGTGGCCGAATCCAGGCCGAACGCGGCCAGCGCGTAAGTGTAGAGCCGGTCGTTCGACATCAGATCGTCGATCGACTTCACCTTGGTGATGTTGGCGAGATAGTAGGTCGTCTCGCCTTTTACATAGTCCGAATCCGGATCAAGGCCGGCGATCTCGGCCTGTGTGGCGTAGTTCGCCGTAACCTGCTGCTGTGTCGGGTTGTAGATCGTCGCACTGGTGCCATCGGCCGCGAAGTTGAAGGCAGCGACGAACTGGGCGTAGTGCTTGTCGGTCAGCTTGTTGGCGAAGCTGTCGGCGTCGGAGATGCCTTCCTTCAGCGCCTTGACCATGAAGGCCTTGGCATAGTCCATGTCCTCCAGCCCGTAAGCCTTCATGGCATATTTGAACAGGCGATCATTGTTTACGAAATCGTCGATCGATGTAACCTTGCCGATATTGGCCAGATAATACTGCGTATCGCGATCGACCGTCGGCTGTTTCTCAACCTGGACGATCGATTTGTTGATGTCTTTCGCGATCAACTGGTAGCTGGTGTAGGTACTGAGCAAGGACACGCCTCCGGCCGAAGCTATCCCTGCACAATAACGTCACTTCCTTGCGCGAAGCTGAATCGCGTTCGCGGCCTTCGATTCAAGCCTCACACAAGGCACGAGGACTATCCCTGATCACGACGTGACATGCGGAAGGACCTGTCGTGGGCATTCTGATCGGACTTGTGGTGACGCTCGGCTGCGTCCTCGGCGGCTTCATGGCCATGGGCGGGCATCTGCATGTGCTGATGCAGCCATGGGAAGCGGTGGTCATCTGCGGCGCCGCGCTCGGCACCTTCCTCGTCGCCAATCCGATGAAGACGGTCAAGGATACCGGCAAGGGTATTCTCGAAGCCTTCAAGCAGGCGGTGCCGAAGGAGCGCGACTACCTCGAGACGCTGGGCGTCCTGCACAGCCTGATGCGCGAACTGCGCTCGAAATCGCGCAGCGAAGTCGAGGCGCATATCGACAACCCGGAGGAGTCGGCCATCTTCCAGGCTTTTCCGACCGTGCTGAAGAACCACGACCTGACGAATTTCATCTGCGACTATTGCCGCATCATCATCATCGGCAATGCCCGCTCGCATGAGATCGAAGCGCTGATGGACGAAGAGATCCAGACGATCCGCACCGACAAGCTGAAAGCCTATCACGCGATGGTCGCGGTCGGCGACGGCCTGCCGGCGCTGGGCATCGTGGCGGCCGTGCTCGGCGTGGTGAAGGCGATGGGCGCGCTGGACCAGTCGCCCGAAATCCTCGGCGGCCTGATCGGCGCGGCACTCGTCGGGACCTTCCTCGGCATCTTCCTGTCCTATGCGGTGGTTGGTCCGGTCGCCACCAAGATCAAGACGGTGCGCGAAAAGAAGAATCGCCTCTACATCATCGTCAAGCAGACGCTGCTTGCGTATATGAACGGCGCCCTGCCGCAGGTGGCGATCGAATTCGGCCGCAAGACCATATCCTCCTACGAGCGTCCGACGATCGACGCGGTGGAGCAGAGCACCATGAACGCCGGCTCCGCCGAGAAGAAGGCGGCCTGAGCATGCTGCATCCGAGACAGGGCCGCCTGCCGTCATGACAAGTCCGGGCAGTCCTTCGCAAACCCGGGAGTTGATCATCGAGCGGCTCGTCGGCGACAGCGGCGAGGCGGCGCAGGTGATCGGCGTCGGCCGCGGCATGGCCGAGCGGGCGCTGCCGGTGTTGCAGAAGGCGCTTGCGGGCGAGCTCGGCGCGCCAGTGATCGTCGATCTGCAAGTGGTGGAGGTCGGCCGCGTTCCCGAGGCGCGTTCGCGCGCCGGCGATGCCTTTGCGCTGACCGTTGTTGCCTCGCCGGCCTCGGCCGATGCCATGACGCTGGTGATGGATGCGCAAGCGGTCGCCGTCATGGTGAGCGCGCTGTTCGGCGGCGATCCCGACCAGCCGGTGGCGCCGATCGAGCGCGACCTGTCGCAGATCGAGGCCGACGTCGCGACCAGCGTGTTCCAGGAGGTCGCGACGGCACTCAACGGATCCGGCAAACGTTCGCTCGAGCTGCGCCTGCCGGTGCCGAAAGCAATGTCCGGCAACGATGCGAGGCGGCGGGTGCTGCGCGACGGCGCCGCCGTGCGCATCGTCTATGGCCTGTCGACGCCGTCCGACAGCGGCACGCTCACGGTGATGATCCCGCAGCGCCTGCTGCTTTCCTCGCGCAGCGGCGACGTCGCCACGGGCGAGGACGGCGAGACCACGGAATTCGACTGGCGGGCCCGCTTCTCCGAAGAGGTGATGCGCTCGACCGTCCGGCTCGAAGCGACGATGCCGCTCGCCCGGCTGACGCTCGGCGACCTCGCCGCGTTCGAACCCGGCCAGGTGATCGAATTCGAGGAGAACGCGCAGCTCAACGCCAGGCTCAGCGCCCGCGACAAGACACTGTTTGTCTGCGAGTTCGGCAAGCTGGGGCAGAATTACACCGTCCGCATCAGTCATCCGCATGATGCCGGGCAGGATTTCATCGACGGACTGATGCCGGGCTGACGCCAGGCCCGGGATTCATGGAGACGAAGCATGGCAGCGACAAATGTGGAAGCCGAGGCCGAAACGGAAACCGGCCAACCTAACGAGCAGCTTGATCGCGCTATCGAAGAACTGCGCGGCGTGCTCCGTGAAGAGGAGGGCCGTCCGGATGCTGCGTTTCGGGCTGGCGCCAATTCCTCGATCATCATGACCATTCCGGTAGACGTGCAGATCATCCTCGGCAGCACGGAGATGCCCGTGTCGGAGTTGATGGCGCTGCAGAAGGGTTCCACCGTCGCGCTCAATCGCCGCATCGGCGAGCCGGTCGACGTGGTGGTCAACGGCCGCAGAATAGCGCGCGGCGAGATCACGGTGCTGGAAAGCGATCCGACGCGTTTCGGCATCCGGCTCACCGAAATCATCGCCGCGACGAAGAGCGCCTGAGAATGGCGGGCGAGCGGACCAATCGGCAGCGAGGACAGCACGCATGACGACGGCATTGGCGCTCACACGTCCGCAAAAGGCGGCGGCCATATTGGTGGCCATGGGCAAGCCCGCGGCCAGCCGCCTGCTCAAATTCTTCAAACAGGACGAGTTGAAGGCGTTGATCGAGGGCGCGCGTCTCTTACGCACCATTCCACAGGCCGACCTGGAGCGCATCGTCGCCGAGTTCGAAGCCGAGTTCACCGAGGGCGCCGGCCTGCTCGATTCAGCCGACCGGATGGATACGATCCTGAACGAATCGCTGTCGCCCGAGGAGATGAGCGCCATCATGGGCGAAAAGAAGTTCGAGCCGGTTCCGGAAGGACCGCCGCCGATATGGCCGGACCTCGAGAAGCTCGAGCCGGCGCGGCTTGGCGGCTTCCTTGCCGGCGAGCATCCGCAGACGTCGGCCATGGTGCTTTCGAAGCTCGCGTCGCAGACGGCCGCCAACGTGCTGCTCACCATGGAAAAACCGATGCGCAGCCAGATCATCAAGCGCATGGTGACAATGGCCAACATCCCGGACGCGGCATCGCGGATCGTCGAGAACCAGCTGCGCGTGAGCGTGCTGTCGCAGAAGGCCAGCAGGGACACGTCCGCCGGCCAGGAACGCGTCGCCAGCATGCTCAACGAAATGGCGAAGCCGGAACTGGACGACCTCATGCAGGATCTGGAGGATCTCGGCACGCCCGATCTCGCCGGCGTCAGGTCGCGGCTGTTCGCCTTCGACGATCTGCCGCTGCTGCCGCAGAAAGCCCGGGTTTTGCTGTTCGACGGGCTATCGACCGAGCTCGTCACGCTGGCGCTGCGCGGCGCGGCGCCGGAACTCGCCGAATCGGCGCTCTCGGCGATCGGCGCGCGCTCTCGCCGCATGATCGAATCCGAACTCGGACAGGGATCGGAAGGCATTGCGCTTGCCGACATCATGGCGGCGCGCAAGAGCATATCGGTCGCCGCCATCCGGCTGTCGCGCGAAGGAGCCTTCGAGCTGCCCTCGACGCAGACCGCCGCCGCCGAAGCCGCTTGACGATAATCACCCGGTCAGAGCGCCATGGCTGAAGCGGTCGACAAGGATTCCAAAACAGAGGAAGCCACAGAAAAGAAGATCCGCGACACGATCGAACAGGGCAAGCTGCCCCATTCGCGTGAGACCGCGATCTTTGCGTCCTTCCTCGCCATACTGGTTTTCGCCGTCTTCTATGCCAAGGACGCGATCGTCGATCTCGGCATGTTCCTGTCGACGTTCCTGGAAAAGCCGGAAGCCTGGCCGATGGACACCGAGACCGACGTCATCTCGCTTTACAAGCAGGTCATGGTCGAGATCGGCGGCGCCGTCGTCAGCCTGCTGGTGCTGCTGACGGTTGCCGGCATCGGCGCCTCGGTGTTCCAGAACATGCCGCAAATCGTCGGCGAGCGGATCAGGCCGCAGCTGTCGCGCATCTCGATCGCCAAGGGCTGGAGCCGGATGTTCGGCGTGCAGGGGTGGGTCGAATTCCTGAAGTCGCTGGCCAAGCTCGGCTTCGCTATCGCGGTGTTGACCTTCACGCTCTCGGAAGATCATCGCAAGCTGCTCGCCGGCATGATCACCAATCCGGTCTCGTTCGGTCTGGTCATACGCGGCATCTTCGTCGACATATTGGTGGCGATCGTCTTCGTCATGGGGCTGATCGCGGTGGTCGACATCGTCTGGTCGCGTTTCCACTGGCGGAGCGACCTGCGCATGACCAAGCAGGAAGTAAAGGACGAGATGAAGCAGTCGGAAGGCGATCCGATCGTCAAGTCGCGGCTGCGCTCGCTGGCGCGCGACCGGGCGCGCAAGCGCATGATGACGGCCGTGCCGCGCGCGACGCTGGTGATCGCCAACCCGACGCACTATTCGATCGCGCTGAAATATGTGCGGGAGGAAGATTCCGCGCCGATCGTGCTGGCCAAGGGGCAGGACCTGGTGGCGCTCAAGATCCGCGAGATCGCCAGGGAGAACAACATCCCGATCTTCGAGGACGTGGCGCTCGCGCGCTCCATGTACAAGCAAGTTTCGGTTGATAGCGTGATCCCGTCGCAATTCTACCAGGCCGTCGCCGAGTTGGTCCGGATCGTCTACTCGAAGAAGGCCACGCGCAAAGCAACCCAATGAACGGACGCCGCTAATCCATGGACCGGCAACCACACGCCAACTCCCGCGAGCTGATCGTCGCCAGCGCCATCGAGCCCGTGGTGGGCGAATTGAGGCTCATCGACGTTGCCGACTATATCGCCTTCATCCGGCTCGAGCATTTCGCCTGCCTCTCGGACCTGGTGGATTCGGCCGCCGAGCTTTACTTCCGGCCGGGCAAGCTGCGGCTCGGCCATGGTGGCGAGGCGCATGTCGACTGGAGCGGCAGCCCGCGCATCGTGCTCGATCTCGAGCTGCGCCCGCGCGGCGTGACGGTCTATTTCCAGCTTACGCTGACCGAGCACGAGGCGTCCGTGGTGGTCAACTACGTGTCGTTCGAGAAGCCCGGCGAGACGCCCGAGCACAACACGGCCTTGCTCGAGGACGCGATCGAAGAGGCTCGCATCCGCAGGACCGAGCCGCTCGCATTCCCCTGACGATTTGATTGCAGCCGAGCCAATCTCGCTGCAGCGCGTTTACAGCGCCGCGGCTGTGTAGCTACTCGATCAGGCCGAGCCGCAACGCCTTGGCGACCGCCTGGTTGCGGTTGACCGCGTTGAGCTTCTGCGTCGACTGGGTGAGGTACTGGTTGGCGGTATGCACCGAGAGCTTGAGGAGCTTGGCGATCTCCTCGCTGGTGTTGCCGTTGGCGGTCAGCTTCAGGCATTCGAGCTCGCGCTTGGAGATCGAGCGCGTCCTGCCGGTGTCGCCGGGGCGGATGCGGGCGACCGCCGCGAAAAGCGCGAAGGAGCGGGCATGGATCTCGCACAGCATGTCGTCGGACAGCGCGATCTCCGAGCCCAGGAAGACGACCAGCCCGCATTGGCCGCGATCGGCATGCACCGGAAAGGCGATGCCGTTGGTGCCGGGCGCCAGCGGCGCTGTCGGCTCGGCCCAGGAGAGCGCCTGAAAGGCGTGCTGCGATCCGGCGGAGCCGTCGTCGGCCCACCAGCGCGGCGCCGTCGAGATGCGGCTGTGGCGCACCATATCCTCGCCATTGGCGCCGGAGATGAATTTGGTCGCGACCGCGGTGCCGGGATAGTCGGAATCGAAACACGCCACGAGACGCGCGCGCTCGGGCGACGGGCTAACGAAATAGAGGCCGAAGGCCGAGGCGTTGATATCGACGGCGATCCAGCGGCAGCGACGCACGGCATCCGGAATGGTGACCGCGTGATGGGTCTCCGAGCCGAGCGAGAAGGCGCCGAACGGATTGCATTGATCGTTGAAAAGGGCCGCGGCGGCCTCTTTGACCTGTGCGTGCTTCAAATGATGCCGCTCCTGATCGCGGTCGCGATCGCCATCGCGCGGTTGCTGGCCGCGAACTTCTGGATGGCGTGCGTGATGTAGCTGTTGACGGTGTTCGACGAGACACCGAGGATGACGGCCACCTCGTCGGTGGTCTTGCCTTCCGAAACCCAGAACAGGCATTCGCGCTCGCGGTCCGACAGCGGATCCTGCATGGACGCCGCGGCGATCAGCTGCGGAATGCTGGAAAGCGCGTAGCAGCATTTGATCTGCGCCTTCATCAGGGCGGCCAGGTCGATCTTGCCCGCCTCGGCGGCTGAGAACAGCACGAACAGGCGCTGCCGGCCGACATTGAGCCGCAACGAATAGATTTCGGCGTGGCCGAGCACGTCGAGCAGGCGGGCTTCCTCGCCGGTCAGCAATGCGCCGGCGTCGGGCGCGTGCGCCGCCACCAGCGGCTTCGGGCGTACGCCCGGCGCCACGGTCAAGGGGCCCAGCGCCAGGTTGGCAATCAGCCTTTTGCCGATCAGCTCTATGCCGTCGAAGATCCAGTTCGAGGAGACGATGCGCGCATCGTTGCGGTCCTGGTCGTGCACGATGGCGACCAGCATGTAGCTGTCGGCGCCGATATCGGCGGCAAGCTGCATGAAGAAACTGGTGAGATCGCCGCGCGATGTCAGGCGCGAGCCTGAAGCGTCGGGTTGGAGAAGCGCGGCGGAACTGCTCATTTTAATTCTTGGATTCTTGCCGGAATCGATCCTTGTGCCCGGTGCTGGCAAAACCAGCGGCCGGACCCGAAACGCGTCACGTTTACGAAGACACACCCACGGGCGCGAACGGCGCCCAACCGCGCCGAATCCCTCTAGGGAACGCGAAACCGTCCGCGTCTGGTACCAGCCTGGCGCCGGAACTTGAGACTTTGGGTGGTCGCCGCGCCCCCCATGGACCGGCTGATTCGGGTCTAATCTACCCGCAGATGAATCCGACATCAAACGCGATTTGACAAAATCGAATCCGGTGGACTCGCTTTGCGACTCAGCAGCCGGTCTTCGCGTTACTTGGCGGTGATTTCACAGTCGAATTGAGCCGATGATTTCGCGGCGGGGTCACAAAAATACGCCCCCGGTTGCATCCAAGGGCGTATCTCCTTCAAGGGGATTGGCTTAAAGCGCGTCGCGCTGAAGCGGATTCCACAGTACACGACTCATTGGGTTTTGATGGTCTTAGGGAAAGCGCTGAGCCATGCGGTTAGCGCGTTTTGGGGTGAGAAGTTGATCCATGCCCTGAGGGCGTCTAGTCCGATGCGGAACCATGACTTTTCGCGTCGGCC